>NZ_JBWKEZ010000062.1:11772-46491 GCF_056434525.1 Streptomyces sp. NPDC044002
CTCACCCCCCCCCCCCCCCCCCATCCCCCCCCCCCCCCCCCCCCCCCCCCCCCCCCCCCCCCCCCCCCCCCCCGCCCCGCCCCCGGGTCCACACCGGTACGGGGTCAGGCCGGCACCGCCTCGGCGCGGGGCGTGCGGGCGGACGGGGCGAGACGGCCCGTGCGGTCGAGGCCGTACAGGGCGGCCGTGCACCCGAGGCCCAGGACGAACAGCGCCAGCCAGGGCAGCGCCGACATCCCGGCGGAGCGGGCCGCGTCCAGTGCCGCCCCCGTGAGCAGGTTGCCCACGGCGATGCCGACCCCGCACACCGTGTTGTACAGCCCGTAGTGCGTGGCGACCAGGCGGTCCCCGCAGAGCCGGACGATGGTGTCCATCTCGAACGGGTACGCGATCATGGTCCCGACGGCCAGCAGCAGCGCCGCCAGCACCGGCGGCACCGCCGCCAGCAGCCGCGTCCCCAGCTGCGACTCGGGTACGGGCAGCGCCGTCGCGGCCAGCAGGGGCAGGAACGCCGCCCCCATGGCCAGCAGCCCCCAGGCCAGGGCCCGGCCCGGCTCCAGACGGGCCTTGCACCAGGCGGTGACCCGGGTCTGGAAGAGGATCGTGCTCAGCCCGGAGACCGCGAAGAGCACCGCCACCGCGGCCGTGCCGAAGCCGCCCTCGCCGCCGACGCGCCGGACCTCCAGCGGCAGCGCCATGTACACCTGGAAGGTCATCACGTACGAGCCGATCATCGCCACGGAGAACAGCAGGAACGGCCGGTTGCGGAGGATCCCGCGCCACTGGACGAGCACCCCCTCCCGGGGGCCGTCGGCCCGTTCGGCGGCGTCGTTGCCCCGGCGGGCGGGCAGTGCCCGGATCTGCACGATGCTCAGCACCGCGAAGATCCCGGCCGCCACCAGGCAGGTGACGCGGAAGTCGACGCCCGTCAGCACCATGCCCACCAGCGGGCCCAGCAGGATGCCCGCCTGGTAGAAGACGTTGAACAGGGCGAAGGCCTCCACCCGGCGCTCGCCCGCGTCGGCCGCCAGGTAGGCCCGGGTGGCCGGGTTGAACAGGGCCCCGGCCAGCCCGGTCGCCGCGGACGCGGCGATCAGCGCCGGGACGGAGTCCACCAGCCCGAGGGTCGCGAAGCCGGCGATGCGCAGCGCGAGCCCGGTGATGATCATCGGCTTGTAGCCGAGGCGGTCGGCGAGGGTGCCGCCGATCAGGAACATGCCCTGCTGGCTGAAGTTGCGCACGCCGAGGATCAGCCCCACCGTCCAGCCGGCCAGCCCGAGCGGGCCGGCCAGGTGTGTGGCGAGGTAGGGCATGAGCATGTAGAAGCCGAGGTTGATGGTGAACTGGTTGACCATCAGCAGCTGGACGCTGCGCTCGTACGTGCGGACCTGCGCGAGGGTGCCCTTCATCAGGCGGGAACCTCCGACGCGTGCAGGGTCAGCGGGTCCACCACGCTCGCGCAGCGCGTCCAGCGGGTGACCTCCTTCTCGTCCAGGCGGCCGATCGTCTCGGGCTCCGCGGCCGGCGGGGAGTCCAGCAGCCCGTGCGCGGCGCAGTAGTCGTCGTCGTAGACGGTGCCGAGGTAGCGCTGCGGCCCGTCGGGGAACACCGCGGCGATCCGGGTGTCCTCGGGCAGGGTGCGGGCCAGCCAGCCGGCCACCAGGGCGACCGCGCCGACGCTCCAGCCGCCGGCGGCGTAGTGGGACGCGGCGAGCTGGCGGCAGGTCCACACGGCTTCGCCGGGGGCGACCCAGTGCACCTCGGAGAACTGCTCGTAGGCGACGTTGCGCGGGTAGATGCTCGAACCGAGGCCGCGCATCAGGCGGGTCCGCGCGGGCTGGCCGAAGATGGTGGAGCCGACGGTGTCCACGCCCACCAGCTTCAGCTCGGGGTAGAGCTGGCGCAGGACGCGGGAGACGCCCGCCGAGTGCCCTCCGGTGCCGACGCTGCACACCAGGACGTCGATGTGGTGCAGCTCGGTGGCCAGTTCGAGGGCCAGCGGGGTGTAGGCGGTGGTGTTGTCCGGGTTGTTGTACTGGTCCGGGCACCAGGAGCCGGGGTGCTGGGCCAGCAGCTGGGTGACGCGGTCGCGGCGGGCCTGCTGCCAGCCGCCGGTGGGGTGCGGTTCGGAGACGACGTTGACCTGGGCCCCGTACGCCGTCAGCAGGCGGGTCATCGACGATTCCAGGCCCGGATCGGTGACGAGGGTGACGGGGTGCCCGTGGACCATGCCGGCCAGGGCGAGGCCGAGACCGAGGGTGCCGCTGGTGGACTCGATGATCCGGGCGCCCGGCTTCAGTTCGCCCCGGGCGCGGGCCCGCTCGACCATGTGCAGGCCGGGCCGGTCCTTGATGCCGCCGGGGTTGAAGCCCTCGAGCTTCGCCCAGAAGCCGCGCCCCGCCGGGGCCAGGGGCTCCGACACGCGCAGCAGGGGAGTGTTGCCGACCAGCCCGGAGAGGCCGGAGCGGGCGGGAGGAGTGACGTCGGTGGCCGAAGAATGCATTGTTCCGCTCTCGTTCGATGGTGCGTCGGTGGTCGCGCTCGTGGGAAATGCCGAGCCTGGGCAGGGCATGGTCCGCCCGTTCGGGCATACGTCAGCCGTTGCGAACGGGCTTACGGGAGCGGACTAGAGCCGCCATCGACAGACGATGGTCAGAGTGGAACGTCCTGAGCGGGCGACGGCGGGTCCGGCGGCGCCCGGGGGCGCGGCCCGGGCCGCCGCCGGGGCGGCGCCCGCATCCGCCGACGGCCGTGCGGGCACGGCCGGCAGGGGGGCCGGACCCTGGCCGGTGGGGGCCGGGTCGGAGGAGGCGCAGCTGGAACCGTGGCCCGGATGCGGGTCCGTGTGGCCGAGGGGCTCTGCAGGGGCCGTCGGCCCGGACTCCAGCGCCGCTCCGGCCGCCGACGAGCCGTACGAGACGTCGGCGTGCCCGTGCGAGGCGCAGGCGAGGGCCGCGAGGAGCAGCGCGCCGAGCATGCCGACGACCAGCATGCGATACCAGGGCGAACCGGGATGAAAGGGGTGTGAGTGGGGATGCCGGGGAACGGCGTGACGGGTAGGCAAGTTTCCTCCGTGCGGCGGGCACCCCTCGTCCCGTGCGGGAGGGGGTGGCGGGGATCGCGGGACGGGCCCGGAAGGATCCCGGGTCTACACCTGGAGGACTGTGGACGTGCCGGGGTGCACGGGGGCGGCGGCTCCGCCCCGGTGGCAGGCGGCACCGGCGTGGCCGACGGCGCCCGGGTGGACCACGGGGGCGGGCCGGACGGCGGTGGCCGCCGGGGGAGTGACGGTCGCGTCCGCCGCGGAGGCCGCCCGGTGGGGCTGGGGGTCGCAGTCGTGGACCGGATGGGAGGGGGAGTGGCGGTCGGCTTCCATCGCCGGGGCCGGGGCCTCGGAGACGGAAGCCGCCGCCCGTGCCACGGGTGCGGTGGCGTTGGCGGTGCCGGCGGTGTGGGCGGCGTCGTGCGAGGCGGCGCCGTGCGCGCAGAGCAGGCCGAACAGCAGCAGGGTCAGCCCGAGCAGGTGCAGCAGGCCCGCGGAGGCGCGGGACTGCGGCGTACGGGGGGACCTGGCTGTGACCACGTCGTGATCTTAGCTTGTCCCTCGCGTGATGTGTGACCCCGAATCGGACAATCGTCGACCGCTTCCCGGCCGGTGTCCGGTGGGACGGCCGGCCGGGAAGCCGGGCTCAGCCCGCCAGCTCCCGCGCGTCCAGCCGGAGGCGCCACGCGTTGCGCCGCCGCACGGTGTTCAGCTGGGCCTCCAGCGGGTTCGGCGGCACGGCGAGCACGGGGCACGGAGCGTGCGCCAGGCAGTGGCGTGCCACCGAGGGCAGCAGGGCGCCCAGCAGCCGGCCCCGGCGGCCCGCGCCGACCACCAGCAGGTCGTCCGCGTCCCGGGCGGCGTCGACCAGGACCGCCCGCGGGGTGCCCCGTACGATCTGCGCCGTCATGGGCACGCCCGGGCCGCCCTTCCCGAAGGCGTCGACGACGGCGTCGTGCAGCCGCCCGGCCGCCGCCGCCCGGTACTCGGGGTAGGCGTCGCAGACGCAGGAGGTCCGGCCGCCCAGCCCCCCGCCGGGCGGCTGCCAGGCCAGCACCGCCCACAGCCCGGCCCCGCGCAACCGGGCCTCGTCGGCGGCCCGGTGCAGGGCCGTCAGACTGCCGGGCCCGCCGCTCACGCCCACAACCACCCGTCGTCCGCCCACCGCCGGCCCCTCCCGCGTCGCGCCGCCAACCGTCCGGCCTCCATTGAACGCCCGCAGGCGCCGCCCGTACGTCAGCGGTGCGTATGGACCCGGTCGGACGGCGTCAAGTTCCCGTCAGGAGACGGCCGCCGCGGGCAGGACGGCCCGCAGGCGGGCGCCGCGGGCGGCGGGTTCGGCGGTGAGGGTGCCGCCGTGGTGGGTGGTCAGGTCGCGGGCGATCGCCAGGCCCAGGCCGGCCCCGCCGTGGTCGCGGCTGCGGGCGTCGTCCAGCCGGGTGAACCGCTCGAAGACCCGCTCCCGGTCGGCGGGCGGGATGCCGGGACCGTCGTCGAGGACCTCCAGCACGGCCGTCCGCGCCCCGCCGGCGGTCGTGCTGCGCAGGACGACCTCGACCCGGCGGTCGGCGAACCGCTGGGCGTTGTCGAGCAGGTTGGTGACCACCCGGGTCAGCCACAGCCCGCTGCCCTCCACCTCCAGGCCGGCCTCCAGTTCCGTGCGTACGGGGACCCGGTCGCCGAGGCGGGCCTCGACCGCGGACCGCACCAGGTCGCCCAGGTCCAGCCGGTCCGCCGCGACGGGCTGGGCGGCGTCGATCCGGGCCAGCAGGAGCAGGTCCGAGGCCAGGTGCTGGAGCCGCTCGGTGTCCTCCAGCGCCCCGCCGATCAGCTCCGGCCACAGCTCCGGGTCCCGGACGGCCAGCGCCACCTCCAGCTGGGTGCGCAGCACGGTGAGCGGGCTGCGCAGTTCGTGCGAGGCGTCGGCGATGAACCGGCGCTGGCGGTGCCCGGAGGACTCCAGCCGGTCCAGCGTGGCGTTCATGGTCTCGGCGAGGCGGGCCACCTCGTCCCGGGTGGGGGGTACCGGGACCCGGCGGTGCAGGTCGCGGTCGGTGATCTCGGCGACCTCCGCGCGGATCGCCTCGACGGGCCGCAGGGCGCGGCCGGTCACCCGCCAGGTGACCAGGGCCACCGTGGCGAGGAGCAGCGGCCCGCCGGCCGCGAGCGCGGCGGTGGTGGTGTCGTCGGCGGCGTCCACGTCGCGCAGGGAGGTGCCGACGTACACGGTGACCAGGCCTTGCGGGGTGTCCGTGGTGACCTGGACGACCCGCAGCCGGTGTTCGCCGCCGAGCGGCCTGACCCGCCAGGTGTGGAAGGCCGTTCCGGGGCCGGACGGCCCGCCGGGGCCGAGCGCGGGCACGCCGGCTAGGTTGGGGGTGGCCCGCAGCACCCGGCCGCGGGCGCCCACCACCTGGACGAAGTCGGCGCCGGCCAGCGGCGCGCGCATCCGGTCCAGGCCGCCGGCGGCGGCGAGCCGGGCGATGGTGACGGCCTGCCGCTCGGCGTCGCGCTCGGCGTTGCGCAGCAGGTTGGCCTTGAGCAGCCCGAGCAGGGCGAACGAGGCCAGGGCGAGCGCCGCCGCCACGACGACGACGGCGCCCGCGGTGGCCCGTCCGCGGACGGTGGTCGGCCCGATCCGCCGCAGCAGCCGGCGCACGGGTCCGCGTACGCGGCCGAGCAGGCGGCGCACCGCGCCGGGCTCCGCCGGGGCCGGGGCCGGCGACTCAGCCACCGTCGGCCGCCAGCCGGTATCCGGCGCCGCGCACGGTCTCCAGGGCGGACCGGCCGAACGGCGCGTCGATCTTCCGGCGCACGGCGCTGACGTGCACCTCGACCACGTTCGGATCGCCGTCGAAGGCGCTGTCCCACACCTGTTCCAGGATCTCCCGCTTGGGCACCACCTCGCCGGCGCGCCGGGCCAGGCACTCCAGCACCGCGAACTCCCGGGCGGTCAGCCGTATCTCCGTCCCGGCCCGGGAGCACAGGTGGCGCGCAGGGTCGACCAGCAGGTCGCCGAACTCCATGGTCCGCGGGCCCCGGCGGCCCGTGCGCCGGCCCAGGGCGCGGAGCCGGGCGACGAGGACGAGGTAGGAGAAGGGCTTGGAGAGGAAGTCGTCGGCGCCGGTGTCCAGGGCCTCGGCCTCGTCGTACTCGCCGTCCTTCGCCGTGAGCATCAGGATCCCGGACTCGTTGCCGGCTGCGCGCAGCCGGGCGCAGACCCGGTAGCCGTTGAGGCCGGGCAGCATGATGTCGAGCACGATCAGGTCGTAGTCGTGCTCGCAGGCCATCCACAGGCCCTGCGGCCCGTCGTGGGCCACGTCCACCGAGAAGCCCTCCGACCGGAGCCCCCGCTGGAGGGCGAGCGCCAGTCGTCGTTCGTCCTCCACCACCAGTACGCGCATGCCGCCCAGGGTCTCAGGTGGGGTCCTGGCTTTGCTGAAGGGGTCTTCAGGTCGCTTCAGGTGGGCTTCAGCATTGCCTCGGCATGCTCGGCGACGAGCCGGGCGTGGTGCCCGGTGGTGTCTGAGGAGTCCCGGTATGTCTGAGTCTTTGCCGCCGTCCGCGCCGTCCGAGCAGCCGTCCGAACAGCCCGCCGGGCCCGAGCAGCCCGCGAAGCCCGCGCGCAAGGGGCTGGGCGGCGTGGTCCGCCGGGGCACGGGCGCGCGCTGGGCGGTGGCCGTCGGCGCGGCCGCGGTGATCGTGGGCGGCGGGGCGACGGCGGTTGCGGTGGCCGGCCACCACCACGGCCACGCCGACCGGGCCCGCCACCTCGTCCGCCCGGAACCGGGCCGCGCGCACGCCCCCGAGGGCGGCCCCAGGGCCGAGCCGAAGGTCCGCGACGGCGCCGGCCCCGCGCGCGGCGGCTTCGCCCGGCACGGCCAGGGGCACGCCCAGGCCCCCGCGCCGCTGCCGGCCCTGCCCATCGGCCAGGCGGCGGAGAAGGCGGCCGCGGCGGTGGAGGGCGGCAAGGTCGAGGGCCTGCGCGCGGTCGCCCAGCAGGGCGGCGGCAGCGCCTGGCGCGCGGTGGTCCTCGGCCCGGACGGCGTCCGCCACGCGGTGACGGTGTCCGGCTCGGACGGCACCATCACCGCGAACACCCCGCTGAACGGCCGGGGCACGCCCGCGCGGTAGCGGGCCCGGTCCTGCCGGGACCCCGGGGAGGCCCGGCAGGAGTCGGCCCTGCCGACCCCGTGCGGAACATGCCCGCGCCACTGCGGCCGGGACCGCCGCCGCCCGGACGAGGCTCCGCCCACGTACGCGGGCGGCCGGTCGGCCAAGCGCTTGGTCGGCCTAGGGCCTGTCGGCCTGAGGCCCGGGCGGCCTGAGGCCTGTCGGCCCGAGACCTGTCGCTCGTCGGCTCGTCGGTCCGAGGCCTGTCGGCCTGTCGGCCCGAGGCCTGTCGCTCGTCGGCCTGTCGGACCGGCGCTCTTAGGCCCGTCGGACCGGCGCTCTTCGGCCCGTCTGGCCTGCCGGCCTGAGGCCCGGGCGGCCTGAGACCTGGCGGCCCGAGGCCCGTCGCTCGTCAGCTCGTCAGCTCGTCGGTCCGAGGCCCGTCGGCCCGGTGTCCTGTCGGCCTGAGGCACGTCGGCCAGAGGCCTGTCGGCCCGGCGCGCGGGCGGCCCGAGGCCCGTCGCTCGTCGGCCCGGCGCCCGGCGCCCGGTCGGCCCGAGGCCCGTAGGCCAGCGGCCGGCGCCCGTCACCCGGCGCCCTTCCGGCCGTCCCGTCGGGCGGCTGCCCGACCCACCGCCCGCCGGCGGCGGAAGGGGCGGGTCCGGGGTTCCGTGCGCCCCCCCGGGTGACGCGTGCGCCGGTGGGCCGTGGGTTCCGGGCGGGGGCGGGGCGGGGTTCGCTGGGCGGATGGCTGACGGTCCCTGCGAGGTACTGCTCATCGGCGGCCGGTCCGGCGTCGGGAAGTCCGCGGTCGGCTGGGAGGTCTCGGTGCGGCTGCGCGCCGTCCGGGTCGCCCACTGCCTGGTCGAGGGCGACAACCTCGACCAGGTGCACCCCGCCCCGCCCGGCGACCCCGACCGCTCCCGGCTGACCGAGGCCAACCTGGCCGCGCTCTGGCGCAACTACACCGCGCTCGGCCAGCGCCGGCTGATCTACACCAACACCTTCTCCGTCCTGGACCCCGCCCTGATCACCCGCGCCATGGGCGGCACGCCCCGCGTCATCGGGGTCCTCCTCACCGCCGCCGACGCCACCGCCCGCCGGCGCCTGGCCGTCCGCGAGACCGGCAGCCAGTACGACGCCCACGTGAGCCGCAGCGACCTGATGTCCCGGCGGCTGGAGGCCGAAGCGCCCCCCTGGGTGGTGCGCGTCCCCACCGACGGCCGGTCCGTCACCGACATCGCCCTCGACCTCGTCGCCCTGACCGGCTGGGCGGCCGGAGAGGATGGGGCATGACCGTCTTCCGATGTGCCGACTGCGGTACGGCCCTCACCGCCGAGGTCGACGAGGTGCCCTTCCCGGAGCGGGAGGGACCGCTGCCCTACGAGGCCGCGGGCGAGTGCCCGCCGCGCGTCCCGCCCGGCCGCTTCGCGTACGACCCCGGGCCGTCCGCCTTCTCCAAGGTGCCCCACCCCACCCTGAAGTCGCACCTCGCCCCCGGCGGCCCGACCGGCAGCATCGTCATCGGCCCCGGCGACGCCCGCGGCATGGCCCCCACCACCGACCCGGGGACCCGCGGCGGCTGCTGCGGCCCCGACGGCACCGGCGGCGCGAACATGCTGTGCGCCGGCTGCTCGGCCGCGATCGCGATCGAGAGCGCCGACTGCTGGACCCCCCGGCAGATCGTCCTCGACCCGCGCCGGGTGGTCGCGCGGGACCAGCCGGCGCCGTGATGTCCGCTCCGCCGATGGCGCGCAGAATGTAGGGGAGCGGCGCGTCCCCCCGCGCGTCCCCCGCCCCCGCGGGGGCGGGCAGCGGCAGCGGGACCCGGCGCGCCCCGGGCAGAGGAGGCTTCCCGTGCCGTCGGAGCAGGCGGGGGGCGCGGGGGCCGCCGGTCCGATCCGGTCGGAGCCGGGGTCCCTGCTGGAGCACGTGGCGGTGGCCGTCTTCGGCATGGACGGCGACGGCCGGATTCGCTTCTGGGGACCCGGCGCGCAGGGCCTCTTCGGGCACGAGGCCGCCGACGTGCTGTCCCGGCCCGCCGCCGCCCTCTTCCCCGAACCCCCCGCGGGCACCCCCGGCTCCGCCGCGCGCCTGACCGAACGGGCCCGGACCCTCGGGTACTGGCGGGTCCGGCTGCCGGCCCTGCACCGGGACGGCTCCGTCTTCGACTGCGGGTTCCGCGTCTTCCCGGTGGCCGGCAGCGCCGGCGACCCGGTGGTCATGGGGCTGGCCAGCAGGGGTGACGAGCTCGACCGGGTGAAGACCAACCTCGCCTTCCTCGACGCCCTCTTCGAGACCTGCCCCATCGGCCTGGTCATGCTCGACCAGGACCTGCGCTACGTCCACCTCAACCAGGCCCTGGCCGACATGGACGGCCTCCCCGTCGCCGCCCACCTCGGCCGTGCCACCGACGAGATCATGCTCACCTCCGACGACGGCGAGTTCCAGCGCATGCTGCGCGCCGTCGCCGACGAGGGCCGCCCCCTCGTCGGCGCCCTGGTGGGGATGCGCACCCCCGGCCGCCCCGACCGCGACCAGGTGCGGTCGGTCAGCCTGTTCCCGCTCAGCCGGGCCGGGGAGACCCGCCCCGGTGTGGGCGGCCTGCTGGTGGACGTCACCGACCGGGAGCGGGCCCTGCTGGAGGCCACCGCGGCCCGTCGGCGCCTGGCCCTGCTGGACCGGGCCGCGGCCCGCGTCGGCACCGCCCTGGACGTGGACACCACCGCCCGGGAACTGGTCGAGGTGGCCGTACCGGACTTCTGCGACGGCTGCGTGGTCGAGCTGGTGGAGTGGATGAACCCCGCGGAGGCCTTCGACCCCCGGCTGCCCCTGTTCACCCGCCGCATCGCCTCCGGCACCGTGCTGCCGCCGCCGGCGCCCGAGCTGGTGGCCGGGCTGGACCGGGTGGCGTACCCGGCGGGTTCCGGCATCCACCGCATGTTCGCCGCCGGCCGCCCGCTCTGCGTCCGGGTCGACGAGGAGTTCGCGGCCGGGGCCACCGACCGGCCCGGCCGGGCCCGGCTGCTCCTGGAGAGCGGCCTGGACCGCATCGTCATCGCCCCGCTCGTCGCCCGGGGCACCGTGCAGGGCCTCGCCATGTTCGGGCGTTCGTCCGCCCGCCCCGACTTCACCGAACAGGACCTGAGCCTGGCCGGGGAACTCGCCTCCCGTGCCGCGCTGTGCCTGGACAACGCCCGCCTCTACAGCCGGGTCCAGGACATCGCCCTCACCCTCCAGCGCGCCCTGCTGCCGAACGCCCTGGCCCGCAGCGAGCACGTCGCCATCGCCCACCGCTACCTGCCGGGCAGCCGGGCCACCGAGGTCGGCGGCGACTGGTACGACGTGATCGACCTGCCCGGGGGCCGGGTCGCCCTCGTCGTCGGCGACGTCATGGGCCACGGGGTGCCCGCCGCCGCCTCGATGGGCCGACTGCGCATCACCGCCAAGGCGCTGGCCCGCCACGGCCCGGAGCCCGAGCGGCTCCTCGGCGAACTCGACGCGTGCGCCCGGGAGTCCGGCATCGAACTGGCCACCTGCGTCTACGTCGAGTACGACCCGCACACGGGCCGCGCCCGCATCGCGAACGCCGGCCATCCCCCGCCCCTCGTGCGCCGCCCCGACGGCACCGTCGAGACCCTCGGCGGCGGCCTCGGGGTCCCGCTCGGGGTCGGCGGGGTCCCCTTCCGCACGGACGGCGCCCACCTCCCCGACGGGGCCGTCCTCGCCCTCTACACCGACGGGCTCGTCGAGGCGCGCGGCCAGGACATCGAAGCGGGCCTGGACGCCCTGCGGGAGCGGCTCGCGGCGGTCGAGGGGCCGCTGGAGGAGGAGGTGGACCGGGTCCTGTCGGCCCTGGTCCCCGACGCGGCCACCGACGACACGGTCCTGCTCCTGGCCCGGATCCGGCACGCGCGGTGAACGGGGCCGGTGCGGCGCTCAGTCCGTGCGCAGGCCGCCGCGAAGTCACGTACGCCGCCATGTCCCCGGTGCCGCGCACGGCGACCGCCTCCGCCTCCGGGCCGGCCGCCACCCGGCGGGCGCTGCGGGCCCCCGCCAGGGTGTGCCGCAGGTCGTCGGCTCCGCCACCGGGTCGCCGAGGCTCAGCCGCTCCCCGCCGCGCAGCCCGCGCGGCAGCGCACCGCACGAGGCCTCCCGGAGCGCCTCCGGGATCAGCTCCGCGCCCGGGGCGACCCGTACGAAGGCCACCGCCCCGCGCCCGTCGAGCGCGGCGGCGAGCCCGATCCGCCGGGCGCCCGCGATCAGCCGCCCGGTGGGGGAGAGCACATGGGCCCGGAGGTCCGGCTCGGACAGCAGCAGGTCCCCAACTGCCGCCCGGAGCAACCGAATGCGCCCTACATCGACTCCAGCAGGCGGGCCGCCGCCTCGCGCATCTCCACCTTGCGGATCTTGCCGGTGACCGTCATCGGGAACTCGTCCACGACGTGGACGTAGCGCGGGATCTTGAAGTGGGCCAGGCGGCCCGAGCAGTACGCGCGGACCGTCTCCGCCGTCAGCGGCTCCGCCCCCTCGCGCATCCGCACCCAGGCCATCAGCTCCTCCCCGTACTTGGCGTCGGGGACGCCGATGACCTGGACGTCCAGGACGTCCGGGTGCCCGTGCAGGAACTCCTCGATCTCGCGCGGGTAGAGGTTCTCGCCGCCCCGGATCACCATGTCCTTGATCCGGCCGGTGATGCCCAGGTAGCCGTCCGCGTCCATGACCGCGAGGTCGCCGGTGTGCATCCAGCCGTCCCCGTCCACGGCTTCGGCGGTCTTCTGCGGCTCGCCCCAGTAGCCGAGCATCACCGAGTAGCCCCGGGTGCACAGCTCGCCCGGGGTGCCGCGCGGGACGGTGGCGCCGGTCTCCGGGTCGACGACCTTGACCTCCAGGTGCGGCCCGACCCGGCCCACGGTGGAGACCCGGCGCTCCACGGAGTCGTCCACCCGGGTCTGCGTGGAGACCGGGGAGGTCTCCGTCATGCCGTAGCAGATGGAGACCTCGGTCATGCCCATCCGCTCGATCACCTCGTTCATCACCTCCACCGGGCAGGGCGAGCCCGCCATGATCCCGGTCCGCAGGCTCGACAGGTCGTACCCGTCGAAGCCGGGCGCGGCCAGTTCGGCGATGAACATCGTGGGCACCCCGTAGAGCGAGGTGCACGCCTCCGCCTCCACCGCGGCCAGGGTCGCCGCCGGGTCGAAGGCCGGAGCCGGGATCACCATGGCCGCGCCGTGGCTGGTGCACGCGAGGGCGCCCATGACCATGCCGAAGCAGTGGTAGAAGGGCACCGGTACGCACACCCGGTCCCGCTCGGTGTAGCCGCACAGCTCGCCGACGAAGAAGCCGTTGTTGAGGATGTTGCGGTGGGAGAGGGTGGCGCCCTTGGGGAAGCCGGTGGTCCCCGAGGTGTACTGGATGTTGACCGGGTCCCCCGGGTCCAGGGCCGCGGCCGCCCGCACCAGGTCCGCCGGGTCGCCCTGGGCGCCGCGCTCCCGCAGCGAGTCCCACAGCGGGCCGCCCAGCAGCACGGTGAACTCCAGGTCCGCGCAGCGCGGCCGGACCTCCTCGATCATCGCCGCGTAGTCCGAGCCCTTGAAGCTGTCCGCCGCGACCAGCAGCCGGATCCCGGACTGGTTCAGCACGTACTCCAGCTCGTGCGAGCGGTACGCCGGGTTGACGGTGACCAGGATCGCCCCGATCTTCGCGGTGGCGTACTGCACCAGGGTCCACTCGGCGCGGTTGGGGGCCCAGATGCCGACGCGGTCGCCCGCGGTGATGCCGAGGTCCAGCAGGCCGAGGGCGAGGACGTCCACGTCGGCGGCCAGCTCCGCGTACGTCCACCGCCGCCCGGCGGCCACGTCGACGAGGGCGTCCCGGCCGGGGAAGCGGCGCACGGTGCGGTCGAGGTTGTCCCCGATCGTCTCGTCCAGCAGCGGGACCCCGGTGCTTCCTGACGCGTGACTGGGCGCGACCGACACGTGTACCTCCACGACTCTGTGGCCCGGCGGGGCCGGCGTGCGGCCATGATCCTCTTCCGGCGGCCGCCGGACCACCCCCCGGAGCCCCCCCATTCGTTCGAGCACATGTTCGAGAGCGGGGGTAGGCTGGTCCCATGCACGCACTCCAGGGCTCCCTCTTCGACCAGACCGACGAGATCCGGCTCGGACCGCTCTCACCGGTACGGAGGACCGTGCTCGGAGCCGGCGCCTGGGCCGACCACCTCCCCGGCTGGCTCACCGGGGCCGACGCCCTCTTCGAACGGCTCGCCGCCGAGGTCCCCTGGCGCGCCGAGCGGCGGCAGATGTACGACCGCGAGGTGGAGGTCCCCCGGCTGCTGGCCCACTACCGGGAGGGCGAGCCGCTCCCGCACCCCGTCCTCACCGAGGCCCGCGACGCCCTCGGCCGGCACTACGCCGCCGAACTCGGCGAGCCCTTCGCCACCGCCGGGCTCTGCCTCTACCGCGACGGCCGCGACAGCGTCGCCTGGCACGGCGACCGCACCGGCCGCTCCGCCACCGAGGACACCATGGTCGCGATCCTCTCCGTCGGGGACCCCCGCGACCTCGTCCTGCGCCCGCGCGACGGCGGCCCCACCCTGCTGCGGCTGCCGCTGGGCCACGGGGACCTCGTGGTGATGGGCGGCTCCTGCCAGCGCACCATGGAACACGCCGTCCCCAAGACGGCGCGGGCCGTCGGCCCCCGGATCAGCGTCCAGTTCCGCACCCGCGGCGTAATGTGAGGCCATGCGCAGCGGGAGCCGTCTGAGGTCCTGGTGCTCCGCCCTGCAGCCCGCCGCGGGCGGAGCCGTCATGGCCACCGGGATCCTCTCCATCGCCCTGCAGCTGACCGGCCGCACCCGGCTCTCCCTCGCCGCGCTGGTCGTCGCGGGCGGGCTGTGGCTCGTCCTGGCCGGCGACTTCGCCGCCCGGCTCATCGGCGACCGGGGCCGGTTCCGGGCCGAGGCGGACACCCCGGCCGCGCTCACCGCCGTCGCCGCGACCACCGTGCTCGGCGCCCGCCTCTCCCAGCTCGGCCGGCAGCGCGAGGCCGCCGCCCTGCTCGCGCTGGCCGCCCTGCTGTGGCCCGGGCTCCTCCTCGCCGTCGTACGCCACTGGCGCCGCCGCATGCCCGGCGCCGCCTTCCTCGTCTGCGTCGCCACCCAGGGCCTCGCCGTCCTCGCGGCCGCCCTGGCCGCCGCCGGGAACGTCCACTGGCTCGCCCTCGCCGCCCTGGCCTGCTTCTGCCTGGGCCTGCTGCTGTACGGCCTGGCCCTGACCCGGTTCGACTTCCACGAGGTCGTCAGCGGGGCGGGCGACCACTGGGTGGCCGGCGGGGCCCTGTCCATCACCGCCCTCGCCGGGGCGAAACTCACCGCCCTGCCCCTGTGGACCGGCCCCGCGCACACGGCCCTGCGCGCCGCCACCCTGACGGCCCTCGGCATCTCCCTGGCCTGGTACGCCGTCCTCCTCGCCGCCGAACTCCGCAGCCCCCGCCCGCGCTACGACGTCCGCCGCTGGTCCACCGTCTTCCCCCTCGGCATGACCGCGACCGCCTGCCTCACCGCCGCCCCCGCGACCGGGGTCCCGTGGCTGCGCCCCCTGGGCGAGGTGCTGTTGTGGATCGCGGTCGCCGCCTGGGTCCTGACCTTCCTCGCCTTCACCCTCAGCCGCTCCCGCCCCGGCCGCAGGGCGGCCCGACGGTCTGACGGCGGCTGATCCGGAACCGCTCGAAGCACGGCCCACAGCCGCTCGACGGAAGCCGCACCTGCGGCCCGGCCCGCCGGGCACGACCCTACGCTGAGCCCATGAACGTCATCCTCTACGGCGGAACCGGAATGCTCGGGCGCGGCGTGCTCCTCGAATGCCTGCGCGACGACTCCGTCAAGAGCGTCCTGTCCATCGGCCGTACCCCGCTCGGCGTCAGCCACCCCAAACTGCGCGAGCACATCCGCCCCGACCCGACCGACCTGTCGGACCTGGCCGGTGAACTGTCCGGCTACGACGCCTGCTTCTTCTGCCTGGGCATCTCCTCCCTAGGCAAGAAGGAGGAGGAGTACCGCGCCGTCACCTACGACCTGACGCTCGCGGTCGCCCGCCCGCTGGCCGCCGCCAACCCGGCCCTGACCTTCACCTACATCACGGGCGAGGGCACCGACAGCACCGAACAGGGCGGCACCATGTGGGCCCGGGTGAAGGGGAAGACGGAGAACGACCTGCTCGCCCTGCCCTTCAGCGCCTACATGTTCCGGCCCAGCATCGTCCAGCCCGTCAGCGGCATGCCGACCAGGACCTGGCTCCACCGCGTGGGCTACGTGGTCACCAAGCCGCTCTACCCCCTCGTGGGCCGGTTCGCGCCGAACCAGTTCACCACCACCAAGGCCCTCGGCCGGGCGATGATCGCGGTGGCGACCCCCGGAGCGGAGCCCGGCACCCGGATCCTGCGCTCCCCGGACATCAACCGCCTCGGCCGGTGACCAGTAGTAATTGATTACCGGGGACTCCCTCCCGCACGCGAGAATGAGCCATCTCGAACCGGGAGGAACCCCACATGAGCCAGGACCACCTGACTCTGCACGGCCTGCTGCCCGCGCAGGAGCTGGCGGACGCCATCGACGCCGGACACGTGACCCGCAAGCAGCACCCCGAACTGCCGCTGTCCATCTACACGTACACGCGCACCGCCCAGTACGAACAGGTGTGGAACAGGGTCACCACCCGCTGCCGCGGTCTCGTCGCCGACGACGAGACCGGAGCGGTCGTCGCGCTGCCGCTGCCGAAGTTCTTCAACGTCGGCGAGCACACCTCCGGCCGCCCCTACGCGCCCGCCCTGCCCGACGAGACGTTCGAGGTGTACGACAAGGTCGACGGCAGCCTCGCCGTGGTCTTCCACTACGCGGACCACTGGCGGGCCGCCTCCAAGGGATCCTTCATCAGCTCCCAGGCCGCCTGGGCGCAGCGCCTCCTCGACACCCGCGACACCTCGGCCCTGGTGCCCGGCACGACCTACCTCGCGGAGATGCTCTACCCGCAGAACCGGATCGTGGTGGACTACGGCGACCGCCGGGACCTCGTCCTGCTCGCCGCCTTCGGCCCGGACGGCACCGAGGTGCCCCTCGCCGAGGCGGCCGGCCACTGGCAGGACATCGGCTCCGTCGTCAAGGTGTGGCCCGCCATGCCGCTCGACGAGCTCCTCGCCCTGGCCGACTCCAACACCCTGCCCGGCGGCGGGTCCGCGACCGGCACCGACGCCGAGGGGTTCGTGCTGCGGTTCGCCTCCGGCGTGCGCGCGAAGGCCAAGCTCTCGGAGTACGTGCGCCTGCACCGGCTGCTGACCGGCGTCAACGAGCGGGACATCTGGCGCGCCCACGGCGTCCAGCGCTTCGCGGGAGTGTCCGCCAAGCTGCTCGCACAGGGCCTGAACTGCACTGTCGCCGACGTGGAGGAGGCCGGCGGCAAGCCGCTCGACGCACTCCTGGAGCAGGTCCCCGACGAGTTCGACGCGTGGGTGCGCGAGGTCATCGTCCGGCTGGAGGACGCCTTCGCCCGGCGTGAACGGGAGATCGACGAGGCCTTCGACGCGCTGGCGCACCTGGCCGGCGACCGGGCCGCCTTCGCCCGCGCGGCCAAGGAGGTCCGGGACGGCAAGATCCGCTCGGCCATGTTCCTGCGCCTGGACGGCCGTTCGACCGAGCTCGTCAGCTGGCGGGCCGTACGGCCGGAGACGGCCGACCCCTACACCACCGACGAGGAGAACTGAACGTGTCCGAAGAGCCCCGACTCCCCGTGGTCCACGTCATGACAGGGTTGCCGGCCTCGGGCAAGACGACGGCCGCCCGCGCCCTCCAGGCCGAGGCCGGCGGCCGCATGCGCCGGGTCAACCTCGACGACCTGCGGGCCATGCTCGACCTGCCCGACCCCGAGCGCGGCCGCTCCTACCGGCACGAGCAGACCGTGCTCGCCGTCCAGGACGCGGCGGTCCGCGCGGCCGTCGACGACGGCTTCGACGTTGTCGTCGACAACACCCACCTGACGTCGAACATCCCCAAGCGGCTCAAGGCGGCGGCCGCCGGGCGCGCCACCTTCGTCGTGCACGACTTCACCGACGTGCCCGTCGAGGAGTGCCTGCGCCGCGACGCGGCGCGCGAGCGGCCGGTCGGCGAGGAGATCATCCGGATCCTGGCCGACAAGCACGCCAAGGCGAAGAAGGGCGGCTGGCGGCTCACCGCGGAGTGGCTGAACGACCAGCCGCCCGTCCGTACGTACGTCGCCGACCCGGAGCTCCCCCCGGCCGTGATGTGCGACATCGACGGCACCCTCGCCCTCACCGGCGACCGGGGCCCGTACGACTTCTCGCGCTGCGAGACCGACCTCCTGAACGAGCCCGTCCGGCACGCGCTCGACGCCTTCCGGCGGGCGGACGGGGACGTGATCGTGCTGCTGTCCGGCCGCAGCGAGGAGCACCGGGAGCAGACGGAGTCCTGGCTGCAGCGCCACGAGGTGCCGTACGACGAGCTGTGGATGCGGGCGGCGGGCGACACCCGCCGCGACGACGTGGTCAAGGCCGAGCTCTTCGACGCGCACGTCCGCGACCGCTACGCGGTGCGGGTCTCGCTGGACGACCGGGACCGGGTGGTCGCCGTCTGGCGCCGGATGGGGCTGCCGACCTGGCAGGTCAACTACGGGGACTTCTGACACGCCGCAGGGCGTACGGGACGCGCGGCCCGGGGGCCCCTCCCGTACGCCCTGCGGTGCGGTCCTCGAAGGTCAGCGGCACCACTTCACCGGGGTGACGTCCTTGACGTAGCGGGCGGAGACCCAGGCGCGCTTGTGGTCGTACTTCATGGCGGCCATGCGGTCGTCGCCGTCCTTGCGCTCCAGCAGGTACCAGATGTCGTTGCCGTCGACCCGCTCGCCGCGCTTCTTGCACACGAGCGTCAGCTTCTGGTGCGGGTGCACCTTGCCCAGCACCTTGGAGTGGGTGCTGGGCTTGCTGCGGATCTTCAGCGGGCCCTGCGAGACGACGCGGCCCAGGGCGTACTTGGGCTTGGGGTAGATGACGGGCCCGTCGCCGTCCTCCGGCCGGCCGTCGCCGTCCTCGTAGTCCTCGTCGTCGTACTCGTCCGAGTCGTCGTATTCGCTGTACTCGTCGTGCCCGTCGTCGTCGCCGCGGACCTGCGCCGCGCCGGGCTCCTTGTCCACCGGACCGTTGTCCGCGGCGGCGGCGCCCGCGCCGAACAGGCCGAGCACCATGCTGCCGGCGGCAAGAGCGAGGATGGTCCGGGTGGGCTTCAGCATGAGCCGCTCCTCCACGAAGGCTTCCGCCCGGCCGCCGGGCGCGGCTGGGGGTGGCGGCCCGGGGGCTGCCACCGACGACTATGACGAGGGGACGCGGCCGCCCCCGGCCGACGCACCGCCGATTAGCCCGATATGCCCAATATCTTCATGATGGTCGGGGTTGCGTTGGCGGTCGCGGTCACGCCCGGAATCCTGCGGATGCGCGCGGCGGGCCCCGGCAGCACAGTGGGCCCATGGGTATCGAAGACTACGGCGGCGGCCCCGGCGCCCAGCAGACCGGCGTCCTGGTCGTGACCACCAACGACGTCCCCGGCTACCGCGTCGAGCAGGTCATCGGCGAGGTGTTCGGGCTCACCGTGCGCTCCCGCCACCTCGGCAGCCAGATCGGGGCCGGCCTGAAGTCCATGATCGGCGGCGAGCTCAAGGGGCTCACCAAGACCCTCGTGGAGACCCGCAACCAGGCCATGGAACGGCTGATCGAGCAGGCCAGGGCGCGCGGCGCCAACGCGGTGCTGATGATGCGCTTCGACGTGACCGACGCCGCCGACGTCGGGACGGAGGTGTGCGCCTACGGCACGGCCGTGGTCCTGGTCCCCGCCGGGACCTGACGCCGGCCCCGGAGCGGTCGCGCCGTCACCGGGCGGTCACCGGGCGTCGGCGGAGCCGTCGCCGCCGCGCAGGCCCAGCGCCAGGCCGGCCACCACCACCGCCAGGCCCAGCCACACCGCCGGGCCGGGAACGCCGCCGCCCGACAGGGCCCCGGCGCCGGCCGCCGCGAGCGGGGCGATGCCGGTCAGCAGCCCCGCCCGGCCGGAGCCCACCGCCGCCACCGTGCGGTACCAGAGCAGGAAGGCCACCGCGGTCACCAGCACCGCCAGGTACCCGACGGCACCCCACTGGCGGACGGTCAGTTCCGCCACCGCGGACGGGCGTTCCGTGCACACCGACAGCACCGCCAGCATCACCGCCCCCATCCACACCGCGTGCACGGACACCCCCCACGCGCCGTGCCGCCCCAGCACCGGCACCGCGAGCAGGGTGAACGCCGCCTCGCAGGCCAGCGCCAGCACCGCCCAGCCGACCCCGGCGGCGTCCGTGCGCCCCGTCCCCTCGACCAGGACCGCCCCGGCGACCACCACGGGCGCCGCCAGCAGCACCCGGCGGCTGGGCCGGCGCTTCTCCAGCAGCGGGCCGACCACCCCGAGCAGGACGGGTACGGAGGCCACCGCCACGGCGATCACGGCCGGCTCGGCGTGCGCGACGCCCCGCACCACGGCCACGTTGAACAGCACCAGCCCGCCGGCCGCGATCCCCGCCAGCCACAGCCACTCCCGCCCCCGGGGGCGGGACAGCGGCACCCGGGCGGCCCGGGCGAGCAGGACCAGGATCACGGCGGCGGCCACGTAGCGGACCGCCTGGGCGGCGAACAGCGGGGCGTCCACCAGGGAGCGGGAGACGGTGACGCTGCTGCCGACCAGTGCCATGCCGGTGATCCCGGGAGCGAGGTCCCGCAGCGGGGCGGAGAGGGAGGCGGATGCGGCGGACGGGGCGGACGGGGTGGGAGTGGAAGTGCTCATGCCGTCCAGCCTGGAGGCACAATGGTCCCGTGAGCAGGTCCAAAGAAGGTGCCGCCGAGGGGTCCAAAACCGGCCGGGGGACCGAGACCGGGTCGGACTTCCTCCAGCTCGACATCGGCCAGGCCCCGCCCGGCAACCGCACCGAGTGGCTCGCCGGCCGGCTGCGCGCCGCCATCGCCGACGGCACCCTGCCCGTCGGCAGCCGGCTCCCCGCCAGCCGGGTGCTCGCCGCCGAACTGCGCGTCTCCCGCGGGCTGGTGACCGAGGCCTACCAGCGGCTCGCCGAGACCGGCCAGGTGGCGGGCCGGGGCCGGGCCGGCACCGTCGTCGTCGCCGCACCGCCGCCCCCGGCGGCCGGGCCCGCGGCGGCGGTACCGCGCGGCGGGCTGGTGGACGCGCTGCGCGCCGAGCCCTGCCGCATCGACCTCTCGCCCGGGGTGCCCGACCTCACCGCCTTCCCGCGCACCGCCTGGCTCCAGGCCGAGCGCCGGGTGCTCGCCGCCCTCACCCCGGCCGACTTCGGCTACGGCAACCCGCAGGGCGCGCCCGCCCTCCGGGAGGCCGTCGCCGGCTGGCTGGCCCGGAACAGGGGGATCCGGGTCGATCCCGCCGAGGTCGTCGTGGTCGCCGGGGTCGCACAGGCCCTCGGGCTGCTCGCGCAGGTGCTCCCCGCGGCCGGAGTGCGCCGGGTGGCGGTGGAGGACCCCGGCTCGCTGGGGGCGCGGCAACAGCTGGAACACGGCGGGCTGGACGTCGTCGGCGTACCCGTGGACGGGGCCGGGCTGGACGTGGCCGCGCTGCGGGCGAGCGGGGCGCGGGCGGTGCTCATGACCCCGGCGCACCAGTTCCCGACCGGGGTCGTCCTCGACGGGGAGCGCCGCCGCGAACTGCTGGCCTGGGCCGCCGCCGGAGGACTGGTCCTGGAGGACGACTACGACGCCGAGCACCGCTACGACCGCGCCCCCGTCCCCGCCCTGCGGGCCCTCGCACCCGAGGGGGTCTGCTACGCCGGGAGCGTGTCCAAACTGCTGGCGCCGGCCCTGCGGCTGGGCTGGCTGCTGGTCCCGCGCCGCCTGCGGGAACCGGTCGTGGAGGCCAAGCGGTACGCCGACCTCGGCAACCCGGTCCTCGCGCAGCTCGTCCTCGCCCGCCTGATGGACTCCGGCGAACTGGAACGCCACCTGCGCTTCGTCCGGCGCCGCCACCGCCGCCGCCGGGACGCGATGCTGCGGGCCGTCGCCGCGCACCTGCCCGGAGCCCGGGTGCACGGCGCCGCCGCGGGGCTGCACCTGACCGTCACCTTCGACGGCGCGGCCTTCGACGACACCGCCGTCGCCGGGGCCGCCCTGGCCCTCGGGGTGAAGACGCACCCGCTGTCCTGGCACCGGCTGCGCCCCGGCCCGCCGGGCCTGATCCTGGGCTACGCGGCCGGGCCGGCGGGCGAGATCGAGGAGGGCGTCGCCGTCCTGGGCCGGGCCCTGCGGGAGCACCTCCAAGATCATCGGCGTTGACAACTCCCGCTCCCGCCGCGTCTAATGGCCGACGGTGTCGCGTGACTCCGGCCACAGAGCAGTGGGCCGGCCGGTGATCGGGCGAACACCCTTCACTCAGGGACACGCCATGAGTCAGTACTCCGCGCCCCGCAGTTGACGTAGCGCCGCCGCACCGGCGGCTCCAGCGTCGCGGCCGGCCATCGAGCCGCAGCCGCCTCCCCTTCTTCCGGGACTCCGCACGCACGCGAGTCCGTACGCCCGCTCCCGCACGCCCCGCCCCGGCGACTCCCGCTCCACCGCGGCCCGTCGGGGGACCGGAGGCGTGCCGCAGCGGCCTGCCCAGAGAGAGAAAGAAAGACGTGCCCACCACACCCGCCCAGGACTTCAACCGTTCCGTCATCGAAGAGTTCCGCGCCAACCGGGGCAAGGTAGGCGGCTGGTTCGAGGGCGAGGACCTGCTCCTGCTCACCACCACCGGCGCCCGTTCCGGAGCCGAGCACACCACCCCGCTCGGTTTCGTCCGCCACCAGGGCGTCCTGCTGGCCGTGGGCTCCAACCTCGGAGCCCCCGCCCACCCCGCCTGGTACCACAACCTCCTGGTCCACCCCCAAGTGCGGGTCGAGCTCGGCACCGACACCTTCGAGGCCCTCGCCGTACCGGCGGAAGGCGCCCGCCGCGAGGAGCTCTTCGAAGCCGTCGTGCGCGCCGCCCCCGGATACGCCGACTACCAGGCGCGCACCACCCGCGTGCTCCCCGTCGTCCGGCTGGAGCCCGCCGAACCCGACGGCTGGCAGCCCGGCGAGGTCCGCACCCTCGCCGGGAAGCTCCTGGAGGTCCACACCTGGCTGCGGGCCCAGCTGCGCCACGTCGGCGCCGAGACGGAGGCCCACTTCGCCGCCCGCGCCGCCCACACCGGGCCGGGCGGCCCGCCGGCGCCCGGGCTCGGGCTCCAGATCCGCCAGCGCTGCCTGGCCTTCTGCCAGGGCCTGGAGTTCCACCACACCAGTGAGGACGCCCACCTGTTCCCCGGGACCCTGGCCCACCACCCGCACCTGGCACCCGTCTTCGAGCGGCTGCGCGGGGAACACCGCACGGTCGCCCGGATCCAGGGCGAACTCGTCGCCCTGCTGGGCCGGGTGGCCATCGCCGAACCCGAGCGGTTCCGCACCGAACTGGCACGGATGACGGCGGAGCTGAACGCCCACCTCGACCACGAGGAGGAGGTGCTGCTGCCCCTGCTGGAGGAGGTCCCCTGGCCGCCGCCGCGCCCCTGAGGCGGGGGCGGGGCGGGGCGGGGCGGGAGCGCGCGAAAAGTTTTTTCGAAACGGCGGCAACCGATCGGGCACTCGCACGTCGTGCGGGGGTGAAGGGCGAAGTTCCCGCCCCGGACCCGACCGTGGAGAGCCACTGTGAAGAACCTGAAGCGCGTTGTTCCCGCCACCGCCCGCCGGGCGGCCGTCGCCGCTGCCGCCGCCGGGGCGGTCCTCGCCCTCGCCGGGCCGGTGTCCGCCGCGCAGGGACCCACCGCCTCGCCCGCACCCTCCGGTTCCGCGGTGCCGAGCCCCTTCCCGACGCACCCCGCGAGCGGGAAGCCCAGCCCGGTCCCCTCGCACCCGGCCGGCGGCGGCAACGGCGGCAGCGGCAGCGCCACGCCGAGCCCCGCCCCGACCTCGCCCGCGAGCGGCAAGCCCACCCCCGTCCCCTCGCACCCCGCCTCCGCCCAGCCGTCCGGCCGGCCGTCGGCCCAGCCTTCCGGGGCGGCCGGTTCCGGTGAGGGTTCCGAGCTGGCGCATACTGGCTCCTCGGCGACCACCATCGCCCTCGGCGCCGGCGCGGCCGCGCTCGTCGCCGCGGGCGGCGGCGCCCTGTTCGCCGTGCGGCGCCGCGCCGCCAACTGAGGACACCCGTGCTCGAACTCGCACCATCCGCCAGCCCCCTCACGTCCGGCTCCGCCCGGACGTGGCGGGGCTTGTGGTGGTGGATCACGCGCCGCGAACGCACCGCACCGGCCGCGGCCGGCCCCGGCGCGTTCGCGGCGGGGGCCCGCGCGTACACGTACGCGCACGACTCCGCGTACGGTCACGGCGGCGACGGCGGCGGCTCCGGCGCGGCGGAGGTCCCGCGCCCGCCGACCGTCAGCGAGCTGTACCACGCCCACCGCCTGGGCATGGTCCGGCTCGCGGTGCTCCTCGTCGACGACCTCGGCACCGCCGAGGACGTGGTGCAGGACGCCTTCACCGCCCTCTACCGCCGGTACGGGGAGGAGATCTCGGAGGTGGACAACGCGCTGGGCTACCTGCGCACCTCCGTGGTGAACACCGCGCGGTCCGTGCTGCGCCGGCGGCGCACGGCCCGCGCCTGGACCCCGCCGGCCGCCGCCGACGTCCCCTCCGCCGAGGCGTCCGTGGTCCTGGGGGAGGCCCACCGCGAGGTGCTCGCGGCCCTGGGCGGACTGACCGTGCGCCGCCGCCAGGTGCTGGTGCTGCGCTACTGGGCGGACATGAGCGAGGCGGAGATCGCCGAGACGCTGGGCATCAGCCGCGGTGCGGTGAAGTCGAACGCCAGCCGCGCCCTGGACGCGCTGGAACGGATTCTGGAGGGAAGGGTATGACCGGTCCTACGGGTACGGCGCCCGACGGCGAACGCCCCGTGGAGCGCCGGCTGCGCCAGGCCCTGGAAGCCCGGGCCGAGGAGGTGACGGTCGTCTCGCTGCGGCCCGCCGATCCGCCCGGCCCGCACCTGCGGCGGCTGTCCCCGCGCGCCCTGTGGCTGCGCCGCGGGGCGTGGACCCTCGCGGGCGTGTCCGGCCTGGCGGCGGCAGCCCTGGCGGGGTACCTCGTGCTCGGCGGGCCCGACCAGCGGCCGGTCCGTCCCGAGCCGCCCGCCGCGCCGCCGGAGCTCAGCCCGACCGGGCCCTCGGGCTCGCCCAGGCCGAGCGTGTCGCCGTCGGCCTCGGTGCCGCCGGGCTCGTCCTCCGCCCCTGCCGGGTCGGGTACCGGGGCGGGATCGCCCTCGCCCACGCCGCCGCCGTCGACCTCGTCGGCCCCGGTGCGCCCGTCGCGGTCCGGGCCGCCGGCGACGGTGCCGGCCGGGGGCTCGGCCACGCCGGTCCCCTCCGGCGGGGCCGGCATGCCGGCGGGCAGCCCGAGCCCCTCCTCGAAGCCGGGGGGCTGACCCCCTAGCGGGTGCCGTTCTCCACTGCCGCCACCAGCGGGGCCAGCTCCGGTACGAGCGCGGCCTCGTCCAGGGCCTCGCGCAGGGCGGCGGCGTTCGTCGGGCGGGCCTGGTCCAGGAGGGCCAGGCCCGCTTCGCTGACGTCGGTGTAGATGCCCCGGCGGTCGGTGTCGCAGATGTAGCGGCTCAGCAGCCCGCGGTCCTCCAGCCTGCTGACCAGCCGGGTCGTCGCGCTCTGGCTGAGCACCACCGAGTCCGCGACCTGGTGCATCCGCAGGTGCCCGCCCGGGCCGCCGTGCTGGCGGCTGAGCACGTCCAGCAGCGAGTACTCGCGCACGCTCAGCCCGTGACCGGCCTGCAGGGCCCGCTCGATGTGCGCCTCGATCCGGCCGTGCAGGAGGGAGAGGGCGCACCAGCCCTGGGCGAGGCCGGTCAGTGCGCTGTCCGTGGCCGTCATGGGGCTCCTCCGTCGTGGGCGTGGCGCGGGCGTGACCGTGCTCTCGCGCGTGCAAGCCAAGGATAGGTCACCGGCGCAATAGCCCGCGCTTGCAAATATCCCGCGTCTGCAATTAATGTGGACGAGCGTTACCGGCGAGCGCAAAAACGCTCGCCCGGCGCCACCCCCACCCCGCCCCCGCACCCTGAAGGGCTGCTCCGTCATGCCTCTCGCGCTCCTCGCCCTCGCCATCGGAGCCTTCGGGATCGGCACCACCGAGTTCGTGATCATGGGCCTCCTCCCCGAGGTCGCGGCCGGCTACGGCGTCTCGATCCCCACCGCCGGCCTCCTGGTCACCGGCTACGCCCTCGGCGTGGTCCTCGGCGCCCCGGTGATGACCGTCCTCGGCACCCGCGTCCCCCGCAAGCGCATGCTGATGCTGCTCATGGGCCTGTTCATCGCGGGCAACGTGCTCTCCGCGCTCGCCCCCGCCTTCGGCGTGATGCTGGCCGGACGGGTCGTCGCCTCCCTCGCCCACGGCGCCTTCTTCGGCATCGGCTCGGTGGTCGCCGCCGGGCTCGTGGCGCCCGAGAAGAAGGCCGGCGCCATCGCCATGATGTTCACCGGCCTGACCGTCGCCAACGTCGTCGGCGTCCCGCTCGGCACCCTCGTCGGCCAGCACCTCGGCTGGCGCGTCACCTTCCTGATCGTCGCCGCCCTCGGCGTGCTCGGCCTGCTCGGCATCGCCCGCCTCGTCCCCGACCTGCCCCGCCCCGAAGGCGTACGGGTGCGCCACGAGGTGGCCGCGTTCCGCAACGTCCAGGTGCTGCTCGCCATGGCGATGACCGTCCTCGGCTTCGGCGGGGTCTTCGCCGCGATCACCTACATCACCCCGATGCTGACCCACGTCGCCGGCTTCGCCGACACCTCCGTCACCTGGCTGCTCGTCCTCTTCGGACTCGGCATGGTCACCGGCAACCTTGTCGGGGGCCGCTACGCCGACCGGGCGCTCATGCCGATGCTGTACGCGTCCCTGGGCGCGCTGGCCGTCGTACTGGCCCTCTTCACCCTGACCGCCCACGACAAGGCGGGCGCCGCCGTCACCGTCTTCCTCATCGGCGCCCTCGGCTTCGCGACCGTGCCGCCGTTGCAGAAGCGGGTCCTGGACCAGGCCGCCGGCGCCCCCACGCTGGCCTCCGCCGTCAACATCGGCGCCTTCAACCTCGGCAACGCCCTCGCCGCCTGGCTCGGCGGGCTCGTCATCACCGCCGGACTCGGCTGGACCGCCCCGAACTGGGTCGGCGCCGCCCTCGCCGCCTCCGCACTCGTCCTCGCCCTCGTCTCCGGAGCGCTGGAGCGCCGTACGCTCCGCCGCGCGGCGGACCGTACGGCGGACCCGAGCCCGGTGGCCGCCCCCGCCCACCACTGACCCGCACCCGCAGCGGCGATGCCCGCGTCGAGGACAGCCTCCTGTGCAAGGCCCGCATCACGATTTGCTTCGGAACGCTGAACCATTGCCTGTCGGACGATCACTCCGCCAGCGGAAGCATCATTCCGGAGCCACTGTAAGTATGGGCTTGTAATACCCCTTGGGATGATGCTCGCCAATGACCTGGTCGTCAGCTTCGACCCATGCGTGCGCCGCGAAGGGGTGGGTGCGCACGCCGGTGCGCCAGGTGGGCCAGACTCCCCGCGTACGGCAGAGCAACGCGGTAGCGATCGAGCGTTGAAGACAGTGCTGTCCGGCACAACGAAGGCTCACCGATACGACGGCTTCCCGCGCTTCGAGGGCCTGTGCTGCTGTCGCCGGTGTTGCCCCACGCCGGATGTACTCCAAGATCGACTTCAGCCGGGAAGGTTTGGCCCTGGCAAGCACGCGGGCAATGCCGACAACCAATAGGGGCCGCACGCGCCGGTGCAGAGGCAGCCGGCGGCGTTCGGAGAGAACGACTGACGTGCTCACCGCTGCACCAGCCGCTTCGCGCACAGGTGCTCTATGACAGCAGTCACGTCGTCTTGGGCTCGTCGGAGATCTATCTTGTGTCTGGCCGCGAGATCAGCCGCGATCTGGGAGGGCTCATGGCCTACCAGCACTCGGCTGAGGACATAGGCGCCCGTGGTGTTCAGTTGCCAGTAGCGTCCATCGCGACCGTCAAGCAGGACAGCCCCGTCGTCGGTTTCGGTGAGGGCTACCTCAGGATGAAGCTGCACGGGTGTCAAACCTCCAAACAGGGGTGGGTTGCATTGCGGCCCGCAACCACGTTTCACAGCCGATCAAGGGTTCAAGTGCCATGCTCACGGAAATATCCGGTTGAGGGGCCATCAATCTGGTTCGCAATTCAGCCGGGTCGATCAGGCCGTGGGTCGCCAGAGCCGAATCTTCAAACATATTCAGAATCGTCGGCAGGTTGCTCCGCAGTCCGGTACGCGCTTCTTCGCTGAACTCACCCTTGCTGGAGCGCCCGAGTACGGACTGAGGGACGATTCCTCGCATCGCGTCCGCCAGTAGCGGTTTGTACCGCCAGGGGCCGGAGTGCTCGTGAGTCTCGACGCCTAGTACCGATTCGACCACTCGGTCATCGAAGAACGGCATGTCCAGCTGCACGCCTTTGCTCGCGAACAGCCGGGAGAGCATCCGGTACCACGGCGCACTCGTTCGCACCGCCAGAAGAGTTTGATGCTGCCCCAGATTGCCGGCGAGCGGTCGCACTCGTATGGCAGCATGCCGGAATGCTTCTCGAGTCAGATCGATTGACTTGGAGGTGACCCAGGCCGGTGCATGGACAGGCGCCAAGCCCCACCCCAGAGCGGGCTGGCGTTTACGGGCGGGCGGGCAGGTGAGTTGATCTGCCTGAAGTTCCCACCACTGCCCTATGCTGCCGATTTTGACTGATGAAGCGAGTGTGCGCGTCAGAGGCCACCGTTTCAGTGCCGAGTACCCGCGCATATGCCTTATTGCAGTTACGGGATGACGTCGCAGCAGTTGAGGCAGGTATCCGGGAAACGGGGTGAAAAGCTCGTCTCCTCCATGGCCGGCCAGGTGTCGACGAACTCCGAGGCCTGCAAGCAGGGAAGCAGTGTGATGCGTTCGGGCGGCAGTGCGGATGAAGGGGTACGGCTCTTCGATGTCCATCAGAATGTCCGAGCCGTCGAACAGTGACGGGAGATCGGAAGGCGGAACCACCACATGCTCGGCAGAGTCCAAGGCTCTGATGGCTTGCGAAGCGAACTCGGCATCGTCATTGCCCGCCTCCGCCTCACCCCATCGAAAAGTCACCAGGTCCGGGGTGCTCTGCGCGGCGAGAAAACACAATGACGTTGAATCCATGCCACCGGAAAGATCGCTGCTGATGCGACCTTCGGACGACCCTCGACCTTCAAAGGCCGAGGAGAGCGCTTGCCTGACGGACGCCGAGCCTGACAGCAGGGACTGTTCGGGGGCCGGCGGCTGCCACCAGCGCACTTCCTGTGTCCGCTCGCGATCCCAGATCAAGCAGCAATCCGGCGCCAGCGACGAGACGCCCGACCAAAGAGGCTCATCGTTCAACGGGCTCGGAACGAAGCCTCCTGAAGCCACTCGCACAGCCAGGGCCTGCTCGTTGATTCCGGCGCCCGTCATCGCCGCCAGCACATCAGCCCGGTTTGAGGCAACCGTCACGCCATCGATCCGTGCGTGAAACATTCGACGCAACCCGGTGACGGAGCCTTGCGCGCGCACCCTGCCGTCGATCGAGGCCACCACATGACAGGACCCCGGCAGGGCCGCCGCCAGCGCATCCACATCAGATGGAACCTTGATCCGCCCGGCCAGGCCGGTCAACCGCGTGGCGGTGATCGGAGATATTCCGATCACCGCCACACGAACTGAGCCCGCTGCGACCACCTGTATTTCATCAGGCGCCCACTGGCCTACGAGCCATGGCCGCCCCGATGGGTGCAGGACCACTCGTGGAGAAACCCACGGTAACAGTGCCTGCGCCTCCGATGCGGCCGCCATGTCAGGTAGAACCGCGAACCCAGAGAAGGTCATCTATACGTCCCCTTAAAGGACAGTCGGCCGGAGATCAGCCGCCGTAGTGGCCGAAGATGTCCTTGCCCCAGCCGATGAAGCCCAGGGTGTCCTCGTTGAACTCGCCGACCTCGGCCAGCATCGGGGCGACGTACGGCTCGACGGTGGACTGCTCGTTCTGCTCGTTCACAATAATCTCCTTGTTCGGGTTGAAAGGTGATTTTGCTTGAAGAGGCACTGCCCCTGCAGGCTCGCTGGACGATACGCAATCAGCTGCACCCAATGATTGGGGTGCTTGGATTCCCTTTTCACGGGGCCGCCACTTGAAGCATCGCCCAATCGAGCCAGGCGCCAGATATGAATCCCCGAACGGTCTGTTCGGGATCCTCCCGGCTTGCCCGACCTTACTCGATCTCGCGATCTTGATCAAGAGAACTTCTGGCGTCACCCCGCACCGTCATCAGGGAAAATGAATTCCCCTTAAAGGTTTACTGTGATATGGAGGCCCTATGTGCGATCCGGTGTCTTGTTTTGATCGCGATGGCTTATATGCAGTTCATATTTCGTGGCCGTCCGCGCGGTGCCCCGGCGCGGGACGGTCGGACGGGGAGAAACGGCGAGGTGGCAGCACATTCCGACGATGCCGAGCTGTCGGTAGCGGGTGGCCCAGCGGGCGGCGGTGGTGTGGCTGACCTGGAAACGCCCGGCGGCCCGCCGCGCGGGCCGGCCGTCCGCAACGACGCAGCCATCGCGATCCACACCGAACCCGGCGGCCCTCACACATTTCGAGCACCCGGCACGCGTCTCACCAACGTCCCGGGACGACACACCCAGGCGCCGCCCCGGGTCGCGCGACCGAGTCCCCCGTGCCAGGTTGGTACGGGGGACACGGTGCACCATGAGGCAGACGACCGGGCGGTTCCGCGGAAGTCGGGCCATCGCGACGGCAGCGGCCGCCACGCTGGTCGCCTTCGCCGTACCCGCCTGCTCCGCCGGAGACGACGGCACCCGCGCCGCTCCGGGCGCCACCTCCCGGGCCCCCGTCACTCCCTCCCCGACGCCGACCGGGCCGCCCGCGCCGCCCCCGTCGTCGTATCCCCTCTCCACCGCCCCGCGCACCGTGCCGTCCGTACGCGAGCACGTGCCCGCCCGGGGCCCCGGCTGGAAGCCCGCCCCCGGCGCCCGCGTCCTCGTCGCACCCGCCGACAGCGCGGCCCTGGCCGACGAGGGGAAGCTGCTCGCCGGTGAACTGGGCCTCGGGTACGCCGAGTCGGACCAGGGCGCGACCGGTGACGTCCAGCTCGCCCTCGCCGCGAAGGGCTCCGGCCCGGCGGAGTCGTACACCCTCACCGTCAAGGACGGCCGGGTCAGGATCAGCGGCCCGGACGAGGCGGGCGTCTTCTACGGCACCCGCACCCTCAAGCAGGAGATACGCGGGGCCGGTTCGGCCCCCGAGGGCACGGTCGAGGACGCCCCGGCCAAACCGCAGCGCGGACTCAACCTCGACATCGCGCGCAAGTACTTCACCCCGGAGTGGATCGAGGGCCGGCTGCGCGAGATGGCCGACCTCAAACTCAACCAGCTCGGCCTGCACTTCTCCGACGACCAGGCCTTCCGGATCGAGTCCGCCACCCACCCCGAGATCGTCTCGACCCCGCACCTGACCAAGGCCGAGGTCCGCCGCATCAACGCCCTCGCCGCCCGGCTGCACATCGCGGTCGTCCCCGAGATCGACTCGCCCGGACACCTCGGCGCCGTGCTCCGCGTCCACCCCGAACTGCAGCTGCGCGACGCGGCGGGCCGGGCCGTCAAGGGCGCCGTGGACATATCCGACCCGGCGTCGGCGAAGCTCGTCGACGACCTGCTGCGCGAGTACCTGCCGCTGTTCCCGGCGGGCGCCTGGCACCTGGGCGCCGACGAGTACCAGGCCCTGGTGGTCCGCGACCCCCAGGCCTCCTTCCCCGGCCTCGCGAGCGCCGCGCGGGCCCGCTACGGCCCCACCGCCCGGGTCCAGGACCTGGCGACGGGCTGGCTGAACGACCGGGCGGCCGTGGTCCGGCCGTCGGGCAAGGCGCTCAAGGCGTGGAACGACGGCTTCTTCCGGGGCGGCACCGTCCAGGCCGCCCGGGACATCCAGGCCGAGTACTGGACGGGCAAGGAGATCGGCGCCCGGCCGCCGCTGGAGTACCTGGACGCCGGCCGCAAGGTGGTCAACCTCAACGACGAGTACCTCTACTACGTGCTCGGCGAGCCCAACCAGTTCACCTACCCCACCGGCAAGCGGATCTACGAGCAGTGGACCCCGCTCGTGCTGCGCGGCACCACCGCCGTCCCGGCCCGCTACGACCCGCAGGTGCTCGGCGGCCGCCTCGCCGTCTGGTGCGACCTGGCCGCCTCGCAGACCCCGGACCAGGTGGCCGCGGGCATCCGGCTGCCGCTGGCCGCCCTGTCCCAGAAGCTCTGGGACCCCCGACCGCCGCAGGCCGCCTGGACGGACTTCCAGTCCCTCGCCGGCCGGCTCTCCGCCGAGCGGTGACCGCCATCCGCTGAGCGGCAGCGCGGGTCCGCACTCCGCAACGACCCGGTCCCGGACCGGTGACGAATCACTTCAGGCCATCGCCCTGGCCGAATCCCGAGGGTTACGGTGCGGCGACACCGGAACGCGGCAGAGGGAGACGGGCATGGGAGCGGTACGGGGGCAGGCGGCCATGGCCGCCCTCGCGATGTGCGGAGCACTCGTGCTCAGCGCCTGCCAGAACGGCGACGACACGGCCGCGCCGGACGGACCGCCCGGCGCGGCCGCCCCGTCGGCCCCCGGCGCGCCCTCCCCGGCCGGCACGCCCGCCGGGCCCGCGCCTTCGAAGCCGGCCGCGTCGGCGAAGCCCTCGGCGCCGGCCGGCCCCACGGGGAAGAAGCCCCCGGCTCCGGCCCCTTCGCCCGCCTGCGACCACAAGATGCCGATCTCGCCCGACACCATCGCCGTGTACCGCTACACGCCCGAGGGCGGCTCGCACAACCTCATCGTCCGGCACGGGGAGTTCGGCTGCCCCGGGCCCTTCGAGCCGGTCGGCAAGGAGACCTTCTACCCGATCTCGGAGACCGCCAAGATCACCGCAACCGCGCCGATCCTGCCGGGCGAGGTGATGGGCAAGCCGATCAGCACGCACGAGCTGACCTCGTGGGTGATCGCCCACCCGAACTCGGGTCTGCCCTTCCGCTACCACCTGAACGCGGACGGCGTCATCGACACCCTCGACGAGGTCTACGTCAAGTAGCGCCGGGGGAGGGCTCGTCGGACCGCGTTGCCACCGTGCCGCCGTGAGCGAATTCGTACTGGTGGCAGGCGCGTGGCTCGGCTCGTGGGCGTGTCGGCCAGGCCGCCGAGAGGATCGGCGGCCGGCTCGCCCGCGTGGTCTTCCTGGACTCGGACGTCCCCGCCCACGGGGAGTCCTTCGTCTCCACCTGGTGGCAGGGTCCGGAGCGGCTGGAGGCCGAGCTCGCCGCGAACGGCGGCGCCTGGGCGCCGCTCACGGCACCCGACCTCGCCGGCCAGGAACTCGACGACGAGCAGATCGTCCGGTTCCTCGCGGGCGCCACCCCGCACCCCGGCGCCTGTCTGGCCGAGCCGGCCGTACTCGCCGGCCCGCTGGGCGCGCTGCCGGCGACGTACGTCAAGTGCCTGCTCGACGGCGCCGAGCCGAACCCGGACGTGGCCCGGCTCCTGGAGGGCGACCGGTGGGAGCTGCGCACCCTGGACACCGGCCACTGGCCGATGTTCTCCCGGCCGCGCGAGCTGGCGCGGCTGCTCCTGGAGTGCGCCGGGGCGTGAAGCGGGCGGCTACCAGATGGAGTTGACCCACTCCGGGTGGTCGATGAACGGGTTGCGGTTGTGCTGGTAGGTGTCGTAGATGACCTGGTTGCGGCGCTTCTCGAAGGCGTCCGGCGGGTCCATCTGGTTCCACTGCTTCAGCAGGCTGATCCGCCCGAAGAGCGGGGCGGTCCCGTTGTTGACCCTGTCGTTCATCTCCAGGTCCGCGAAGCCGTCACCGCCGTCGTAGCGCACCGCCATGTACAGCAGCATCCGCGCGACGTCGCCCTTGACGGCGTCCCGGGGCTCGAAGGAGTCGGCGTCGGTGAAGCTGCCCGGCGCCTCCGCCACGGGGCTGCCGCCCTTGTCGAAGTCCTTGTTGCCGCGGGTGCTGTTGACGGTCACGTCCTCGGGGCGCAGGTGGTGCAGGTCGGTGCCCGGGCCGGTGGCCGTGCCGAAGTCGCCGTGGCTCTTGGCCCAGACGTGCTCGCGGTTCCAGTCGTTGACCCCGCCGCCGTTGGTGGACTTGGACTGGGAGCGGCCCGAGTAGACCAGGATGACGTTGTTGGGGTTCGCCGGGTCCTGGTCGGTGACCTTCAGCGCGTTCCACACGCCGTCGTAGCTGACCTTGGACTGGGTCTTGATGATGTCGTGCAGCGCGGTCTTCAGCGCGGCGCCGGTCTTGCCCGCCGCGGGCGCGTAGTAGTCGTCGACGGTGACCGGGTAGGCCTGGGGAGCGGCCTGCGCGCTGTCGGCGGCGGTGCGGTGCTGGCCGGCGGTGGCGCTGGCCGGTATGAGGAACAGCGCGGCCGCGGCGAGCCCGGCGGCCCAGGGGGCGGTACGGGAGATTCTCATGACGTGGGGGATACCTCTCCACAAACACCGTCCCCGCCATGGCAGTTGGCGGGGTATCAGGTGGCAGAGCGAGCATCCTATTGTCATGTGCCTTACACGTGAAAACCATGTGTCGGGGACGTGGACCTTGGTGTTTGTCCGCGGTGCCGTCCGGGCACGGTAGCGGGTGCCCCCGGCGGCCCCGACGCGGCCGCCGACACCTCTCACCGGAGTGGCCCATGGCAGTGAAGATCCTCATCGTGACCGGCGACGCGGCGGAGTCCCTGGAGGTGCTCTACCCGTACCAGCGCCTGCGGGAGGAGGGGTACGAGGTGCACATCGCGGCGCCCGCGGTCAAGAAGCTGCGGTTCGTGGTGCACGACTTCGAGGAGGGCTTCGACACCTACACCGAGAAGCCCGGCTACACCTGGCCCGCCGACATCGCCTTCGCGGACGTGGATCCCGCCGAGTACGCGGCCGTCGTCGTCCCGGGCGGGCGGGCGCCGGAGTACCTGCGCAACGACCCGGAGGTGCGCCGGATCCTGGCCGCCTTCGCCGGGGACGACAAGCCGATCGCGCAGATCTGCCACGGCCCGCTGATCACCGCCGCGAGCGGCGGCCTGGACGGGCGCCGGGTCACGGCCTACCCGGCGCTGGAGCCCGACGTGAAGGCGGCCGGGGCCGCGTTCCTGGACTCCGAGGCCGTGGTCGACGGCACCCTGGTCTCGGCCCGTGCCTGGCCCGACCACCCCGCCTGGATGCGGGAGTTCCTGACCGTGCTGCGCGGCAAGGCGCCGCTCGCGTAGGGGCGCGGGGACCGGGGGGGGGGCCGGACGGGGCCCCCTGCGGCAGCTGCTACCTTCCAGGCCAACCATGTGGGCGCCAATGTGATGTGCCTCGACATAGAGAAGTTCGATGCGTACGACTTTGAGGGT
>NZ_JBWKEZ010000063.1:0-30212 GCF_056434525.1 Streptomyces sp. NPDC044002
CAACTTCTGGCGTTGATTTTTGGCACGCTGTTGAGTTCTCAAGGAACGGACGCTTCCTTTGTACTCACCCTCTCGGGCTTTCCTCCGGGCTTTCGCTCTTGCGATTCAGACTCTATCAGAGTCTTTCTCGCTTGCTTTCCAGGTCCTGCGCTTTCGCGCTTTTCCTTTCCGGCGGTTCCGACTCTATCAGACTCTTTTCCTTGTCGTTTCCGACTCGGTTTCGAATTCCGATGGCCTTCGGGGGGCCTTTCCCTTTCGGGTGGATCAGACTTTATCAGGTTTCCCTGAGTGCTGATCGCCACCCGCTCGCACACGACAACGGGCACACGTGTGTGCCCGGGTCCTTGCGAGGTGGAGACGCAAACGTACTGGAGCGGGGCCCCCGGACGCAAATCCGGTTGCCCCGCTCCAGTGAGGTCGCTACGTACGCCGGGGCGTACGACGAGGTCAGACCTCGACCACGACCGGGAGGATCATCGGGCGACGGCGGTAGCTGTCCGACACCCACTTGCCCATGGTCCGGCGGATGAGCTGCTGGATCTGGTGCGGTTCCGCGACGCCGTCGGCCGCGGCGCGGGCGATGGCTTCCTCGATCTTCGCGCTGACCGGCCCGAAGGCCGAGTCCTCGATGCCGGAGCCGCGGGCCTGGATGTTCGGGCCCGTGACGACCTTGCCCGTGGTGCTGTCGACCACGACGTAGACCGAGATGATGCCCTCGTCGCCGAGGATGCGGCGGTCCTTGAGGGAGGCCTCGGTGACGTCGCCGACCGACAGGCCGTCCACGTACACGTAGCCGGCCTGGACCTTGCCGGAGATGCGGGCCTTGCCGTCGATCAGGTCGACGACCACGCCGTCCTCGGCGATGACGATGCGGTCCTTCGGGACGCCCGTCATGGCGCCGAGCTCGGCGTTGGCGCGCAGGTGGCGCCATTCGCCGTGGACCGGCATCAGGTTCTTCGGCTTGCAGATGTTGTAGAAGTACAGCAGCTCGCCGGCGGAGGCGTGGCCGGAGACGTGCACCTTGGCGTTGCCCTTGTGCACGACGTTGGCGCCCCAGCGGGTCAGGCCGTTGATCACGCGGTAGACCGCGTTCTCGTTGCCCGGGATCAGGGACGACGCCAGGATCACGGTGTCGCCGGGGACGATCCGGATCTGGTGGTCGCGGTTCGCCATGCGGGACAGCGCCGCCATCGGCTCGCCCTGGGAGCCCGTGCAGACGAGCACGACCTCGTCGTCCGGCAGGTCGTCGAGGGTCTTGACGTCGACGATCAGGCCGGCCGGGACGCGCAGGTAGCCCAGGTCACGGGCGATGCCCATGTTGCGGACCATCGAGCGGCCGACGAAGGCGACCCGGCGGCCGTACTCGTGGGCGGCGTCGAGGATCTGCTGGATGCGGTGCACGTGGCTCGCGAACGAGGCCACGATGATCCGCTTCTGGGCACCCGCGAAGACTCCGCGGATGGCGTTGGAGATGTCGCGCTCCGGCGGGACGAAGCCCGGGACCTCGGCGTTCGTCGAGTCCGAGAGGAGGAGGTCGATGCCCTCTTCGCTCAGACGCGCGAAGGCGTGCAGGTCGGTGAGGCGGTTGTCCAGCGGGAGCTGGTCCATCTTGAAGTCGCCGGTGGCGACGACGAGACCCGCGTCCGTGCGGATGGCGACGGCCAGGGCGTCCGGGATGGAGTGGTTGACGGCGATGAACTCGCAGTCGAAGGGGCCCAGGTTCTCGCGCTCGCCCTCCTTCACCTCGAGGGTGTAGGGGCGGATGCGGTGCTCCTGGAGCTTCGCCTCGATGAGGGCGAGGGTCAGCTTGGAGCCGATCAGCGGGATGTCCGGCTTCTCCCGGAGGAGGTACGGGACGGCGCCGATGTGGTCCTCGTGGCCGTGGGTGAGGACGATGCCCTCGATGTCGTCGAGGCGGTCCCGGATGGACGTGAAGTCCGGCAGGATCAGGTCGATGCCCGGCTGCTCCTCCTCGGGGAAGAGCACGCCGCAGTCGACGATCAGCAGACGGCCGTCGAACTCGAAGACGGTCATGTTGCGGCCGATCTCGCCGAGGCCGCCCAGCGGGGTGACCCGGAGGCCGCCCTTGGGGAGCTTCGGCGGCGGGCCGAGTTCAGGGTGCGGATGGCTCAAAAGGTTCTCCTTCACCACGCGCGCCACGTGCCCCCAGGCACGTGGCGCGCGTGTCATTCGTGCACTTGCTTTCGTCTGTTTCGTTCTTGCTTATTCAGTTGTGAAGTCTGTTGTCAGAGCTGTACCCCGCCCGCGGCAAGATCGATCTTGAGCTGCGCCGTCTCTTCGTCGCTCAGGCCGACGAGGGGGAGGCGCAGCGGGCCGGCGGGCAGGCCCTGGAGGGACAGGGCCTTCTTGGTGGTCATCACGCCCTGGGTGCGGAACATGCCCGTGAAGACCGGGAGCAGCTTCTGGTGGATCTCGGTGGCCTTCGCCACGTCGCCGCCGACGTGGGCCTCCAGCATCGCGCGGAGCTCGGGGGTGACCACGTGGCTGACGACGGAGACGAAGCCGACGGCGCCGACCGACAGGAGCGGCAGGTTCAGCATGTCGTCACCGGAGTACCAGGCCAGGCCGCTCTGGGCGATGGCCCAGCTGGCGCGGCCGAGGTCGCCCTTGGCGTCCTTGTTGGCCACGATGCGGGGGTGCTCGGCGAGCCTGACCAGGGTCTCCGTGTTGATCGGGACACCGCTGCGGCCGGGGATGTCGTAGAGCATGACCGGCAGCTCGGTGGCGTCGGCGATGGCCGTGAAGTGCTGGAAGAGGCCTTCCTGCGGCGGCTTGCTGTAGTAGGGCGTCACGGCGAGGAGGCCGTGGGCTCCGGTGCGCTCGGCCTGGCGGGCGAGCTCCAGGGTGTGCCGGGTGTCGTTGGTGCCGATGCCGGCGACGACGTGGGCGCGGTCGCCGACCGCTTCGAGTACGGCTCGTACGAGGTCGTTTTTCTCCGCGTCGGTGGTGGTGGGCGACTCACCGGTGGTGCCGTTGATGATCAGGCCGTCGTTGCCTGCGTCCACCAGGTGGACGGCGAGACGCTGCGCGCCGTCGAGGTCAAGTGCGCCATCAGCCGTGAACGGCGTGATCATGGCGGTGAGGACCCGCCCGAAGGGGGTCTGCGGAGTCGAGATCGGAGCCATGGGTAACACGCTACTCGCTGCCATGCTCGCGGTGTCCCCTCGGGGGACGTCAACAGGCGGTGCCGCCCGGCGGGAGCCGGGGGTGTTGGATCCCGGCACTGCCTGCTCGGGGGTTCAAGCAGTGCCGGGTCCGTTTGATCAGCCTAGATGAACTTTACGAAACGTCGCAATACGGACACTTGGGACTTACCTCCGTACATGCGTACGCCACGCGTGCATCAGCCCTTACGGGGCAACGCGACCTCCGGCGCCGGCCGTCGCCCGGCCGGCGGCACGGCTCCGCCCGCCGCTGCTCCATCCTCGCGGACGGGGCGCCATGAATTTTGCTTAATGTCCCGAATTCCGGCACCGTTCGGGCCGTTCGTTCGTCTCTCCAGGAGAGAGCACACCGTCCGTCAGACCCCGGGCCCAGGGCCCCGATACCGTGAGGAGAGCCGCCACTGTGTTTCGCCGGCGCGAACCCGTCCCCTTCGCCTTCGTCGCCGAGGCCGACCGTTTCCGAAGCAACGTCACCCCGCCGCCGCGCGAGAGTCTGAGCTTCACCCAGATCACCGCCCGTAGTCTGGTCGGACTGACCGTGGTGGCGGGGCTCGTGGGCTCGCTGCTCTTCGGCATACCCGCACTGCAGCCGTACCAGGCGGCCGACCGGCCCGCGGGGACGGCGCAGCAATCGGGGGAGTCCGGGGGGCGGTAGCCTCTCGGGCACAGCCCAACCGAACGTGCATGTGAGTGAGGTCCTGCCGTGCCCCTGCCCTTCTTGACGGCCGACGGCGTTTTCGACGCACACGAGGACGAAGCCCTCCCCCATGTGGACCCCGAGCGCTGGCGGCGCCCCTACCGGCCCGGCCCCTGGCGGGTCGCCGGTGCGTCGGTGCTGCTGCTGCTCGCCGCCTTCATGCTGCTGGCCACGGTGATCATCGCCTTCGCGGGCACCTGGACGGGCGCGGGCATCGCCCTGGCCGCCTCGCTCGCCGTGGTCGGGTCCGCGCTGCGGATCCTGCGCTCGGGTGTCTGGGTGAGCCCCTCCGGGCTGCGCCGGGTCGGGTTCTTCGGGACCCGCTCGGTCGCCTGGAGCCAGGTCGAGAAGGTGCACAGGGTCCAGCAGCCGGTGCGCTGGCTGGGACTGCCGCGGACCGTGCAGGGTCAGGCCCTGACGGTCGCCGCGCGGGGCAGGGAGGAGTCGGTGCTGCTGACCGACCACAGCGCCGACTTCCTCTCCCGGGACGAGGCCTTCGACCGGGCCGCCGGCCGGGTCGAGGCGTGGGCCGAGGAGTACCGGGGCGTGCCCGCCTGACGGCGGCGCGACGGCACGAGGGCCCGTACGGGGATCGTCCCGTACGGGCCCTTCCGTTTGCCTGTCCGCGCGGTTACGCGCGCGCCTGGTGCAGGGCGATGGCCCGCTGCATGGCCTTGCGGGCCCGCGGGGTGTCGCGGGCGTCGTGGTAGGCGACGGCGAGGCGGAACCAGGTGCGCCAGTCCCCCGGCGCGTCCTCGGTCTCCGCCTTGCGGCGTGCGAAGACCTCGTCGGCGGAGTCCCGCAGGATCCGGCCGTACTGGTCCCGTTCCAGCTCGTCGACGGGCAGGCCGCCCTCCGCCTCCAGCTCCGACGCGAGCTGGTTGGCCCGGGTGACGAAGCGGGTGTTCATCCAGAGGAACCAGATGCCGATGACCGGCAGGATGAGCACCGCGGCACCGAAGGTGACGGTGAGCCAGGTGCCCTGCTGGATCAGCAGCAGGCCCCGGCTGCCGACCAGGACGAAGTAGACGACCAGGACGGCGGCCGTGACGAGATAGGTGATCTTCGCGCGCATGGGTGTTACTGCCTCATCAGCCGAGGTCGAGGAAGTTTTCCAGGCCGAAGGTGAGGCCCGGGGTCTGCGTCACGCGGCGGGCGCCGAGCAGGATGCCCGGCATGAAGCTGCTGTGGTGCAGGGAGTCGTGACGGATGGTCAGGGTCTCGCCCTCGCCGCCGAGCAGTACCTCCTGGTGGGCCAGCAGGCCGCGCAGGCGGATGGCGTGCACGGGGACGCCGTCGACGTCGGCGCCGCGCGCACCGTCGAGGGCCGTGGCGGTGGCGTCGGGCTGGGCGCCGAGGCCGGCCTCGGCGCGGGCGGCCGCGATGAGCTGGGCCGTGCGGGTCGCGGTGCCGGAGGGGGCGTCGACCTTCTTCGGGTGGTGCAGCTCGACGACCTCGACGGACTCGAAGTAGCGGGCGGCCTGGGCCGCGAACTTCATGGTGAGGACGGCGCCGATGGAGAAGTTCGGGGCGATGAGCACCCCGGTCTCCGGGGAGGCGGCGAGCCAGGTGTTCAGCTGGGCGAGGCGGTCCTCGTTCCAGCCGGTGGTGCCGACCACGGCGTGGATGCCGTGGCCCACGAGGAAGTCCAGGTTCCCCATGACCGAGTCGGGGGTGGTCAGCTCGACGGCGACCTGGGCTCCCGCCTCGGCCACCTGCTCCAGCTTGTCGCCCCGTCCGAGGGCCGCCACCAGCTCCATGTCCTCGGCGGCCTCGACCGCCTTGACCGCCTCGGAGCCGATGCGGCCCCGGGCGCCGAGGACTGCCACGCGCAGCTTGCTCATTGTTGCTTCCTTAAGGGTGCGTGCGTACGGGTCTAGGCGACCGCTTCGTCGAGCCGGGCGGCCTGCTTCTCCTTGAGCGGGCCGATCACCGCCAGCGAGGGCCGCTGTGCCAGTACATCCTGGGCGACCGCGCGGACGTCGTCGGGGGTCACCGAGGCGATGCGGGCCAGCATGTCGTCGACGGACATCTGGTCGCCCCAGCACAGCTCGCTCTTGCCGATGCGGTTCATGATCGCGCCGGTGTCCTCCAGGCCGAGGACGGTGGAGCCGGAGAGCTGGCCGATGGCGCGCCGGATCTCCTCGTCGGTGAGGCCTTCGGAGGCGACGGTGTCGAGCTCCTGGCGGCAGATCCGCAGGACGTCGTGGACCTGGCTGGGCCGGCAGCCGGCGTAGACGCCGAAGAGGCCGGTGTCGGCGAAGCCGGAGGTGTACGAGTACACGCTGTAGGCCAGGCCGCGCTTCTCGCGGACCTCCTGGAAGAGCCGGGAGGACATGCCGCCGCCGAGGGCGGTGTTCAGCACGCCGAGGGCCCAGCGGCGCTCGTCGGTGCGGGCCAGGCCGGGCATGCCGAGGACCACGTGGGCCTGCTCGGTCTTGCGGTTGACCAGGTCGACGCGGCCGGCGGTGCGGATCCGCTTGGTGCCGGTGCGCGGGCCGAGCGGCACGGCGTCGGTGTGCTTCAGGGCGCCGGCCTTCTCGAAGGCCGCGCGGACCTGGCGTACGACCTTGTTGTGGTCGACGTTGCCGGCGGCGGCGACGACCAGGCGGGTCGGGTCGTAGTGCTTCTTCCAGAAGCGGCGGATCCGGTCGGCGCCGAGGGCGTTGATGGTGTCGACGGTGCCGAGGACGGGGCGGCCGAGCGGCGAGTCCCCGTACATGGTCCGGGCGAACAGGTCGTGGACCATGTCGCCCGGGTCGTCCTCGGTCATCGCGATCTCTTCGAGGATGACCCCGCGCTCGGCGTCGACGTCCTCCTCGCGGATCAGCGAGCCGGTGAGCATGTCGCAGACCACGTCGATGGCCAGCGGCAGGTCCGTGTCGAGCACCCGGGCGTAGTAGCAGGTGTACTCCTTCGCCGTGAAGGCGTTCATCTCGCCGCCGACCGCGTCGATCGCGGAGGAGATGTCGAGGGCGGTGCGCTTGGCGGTGCCCTTGAAGAGGAGGTGTTCCAGGTAGTGGGTGGCGCCGTTGAGAGAGGGCGTCTCGTCGCGCGAGCCCACGTTGGCCCAGATGCCGAAGGTGGCGGAGCGCACGGACGGCAGCGTCTCGGTGACGACGCGCAGTCCGCCGGGGAGGACGGTGCGCCGGACGGTGCCGATGCCGTTCTCGCCCTTGAGGAGGGTTTGGGTACGGGCGACGGCCCGCCCCTCCGAAGAGGGGCGGGCCGTCACACGGGAACTACGCGACGTCACTTGTCGGAGTCGTCCTTGTCAGCCTCGGCGGCGTCCTCGCCCTCGATCACGGGGACGAGGGAGAGCTTGCCGCGCTGGTCGATCTCGGCGATCTCGACCTGCACCTTGGTGCCGACCGCGAGCACGTCCTCGACGTTCTCCACGCGCTTGCCGCCGGCGAGCTTGCGGATCTGCGAGATGTGCAGCAGGCCGTCCTTGCCGGGCATGAGGGAGACGAAGGCACCGAAGGTGGTGGTCTTGACGACCGTACCCAGGTAGCGCTCGCCGACCTCCGGCATGGTCGGGTTGGCGATCGCGTTGATCGTGGAGCGGGCGGCCTCGGCGGCCGGGCCGTCGGCGGCACCGATGTAGATGGTGCCGTCGTCCTCGATCGTGATCTCGGCGCCGGTGTCCTCCTGGATCTGGTTGATCATCTTGCCCTTGGGGCCGATGACCTCGCCGATCTTGTCCACGGGGATCTTGACGGTGATGATCCGCGGGGCGTTCGGGGACATCTCGTCCGGCGTGTCGATCGCTTCCATCATCACGTCGAGGATGTGGAGGCGGGCGTCGCGGGCCTGGGTCAGGGCCGCGGCCAGGACGGAGGCCGGGATGCCGTCGAGCTTGGTGTCGAGCTGGAGGGCGGTGACGAACTCCTTGGTGCCGGCGACCTTGAAGTCCATGTCGCCGAAGGCGTCCTCCGCACCGAGGATGTCGGTGAGGGCGACGTAGTGGGTCTTGCCGTCGATCTCCTGGGAGATCAGGCCCATGGCGATACCGGCGACGGGGGCCTTGAGGGGCACACCGGCGTTCAGCAGCGACATGGTGGAGGCGCAGACCGAGCCCATGGACGTCGAACCGTTGGAGCCGAGGGCCTCGGACACCTGGCGGATCGCGTAGGGGAACTCCTCGCGGGTCGGGAGGACCGGCACGATCGCGCGCTCGGCGAGCGCGCCGTGGCCGATCTCGCGGCGCTTCGGGGAGCCGACGCGGCCGGTCTCGCCGACGGAGTACGGCGGGAAGTTGTAGTTGTGCATGTAGCGCTTGCGGGTCACCGGGGAGAGGGTGTCCAGCTGCTGCTCCATGCGGAGCATGTTGAGGGTGGTGACGCCCAGGATCTGGGTCTCGCCACGCTCGAACAGCGCCGAGCCGTGCACGCGCGGGATGGCCTCGACCTCGGCGGCCAGGGTACGGATGTCCGTGAGCCCGCGGCCGTCGATGCGGACCTTGTCCTTGATGACGCGCTCGCGCACCAGGGCCTTGGTCAGGCTGCGGTAGGCGGCGGAGATCTCCTTCTCGCGGCCCTCGAAGGCCGGGAGGAGCTTCTCGGCGGCGATCTCCTTGACGCGGTCCAGCTCGGCCTCGCGGTCCTGCTTGCCCGCGATGGTCAGCGCCTGGGAGAGCTCGCCCTTGACGGCGGCCGCGAGGGCCTCGTACACGTCGTCCTGGTAGTCCAGGAAGACCGGGAACTCGCCCTCGGGCTTGGCGGCCTTGGCGGCCAGGTCGGCCTGGGCCTTGCACAGGACCTTGATGAAGGGCTTCGAGGCCTCGAGGCCGGCGGCCACGATCTCCTCGGTCGGCGCCTCGGCGCCGCCCTTGACCAGGGCGATGGTCTGCTCGGTGGCCTCGGCCTCGACCATCATGATCGCGACGTCGCCGTCCTCCAGGACGCGGCCCGCGACGACCATGTCGAAGACGGCGTCCTCGAGCTCGGTGTGCGTCGGGAAGGCGACCCACTGGCCCTTGATCAGCGCGACGCGGACGCCGCCGATCGGGCCGGAGAAGGGCAGGCCGGCCAGCTGGGTGGACGCGGACGCGGCGTTGATCGCGATGACGTCGTACAGGTGGTCCGGGTTGAGCGCCATGACCGTGGCGACGACCTGGATCTCGTTGCGCAGGCCCTTCTTGAAGGAGGGGCGCAGCGGGCGGTCGATCAGGCGGCAGGTGAGGATCGCGTCCTCGGAGGGGCGGCCCTCGCGGCGGAAGAAGGAGCCGGGGATCTTGCCGGCGGCGTACTGGCGCTCCTCGACGTCCACCGTCAGGGGGAAGAAGTCGAGCTGGTCCTTGGGCTTCTTCGACGCGGTGGTCGCGGAGAGGACCATCGTGTCGTCGTCCAGGTAGGCAACGGCGGAGCCGGCGGCCTGGCGGGCGAGGCGGCCCGTCTCGAAGCGGATGGTGCGGGTGCCGAAGGAGCCGTTGTCGATGACGGCCTCGGCGTAGTGGGTCTCGTTCTCCACTAGCGTTTTCTCCATTTTCGTCGTCTCCGTCCGCCACCCGTGTGGTGGTGGACGGTTGCGGAGAAGCGCTCCTGGCGTGCGGGCCGGTCTTCGATCGAAGCACCCGGGTCTCGGCCCCTCCGACGGGGCTTTCCGGATGCCACTACCGAGGACCGGCGGCGTAGGGAGGGCGCTCCTCCTCTTCAGTTGTGCACTGTGTCCCAGACTACAAAGCGTCCGGTACGTCGCGCACGTACAGCAAAGGGAGCGGCCCCATCGGTGTGGGAACCGCTCCCTTCACAGTGTGCTTACTTGGCGCCGGCCGCACCGCGGCGGATGCCGAGGCGCTCGACCAGCGTACGGAAGCGCTGGATGTCCTTCTTGGCCAGGTACTGCAGCAGGCGGCGGCGCTGGCCGACCAGGATCAGCAGACCACGACGGGAGTGGTGGTCGTGCTTGTGGGTCTTGAGGTGCTCGGTCAGGTCCGAGATGCGGCGGGACAGCATCGCGACCTGGACCTCGGGAGAGCCGGTGTCGCCCTCCTTGGCACCGAATTCGGCGATGATCTGCTTCTTCGTAGCGGCGTCGAGCGGCACGCTTACTCCTCGTTTGGTCTTCGTGGCCACCGAGTGCCCCAGGTCGAATTCGCTGGGGAGCTTCCGTAACTCGGGAGGCGAGGTCCGCTGGGCGCTGTCTCCAGAGGTCTCCGGGGACGCGTACACAAACGGCCGTCACACAGCGTACCAGGCTGCCGGGTCGCGGCGTCTCAGCTGGTGAGAGAGCGGGCGCGGCCGTACACGTCGAGCACTGCCAGGGCCAGCGGGACCAGGCTGAGCAGGACCGCGGCCTCGGTGAGGTCGAGCAGCCTTCCCCAGAAGGGTGACAGACCCTTGCGGGGGATGACAAGCGAGATTCCCGTGAGGAGGGCGGCTCCGGCGGCGACCGCGGCCGAGAGCCAGACCGTACGTTCGAACACCAGGTCGACCGGCGTGCGCAGGGCCAGCCCCAGGACCAGCAGGCCGACCGCGGCCAGCCCGGCGGCCAGGGCGCAGACCACCTGGGAGGTGTAGCGGAAGAGGCGGGCGCGCAGCAGCATCGCCAGGCCGGTGGCCAGGGCCAGCAGGCGGCCCCAGGTGCTGTCGGAGAAGCCGAGGACGGCGGCGGCCGCGACGGCGACCGCGGCGCACCCCCCGACGAGGCCGAGGAGCATCTCGTGCCCCCGCCGCGCCTGGGCGGCGATGGCCTCGGCGTCGAGCGGGGCCGCCTGCTGGTCGGCGCCGCCCTGGTCGGCGAACGGGTCGGCGTCGTAGCGGTCCGGGGTCTCGTATCCGGGGGCCGCGCTCTGCGGGGCGGCGTACCCGATGGGCAGCCGGGCGAAGCGGGCGGACAGCGCGGGGAGGAAGGCGACGAGCCCGATGGCGACGGGGGCGCACACGGCGGCGGTGGCCGTGGCGGAGGCGTCGGCGGCGATGGCTCCGAAGGAGGCGAGGGTCCCGGTGGCCGCCAGGAAGGTGGCGGCGACGAAGGGGGCGTCCCCGTCCGGGGTGAGCGCGACCAGTGCGACGGAGGCGACCAGGACGCAGGCACAGCCGAGCAGGAACTGCAGCCGCCCGGGTCCCTGGCCGGCGCCGGCGGCGACAATTCCGGAGCCGGCGATCAGCAGGTGCGGCAGGGCGCCGAGGCCGAGGGCGACGGCGGAGCCGCGGTCGCGGTAGACGCGGGCGCGGACCCCGGCGGCGGCGGTGAGGAGCAGGCCGACGGCCCCGGCGATGATCCCGGGGAGGCCGTGCATGTCGTGCCGGACGGGGTCGGCGTACCAGAGGACGAAGCCGAGCAGGACGAGCAGCACCGCCGCGCCGGACAGGCCCGCCCCGCGCAGCATGTCGTCGCTCCAGCGGTGCCGGTCGCGGACGACGGCGGAGGCGACGGCGTCGGAGACGTCGTCGAAGACGGCCGGCGGCAGGGACTCGGCGAAGGGCCGCAGGCTGAGCACCTCGCCGTCCAGGACCTGCTGGGCGGCGAGGGTGCGGGCTCCGTCGAGGACGGTTCCGGAGCGGCGGACCAGGTGGAAGCCGGTGGGGGCGCCGACGGGCTGGGTCTGGCCGGTGAGGCGCAGCAGTTCGGGGTAGACGTCGGCGACGGCGATGTCCTCGGGGAGGGCGACGTCGATGCGGCTGTCCGGTGCCACGACGGTGACCCTGCAGAAACCGGTCGCCTCGGCCGTACTCACCTGTGTGACCCCCTGGTTGGCTCCGCCCGGCCGCGGCGGGCGGTCGGTTCGCGGATGCGCATGGCGCGGGCGTCACCCTACCCGGAGGGCCTCCGGCCGTCGGCAAGTAGGATCACCGTTCGCGTCGGGCGCGGGGTGCGGGAGTGCCCCCGGGTGCCCGGGACTTGGGGGCGCCGGTCGCGACGTCCCGCCAGTTTTCGAGGGATTGATGCTCCGGTGAGCCAGATCGTCGTCAAACGCCCGCCGCGGTCCCTGCCGCCCGAGGTCCCTTCGGACGAGCTGAGGCTGGAGGCGCCGCCGGAACTCCCGCGGGGGCAGCAGGAGGGCATGCTGATGCAGCTCCTGCCGATGCTGGGCATGGGTTCCTCGGTCGTCTTCTTCTTCATGCCGGGCTCGGCGCCGTTCATGCGGATCATGGGCGTGCTGATGCTGGCGTCGACGGTGGGCATGGTCATCGCCCAGCTGGTGCGCCACCGGCGCGGTACGCAGGGTCAGATGGCCGACGTGCGGCGTGACTACCTCAAGTACCTCGCGCAGACGCGCCGCCAGGTGCGGCGCACCGCGCGGGCGCAGCGGGACGCGCAGCTGTACCTGCACCCGGCGCCGGACCAGTTGTGGTCGGTGGTGGCGGAGGGTTCGCGGCTGTGGGAGCGGCGGGTCGGCGACGCCGACTTCGGGCAGGCCCGGCTGGGGCTGGGCGCGCAGCGGCTCGCGACCGCGCTGGTGGCTCCGGACACGGCCCCGGTGGACGAGCTGGAGCCGCTGGCGGCGGGGGCGATGCAGCGGTTCCTGAAGGTGCACTCCTCGCTGGACGGGCTGCCGGTGGCGGTGTCGATCCGGGCGTTCTACCACGTGACGGTGTCCGGGGAGGCGGAGTCGGCGCGGGGTGCGGCGCGGGCGATGGTGGCGCAGCTGGCGACGCTGCACTCCCCCGAGGACCTGGTGGTGGCGGTGGTGGCCGCGCCGGGGGCGGTGCCTTCGTGGGACTGGGTGAAGTGGCTGCCGCACACGCAGGTGCCGGGGCAGGTCGACGGGGCCGGTACGAAGCGGCTGTTCGGCGACGACCTGGGGGATCTGGAGGGGCTGCTGGGGTCCCGGCTGGAGGGTCGGCCGCGGTTCAGCCGGGAGGTGTCGCCGGTGCTGGACCAGCCGCACCTGGTGGTGGTGCTGGACGGCGGGCTGGTGCCTCCGGACTCGGTGTTCGCGGCGGTCGAGGGGCTGCAGGGCGTCACCATCGTCGAGGTGGTCGCGGGCGAGCTGGACGAGGCGCGCGGCGGCCTGTCCGTGGTGGTGGAGCCGGGCCGGCTGCGGCTGGAGTCGGGGGCGGGGGTCGCGTACGAGGGCGTCCCGGACACCCTGTCGCTGCCGGCGGCGGAGGCGCTGGCCCGGCAGCTGGCGCCGCTGCGCACGGGCGGCGGGGACGACGACGAGCCGCTGCTGGCCAACCTGGACTTCACCGACCTGCTGAACCTGGGCGACGCGGCTTCGGTCGACGTGTCCCGCACCTGGCGGCCGCGGTCGGCCGGCGAGCGGCTGCGGGTGCCGATCGGGGTGGGCGAGGACGGCGCGCCGGTGATGCTGGACCTGAAGGAGGCCGCGCAGGAGGGCATGGGACCGCACGGGCTGTGCGTGGGCGCGACGGGTTCGGGCAAGTCGGAGCTGCTGCGCACGCTGGTGCTGGGGCTGGCGGTGACGCACACCTCGGAGACGCTGAACTTCGTCCTCGCCGACTTCAAGGGCGGTGCCACCTTCACCGGCATGGGCCAGATGCCGCACGTCGCGGCGGTGATCACCAACCTGGCGGACGACCTGACCCTGGTGGACCGGATGGGCGACTCGATCCGCGGCGAGCTCCAGCGCCGGCAGGAGCTGCTGCGGTCGGCGGGCAACTACGCGAACATCCACGACTACGAGAAGGCGCGCGCGGCGGGTGCCCCGCTGGAGCCGCTGGCCTCGCTGGTGCTGGTCATCGACGAGTTCTCGGAGCTGCTGACCGCGAAGCCCGACTTCATCGACATGTTCATCCAGATCGGCCGGATCGGCCGCTCGCTGGGCGTGCACCTGCTGCTGGCCTCGCAGCGGCTGGAGGAGGGCAAGCTGCGCGGCCTGGACACGTACCTGTCGTACCGGATCGGTCTGCGCACCTTCTCGGCGTCGGAGTCGCGGACGGCGCTCGGTGTGCCGGACGCGTACCACCTGCCGTCGGTGCCCGGTTCGGGCTACCTGAAGTTCGGCACGGACGAGATGGTCCGCTTCAAGGCGGCGTACGTCTCGGGCGTCTACCGTTCGGGCGGGCCGGACCTGTCGGCGGGGCCGTTCCCGGTGGAGCGCCGCCCGGCGCTGTTCACTGCGGCCCCGGTGCCGGTGGTGTACGCGGCTCCGGACCCGGCGCTCGCGGCGGCGCGGCCGGCGCGGGAGGACGACGCGCTCGCGGACACGGTGCTCGACGTGATCGTGGGGCGGCTGGAGGGGCAGGGCGTTCCGGCGCACCAGGTGTGGCTGCCGCCGCTGGACCGGGCGCCGTCCCTGGACCAGCTGCTGCCGGCCCTGGCGCCGTCGGCGGAGCGCGGGCTGCACGCCGAGGGGTACACGCGGCCGGGCGGGCTGGTGGTGCCGCTCGGGCTGATCGACAAGCCCTTCGAGCAACGGCGCGAGGTGCTCTACCGGGACTTCTCGGGTGCGGCGGGCCACATGCTGGTGGTGGGCGGTCCGCAGTCGGGCAAGTCGACGCTGATGCGGACGCTGGTCTGCGCGTTCGCGCTGACGCACACCCCGCGCGAGGTGCAGTTCTACGGGCTGGACTTCGGCGGCGGTGCGCTGTCCTCGGTGGCGGACCTGCCGCACGTCGGCGGGATCGCCTCCCGGCTGGATCCGGAGCGGGTGCGGCGCACGGTCGCGGAGGTGGCGGGGATCCTGGCCCGCCGCGAGGAGTTCTTCCGGGCCAACGGCATCGACTCCATCGGCACGTACCGGCGCAGGCGGGCGGCGGGCGAGCTGCCGGGCGAGGCGTGGGGTGACGTGTTCCTGGTCGTCGACGGCTGGGGCGGGTTCCGCGGCGAGTACGAGGGCCTGGAGCCGGTGGTCACGGACATCGCGGCCCGCGGGCTCGGCTACGGCATCCACGTGGTGGTCACGGCGGCCCGCTACATGGAGGTGCGGTCGGCGCTGAAGGACCAGCTGCTGAGCCGGCTGGAGCTGCGGCTCGGCGACGTGATGGACTCCGAGTTCGACCGGCGGGTGGCGGCGAACGTGCCGACGGGGATGCCGGGGCGCGGCCAGGTGCCGGAGAAGCTGCACTTCCTGGGGGCGCTGCCGCGGATCGACGGGTCGCACGACGCGGAGAGCCTGTCGGAGGGGACGCGGGAGTTCGTGGCTGCGGTGCGGTCGGGCTGGTCCGGGCAGTCCGCTCCCGGGGTACGGCTGCTGCCCCGGCTGCTGCACGCGGACCGGCTGCCCAAGGGCGGGGAGTTCCCGGAGCGCGGGATCGCGATCGGCATCGACGAGACGGCCCTGGAGCCGGTGTTCGTGGACTTCGAGAGCGACCCCTTCTTCCTGGTGTTCGGCGAGAGCGAGTCGGGCAAGACGAACCTGCTGCGGCTGATCACGCAGCAGATCGCCCAGCGCTACCGCCCGGACCAGGCCAAGCTGGTCGTCGGCGACTACCGGCGCGGGCTGCTGGGGGCGCTGCCGGAGGAGCACCTGCTGGAGTACGCGCCGATGGCGAGCTCCCTGCAGATGCACATGGAGGCGCTGGTCGGGGTGTTCTCGCGCAGGCAGCCGCCGGCGGACGTGACCCCGCAGCAGCTGCGGGACCGCAGCTGGTGGACGGGGCCGGACGTGTTCATCGTGATCGACGACTACGACCTGGTCGCCACGAGCCAGGGCAATCCGCTGGCGCAGCTGGTGGAGTTCCTGCCGTTCGCCCGGGACACCGGGGTCCGCTTCGTCATCGCGCGGAGCTCGGCGGGGGCCTCGCGGGCGATGTACGAGCCGTTCATGCAGCGGATCAAGGAGCTGGGCGCGCAGGGCGTGGTCCTGTCGGGCGACCCCTCCGAGGGCGATCTGCTCGGTACCGTCCGTTCCCGGCCGATGCCCCCGGGCCGCGGCCACTACGTGTCGCGCAGGCGGGGGACCTCGCTGGTCCAGCTGGGCCGGATGCCGGGCCTGTAGGGGGGCCGGCGGGCGGGTCGGGCGGCCATCGGGGGAAACGGGTCCCCCGGCGGCCGCGTTCCGCCGATAATCGGCAGCGAAGACAGAGCAGCACCGCACGACCGACGGGAAGGGCCGCGCATGGGCACCCAGCAGGAGAAGGACGAGCTGTACGCGCTCGACATCAGCGACGTCGAGTGGCAGGGGCCTCCCGGGACCAGCCCGGACGAGGAGCGGGTGGAGATCGCCAAGCTGCCCGAGGGCGCGGTGGCGATGCGGTCCTCGCTGGACCGCGACACGGTGCTGCGCTACACGGCGGCCGAGTGGGAGGCGTTCGTGCTCGGGGCCCGGGACGGGGAGTTCGACCTCACCTGAGGCCGCCCGCGGGGTCCTGGGTACGGCGAAGGGGGCGCGTCCTGTGCGGGCGCGCCCCCTCGGTGTGCCGGGCGGGCTCAGAAGGCCTCGGTGAACAGGCGCGAGGCCTTCACGTCGGTGGCGCGGTAGTCGCCCTTGCCGCGCTCGATGAGCCGGGCGACGCCCTCCAGCTGCTTCTGCATGTGGTCGGCGTTGGCGTGGTACTTCCGCTGGAGCTCGCGGTACGCGATGTGGGCCTCGCCGTCCCAGGTGTCGGTGACGATCTTCACGGCGGACTCCATCTCCTCCAGGTCCTTGAGGATGTTCCTGGAGACGACGCGGATGCGGTCCGCCATCTGCTGGACGCTCTCGTACCGTACCCGGGTGTGGCCGTCCTGGTTGCCTGCCATGTCCTTCTCCTTCGGGGCTGGGGTGTGCTGGGGCGACGCGGACGTCAGAGGTATTCGAGGCCGGAGCGGGCGCCGCCGCCGGCGGCCGCGCCGGAGCCCCGGTTGATCACGCCGAACGCCGAGTGCACGTCCGCGTCCTGCGCGTTGGTGAGGTTCTTCGTCTGCGAGACGGCGTTGTGCAGGACCTTGAGCAGGCGGCGGATCTCGTCGTGGTCGAGGTTGAGGTCCGACTGGGCCTTCTTGAAGCCGTCGGCGCCGACGCCGGTCCAGCCCGCGTGCGCGGTTTCGAGGATGTCGGCCAGCTCACGGGCCTGAATGGAGACGGCGCTGGCCGTCTCGGAGATCTTGTTGGCCGCCTTGACGACCGGATCGTCCGCGAGTCCGAAATTGTTCGTCATCCGAAGCTCCTCACTTCTCAATTCCCCGGCAGAACCGGTGGATTGCAGGGCGGAGCGGCTTCCGGCAGCGGCAATTCGAGCCACCCGTACCGGACTTCCCCCTCCGCTTCACACGGATCCCCGATCACAGTCGTGAAGCCTGGCGCCACTCTAGTCAGTTCGACTGACCCGCCCAACACCGGTCGCCCGGCCCTGTGGACGAACAGTGACCGTTCACTGCGAACGGGGCCGGCGGCCGCGGCGCGCGTCGCGGACGACGGTCGCGGTCCCGGCCACGACGGCGATGAGCACGCCCGCGATCCCGAGCGCGTACGTGCCGATCCGCTGGTCGCGCTCCTGGGCGGTCTCCGACATCGGGAGGGCCGCCGCCCGCGGTGCGGCCGCCGGGGGCGGGCCCGGGTCCGGGACGGGCGGCTTGGGCGGCCCGTCGTCCTGGGTGAGCGCCCGCACCGGGTCCACGACGCCCCATCCGACGTAGTCGTCCCGGCCCTTGACGGAGCGCTCGGCGGTGTTCTGGATCTGCCAGACCACCTCCTGCGGGGTCCACTGCGGGTGCGCGGCGACCAGCAGGGCGGCGACCCCGGCGACGTAGGGCGCGGAGAAGCTGGTGCCGTTGTCGAGGCACTGGCCGAAGCCGGGGACGGTGGAGACCATGTCGACGCCGGGGGCGGCGACCCCGATGAAGTCCCCGGGCTGGGAGAAGGCGGCCCGTTCGTTGTTGCGGTCCGAGGAGGCCACGGCGAGGACCCCGGGGAAGGCCGCCGGGTAGGTCCGGTGCTTCTGCCCGCTCAGTCCGTCGTTGCCGGCCGAGGCGACGACGACGGCCTTGGCGGCGAGGGCCCGCTGGACGGCCTTGCCCAGCTCGGAGTCCGGGGTCAGCGGGGCGTCGGTGTCCTGGGAGATGTTGATGACGCGGGCGCCCTTGGCGACGGCGTGGTCGACGGCCTGGGCGAGGGTGGCGACCGCGTTGCCGGTGGCCTGTCCGTCGTTCTGCCGGATGGGGATGACGGTGGCCTCGGGGGCGAGGCCGACGAAGCCGGTGCCCTGCTGGGGGCGGGCCGCGATCAGCCCGGCGACCTTGGTGCCGTGCCCGACGGTGTCGTTGGTGCCGTCACCGCCCTTGGGGTCGATGAAGTCGCGTCCGGCACCGGTGTCGAGGGCGCCCGCGAGCTGCGGGTTGGCGCGGTCCACGCCGGTGTCGATGACGGCGACCCGTACCCCCTTGCCCTTGGTACGGGCCCACAGCGCGTCCAGCATGACCCGCTGGAGGGCCCAGGGCCGGTCGGCGATCTGCTTCTTCATGGGGAAGGTGCACTCGCCCGCACCGTCCAGGGCGAAGGCGTACGGGGACTGCGGCGCGGGCGCCGTGCCGCCGAGGGCGGCCAGGGCGAGGGCGGCGGCCGCCAGCGCCGCGCGGGAGGGCCGGGACACGGCCGGCGTCCTCACGAGCCCTGCGGCTGACGGGCCGCGTTGGTGTCCAGGCGGGGCCCCTTGGAGAGGAACTCCGACCAGGCGATCGGCACCAGGGCGGGGGTGATCCCGCCGTATCCGAGCCGCACCTGCGCCTGGCTGGGCTCGGGCCGGCCGTCGCCGGCGGCGTCCTGCGCCTGCTTGCCCGCGGCGCCGATCCCCGACTGCTCGGCGTCGCTGTCGCCGTTGGCCTGGACCGCGTACCGCAGGCCGGTGTCGGTCACCAGGAACAGGGCTCCGGCCCCGCCGGTCTGGCGGCCCTGGACCTGGGTGTAGAGCAGGCCCGTGCCGGGGGTGACGTAGGAGCTGGTGCCGCTGGCGGTGATGTCCACCGGGAAGCCGGTGCCGGCCCAGGTGCTGAGCGTCTGCCGGCCCTGGCCGTCGACGGAGCGCAGGACGCTGCACACGGTGTCGCGGCGTTCGCCGGAGTTCGCGGCGCCGGGGGTGTCCGCGACCCGGTTGACCTGCATGCCGCGCCGGCGGGGCCACTTGGCGTCCTCCTTGAAGGGAGGTGCGTTCGGGTCCAGGGACTTCAGGCTGGTCTCGCGTGCCTTGCCGTGCATGCCGAGGCCCTCGCTGGCGGGCGCGTTGACCAGCAGCCAGGCCGTGAACTCCGAGACGGGGGCGATCCGGTCGGGCAGTACGACGTAGTACTGCGTGCCGGAGCCGGTCTGCGCGGTCAGCACCATGCCGACCTTGCCGTCGGCGCCGCCCGGGACGGCGGCGCTCGCCCCGGGGGTGCCGGGCAGCTGCGGGAAGGCCAGGTCGTCGCCGGGGTTGAGGGTGGCCAGCCACTCCTCGGTCACCGGCTGCGGGGTGGCGCCGGTGCCGACCAGGGCCGTGGTCAGGGTCCCGGAGTCCGGGCGCCCCTCGGGGAACCGGTACTTCGTGCCGGCCGAGTCGACGAGGAAGCGTTCCTTGGCGCCGCCGGTGCTCTGGACGTACAGCACCTGGGTGTCGGTGGTGCGGCTCCCGTCGTCCAGCAGTCCCGCCTCCCGGTCGGCGAGGACGAAGGCCGCGGTCTGCACGCCCCGGTTGTTTCCGCCGGGCTGCTGGCAGACGGCCCAGCGCTTGGCCTTGGCGGCGTCGGCCTTGGCGGGGAGCCGGTCGGGGGCGTACGGGATGCCGATGATGGGGCCGCGCGGGGGCTTGCCCGCGTCCAGCACCTTGTCCTCGACCTGGACGACCTTGGACTTGCGCGGGTCGAGCAGCAGCCGCGCCGAGGCCAGGTTCAGCACGGGGTGCAGCCTGGTCTGGTCCTTGCCGTTCACCTTCGTGGTGAGGACCACGTACCGGGTCGTCGACTGCTTGCCGACGACGACCACGGCCCCGGGCTCGTTCCACCCCTTGGGGGCCTGCGGCCGGAACATCCCCCAGGCGCCGAAGCCCGCGAGGATCAGCGCGCCGGTCACCACGCCGGGCAGGACCGCGCGCAGCGGGCGGGGGGCGCCCTCCTCGGTCCCGGTGGCGGAGGGCTGGAGGAACGCGGCCACGGTGCGCCGCTTCGCGAAGGTGTACGCGTTGAGCTCATCGCGTCGTGATGCCATGACCGCCTGCTTCTCCCCGCACGGCCCGGCCGGTGGGGCCGCTCCCCGGGCCTTGGTTGTCGGACCGGGGACCTACTATGCCTCTTGACGGAGGGTCGGCAGGTGCCGGGTGCCCGGGGCGGCGGTCCGGCGCCCGCCGGATCCCTCCGGACCGGGGTATTCAGGGCTGTTGGGGTGGATGGGGAGATTCCGGTGTCGTGCGGCCGTGGCCGCGCGGCAGTGGGACTCCCGTGCCCCGCACGCGAGTTGGGGAGGTGCGCGGGTGAGTGCCAGCGCGACGGCGCCGCGGGCTTCCGCGGCCGCGCCCGCACGCGGCGGGGTCACGCCGCATCCGAGGTCGGGCCCGGGCCGCTTCGGTCCGTTCCGACTGCAACAGCTCGTGCTGCTCCAGCTCGCGGCCGCCGCGCTGCTCGTGGCCTGGGTGGTGGAACCGCTGCTGCTGGTGCCCGCCGGCGTGCTGGCGGTGGTGCTGGCCCTGCTCGCCCTCGTCCGCCGCCACCAGCGCTCCCTGCCCGAGTGGATCGGCGGCGTCCTCGCCCTGCGCGCCAGGCGGCGCAGGGCCGCCGCCTCCACCGTGCCGGCGGGCACCGAACCGGGGCTCGCACCGCTGGTCGAGGCCGATCCGGCGCTGCGCACCACGGCCTTCGGCGACCGCGACCGGCGGCCCGTCGGGCTGGTCGGCGACGGGACGTTCCTGACGGCGGTGGTCCAGGTGGACGCGGACGCCACCGCGCTGCGGCCCGACCGCGCGGAGCGGCCGCTGCCGCTGTCCCTCATCCGGGACGTCCTCGAAGTGGACGGCATCCGGCTGGAGTCGGCGCAGCTGGTGCAGCACACCCAGCCCGCGCCTGCGCCGCACCTGCCGGCCCGGTCGGCGGCCGCGCTCAACTACGCGCCCCTGCAGGCCCGTACGGGGACCCCGGCGGTGCGGCTGACGTGGATCGCGCTCAAGCTCGACCCGGAGCTGTGCCCGGAGGCGGTCGCCGCGCGCGGCGGCGGCCTCGCGGGGGCGCAGCGCTGCGTGGTGCGGGTGGCGGACCAGCTGGCCGGCCGACTGGCCGGGGCCGGCTTCCGGGCCACCGTGCTCACCGAGCAGGAGCTGACGGGCGCGCTGGCCACCTCCTCGTGCGCCAACCCGATGGCGATCACCCAGGCGGGCCGGACGGCGAGCACCGGGCGGCGCACGGAGGAGACCGCCCGGACCTGGCGCTGCGACGACCGGCGCCACACCACCTACTGGATAGGCCGCTGGCCCCGGCTGGGCGGGGCGGGGGCCGGGCTGCCGCAGTTCGTGGCGCTGCTCACCTCGCTGCCGGCGCTGGCCACCAACTTCAGCCTGACGATGGCCCCGGCGGAGCGGCAGGGCGTGACCCTGACCGGGTACGTACGGGTCACCGGGCGCAGCGACGAGGAACTCGTGGCGGCCCGGCGGGAGCTGGAGCTGACCGCCCGGGGCGTACGGGCCGGGCTGGTACGGCTCGACCGGGAACAGGTGCCGGGGCTGCTGGCCTCGCTGCCGCTGGGAGGGGCGCGATGAGGGGTTCGGCTCCGCTCCGGGGCGGTTTCGGGCTGATCGGACCGCGCCGGGAGCGGCACGTGGTCCCGGCGGCGGACCTGGACGCGCTGGCGCTGCCCGTCGGGGACGACGGGGTCGTCATCGGCGTGGACGCCGAGGGGCGGTCGGCGGTGCTCGGCGTGAACCGGCCCACTCCGTACGAGGTCACGCTGATCGGCGGCCTGTGGACGGCCCAGGTGCTGGCGCTGCGCACGGCCGCGACCGGGGCCCGGGTCGCGGTGGAGACCGGGCGCGCGCCCGTGTGGTCCGGGCTGGCCCAGGCGGCCGGCGGCGGGCAGCAGTGCGTGACCCTGCACGACGTGGGCCGGGTCCCGCCGCAGGGCGCCTCGGCGGGGAGCCCGGTGCTGGTGGTCCGGGACTGCGGGATGCGGCCGCCGCGCGGGCGGGTGGTGGCGGGGCCGTGGCAGTCGGTGCTGACCCTGCTGCCGTACCTGAGCCCGTCCGCGCCCCGGCTGGTGCGGAACTCGGCGCTGGTCGGGGTGCAGCGGGTGTCGCCGGACGAGGCGGAGCAGGTGGGCGCGCTGATGCGGCTGCCGCGGGCGGCGGTCGAGTCGCTGCCGACCCTGGGGGACGGGGTGACGCTGTGGTGCACGCCGCGGGACCGGAAGTTCGTGATGACGCAGGGGACGGAAGCGGAGACCGGGCTGCTGGGAGCGGCGCGGCGGATCGACTGACGGGCGGGTCCGCGGGACGTGCGGGACGGACGTGCCGGACGGACGTGCGGGTGACGGTTGCTCAGGGCCGGGGCGGCCTGTAGGCAGGAGTACGGGGGCGCGACCTCGGGGGCTTTCGGGCGCGGGGCGCGATTAGGCTGAGCGCGGGCGCGGCGTCGAGGTGGGCGCCGACCGGTGTTCGACAGACCAGGAGGACCAGTGAGCGGCGATCGGAACGAGAGGCGCGGCGGGACGTGGGACGTCCCGACGGACGATCAGTCCGACGCGGAGCCCGATGTGACGGGCGAGTTCACCATCGACTACACCCCGCCGGCCTGGTACACCCAGGGCGCACCCGCGCAGGCCGCGCCGGTACCGGGGCTGCCCGGGCTGCCCGAGGGCAGCGGCTTCGAACCCCACCGCCCGGCGGACGTGGTCTCGCCGCCGACGATGCGGATCGCCCCGGCGCAGTCCGGTGCGCCGACCCCTCCGGCTCCGGCTCCGGCTCCGGCTCCGGCTCCGGCTCCGGCTCCGGCTCCGGCTCCGGCTCCGGCTCCGGCTCCGGCTCCGGCTCCGGCTCCGGCCGCAACGCCGGGCCCGCCGCCCGGGTTCCCCGCCCAGGGTGAGGCCCCGGGGCAGGGACCAGCGTTCCCGGCTCAGGGCGAAGCCCCGGGCCAGGGAACCGCGTTCCCCGCGCCGGGGGCCGAGGCCCCGAACGGTCACGCCGCCTATGCCGCCCAGGGCGGAGCGTCGGGCCCGGAGGCCGCGTTCCCCGCCGGTCCGGCCTTCCCGGCCCAGGCCGAAGCCCCGGCCGCCGCCGGGTTCCCCGCGCCGGGCGGAGGCTCGGGCCAGGGGCCCGCGTTCCCGGCACCGGGGGCCGAGACCCCGAACGGTCACGCCGCCTACGCCGCCCGAGACGGAGGCTCGGGCCAGGGGGTCGCGTTCCCGGCCCAGGGGTCTGCTGACCCCGGTCCGCAGGGCGGGACCCCGGACGGCCCGGGCGGCGTCGTGCCGCAGGGCGAGGCCGGCGCCGCGTTCCCCGCACCGGGGGCCGAGGGCCCGAACGGTCACGCCACCTACGCCGCCCAGGACGAAGCTTCCGCACCGGTGGCCGAGGGACCGGGCGGGCAGGACGGCGCCCCGGCGGCCCCGGGCGAAGCGCCCGCCGCGCAGGGGGTCGCGGCCCCGGCGTCGGGTGCCGGGAGCCCGGGCCAGGGCTCCGCGTTCCCGGGGACGGAGAGCCAGGGCCCGGCGAGCTCCGCAGCGGGGGGTGACGTAGCGGGCCGTGAGGCCGCCGAGGCGTTGCCTGCCCTGCCCGGCGGGACCCCGGAGGGGTTCGCCGCCGCGTCCGCGCAGGCGGAGCCCGCGGCGCCGTTCGCGGTGCCCACCGTGGCACCCCTCTCCGTGCCCGCCTTCGCCGACGCCGTACCCCCGGGGTTCGCACCGGCCCCCGAGGAGGAGGCGGCCGCCGCACCCGGTCGGACGCCCACCCCGGCCGGGGGAACTCCGGTCGCCGGGCCCGCGGATACTCCGTTCGGGGGATCCGGCTCCGAACTGCCGCCGCTGCCGCCCGCGTTCGCCTCAACGGGCGCGCCCCAGGGCTACGGCTTCCCGCCCCCGGGCCCCGAGGCGCAGGCCCCCGCACCGGCACCGCAGCCCCCGCAGGGCTACGGCTTCCCGCCCGTCCCGGCCCAGCAGGCGCAGCAGCAGGCACCGCAGGGATACCCGGCCCCGCAGCCGGGCCCCGAAGCGCAGGCCCCCGCACCGGCACCGCAAGGCTCCGGCTTCCCGCCCATCCCGCCCCAGCAGGCGCAGCAGCAGGCACCGCAGGGCGTGCCCGGCACCCCGGACGCGCAACCGGAGGGCTACGGGTTCCCGCCCATCCCGCCCCAGCAGGCGCAGCAGGGGTACCCGGCCGCCCAGCCGCCGCAGGCACAGGCGCACTGGCAGACGGGTCCCGGCCAGGGCCCCGGCGCTCCGCTCGGCTACACCGCCGCCGTGGAGCTGTCCTCCGACCGCCTGATCCGCGCCAAGCAGAAGCCCAAGCCCACCCGCTCCGGCTTCCGCTTCGGCGGCAAGGCCGCCGAGGCCGACCGCCAGCGCAAACTGGAGCTCATCCGCACCCCGGTGATGTCCTGCTACCGCATCGCCGTCATCAGCCTCAAGGGCGGCGTCGGCAAGACCACGACGACCACCGCCCTCGGCGCGACCCTCGCCACCGAGCGCCAGGACAAGATCCTGGCCATCGACGCGAACCCCGACGCCGGCACCCTCGGCCGCCGCGTCCGCCGCGAGACCGGTGCGACGATCCGCGACCTCGTGCAGGCGATCCCGTACCTGAACTCGTACATGGACATCAGGCGGTTCACCTCGCAGGCCCCCTCCGGCCTGGAGATCATCGCCAACGACGTGGACCCGGCGGTCTCGACGACCTTCAACGACGAGGACTACCGGCGCGTCATAGACACGCTCGGCCGCCAGTACCCGATCATCCTGACCGACTCCGGCACCGGACTGCTCTACTCCGCCATGCGCGGCGTCCTGGACCTGGCCGATCAGCTGATCATCATCTCCACCCCGTCCGTGGACGGCGCGAGCAGCGCGAGCACCACGCTCGACTGGCTCTCCGCCCACGGGTACGCCGACCTCGTCTCCCGCTCGATCACCGTCATCTCCGGAGTCCGCGAGACCGCCAAGATGATCAAGGTCGAGGACATCGTCCAGCACTTCGAGACCCGCTGCCGCGGCGTCGTCGTCGTGCCGTTCGACGAGCACCTCGCGGCCGGCGCGGAGGTCGACCTCGACCTGATGCGGCCCAAGACCCGGGAGGCGTACTTCAACCTGTCCGCCCTGGTCGCCGAGGACTTCACGCGCGCCCAGCAGCAGGCCGCGCAGGCCCACTGGGGCGCTCCCCAGGGCCACCAGCAGCCGCAAGCACAGCCGCAGCCGCAGCAGCCGGGCCCGTACCAGCAGCCGCAGGCGCAGCCCCCGCAGGGGCCGTCGCCGTACGGGCAGCAGCCCTACCCGCAGCCCGGACAGCCCTGGCAGCCCCCGGCCGCCCCGCAGCCGCCGCAGCCCGGGCCGTACCAGGCCCCGCCGCGCGACCCGCGCCTCGGCTGACCGCGGCCGACCCGGGGAACGCGAAGGGCCCGTACCGTCCCAGGACGGTACGGGCCCTTCGGCTCGGCTCGGGTCAGCGCCGCGCGGCGTCGAAGGCGTCCGTCAGGACCCGCGCCCGCTTCACGTCGTCCGCGATGGCCTCCAGCAGCCCGTCGAGCGACTCGAACTTCGCCATCCCCCGCACGTACGCGAGGAAGTCGACGCACACCTGCTTGCCGTACAGGTCCAGCCCGACGCGGTCGATCGCGTACGCCTCCACGGTCCGCTCGGTGGCGTCGAACTGCACGTTCGTACCCACCGAGATCGCCGCCGGCATCCGCTCGCCGTCGGCCGTCAGCCAGCCCGCGTACACCCCGTCGGCCGGGATCGCCGTGTGCGGCTGCGTCTCGACGTTGGCCGTCGGGTAGCCGAGCTCGCGCCCGCGCTGCGCACCGCGCACCACGATGCCCTCGACCCGGTGCGGGCGGCCCAGGATCTCGGCGGCGCCGTCCATGTCGCCCTCGGCGACCAGCTTGCGCGCCAGCGTGGAGGAGAACGGCACGCCGCCGCCCGCCTCGCCGCGCTCGACCAGGTCCACGACGTCGACCTCGTAGTCGTAGGTGGAGCCCAGCTCGCGCAGGAAGTCGACGTTCCCGGCGGCCCGGTGGCCGAAACGGAAGTTCGGGCCCTCGATGACGGCGCGCGCGTGCAGCTTGTCGACCAGCACCTTCACGATGAAGTCGGCCGGGGACAGCTGCGAGAACTCCGCCGTGAACGGCAGGATCAGCAGCGCGTCGACCCCGAGGCCGGCCATCAGCTCGGCGCGGCGGTCGTACGGGGCCAGGATCGGCGGGTGGCTGCCCGGCCGCACGACCTCGCTCGGGTGCGGGCTGAAGGTGACGACGACCGCCGGGACGCCCAGCTCGCGGGCCTTCGCCACGGCCCGTCCGATGATCAGCTGGTGTCCCCGGTGCACACCGTCGTAGGAGCCGATGGTGACGACGCTGCGTCCCCAGTCCTGGGGGATGTCCTCCAAGCCACGCCAGCGCTGCACTGTGACCGCTCCTCGCCCGAACCCGTGTAGTCCCTGTACTGATTTGCCGATTGCAGGTCTAAGACTGCCATGCCCTCGGCCGGGGTCCCGCATCGGCTCTGGCCGGAATCGTTCCCCGCCTCAGGTAATGTCCGGCGCGGCCCTACGAAGAGTCTCCACGGTACGCCGGGCACCCGGCCCCAGCAGGGCCGCCGCCTCCGCCGCGGCGTCCGTGAGCCAGCGGGATACCAGCGACCCGAACACGGGATCGGCGCGGGCCAGCTCCACCGTGTGGTGCTCGAAGACCGCCGGCCCGCCGGGCGCCCGCAGCAGCTGTCGCCCGGTGCGCCGCAGCAGCTCGCGGGTACGGGCCTCCGGGCGCCGGCAGCTCCCGGCGGCGAGCCCCGCCAGGAAGGCGCCGAGCACCGCCGGATCCGACTCCTCGCGCAGCAGTACGTCCGCCAGCTCGGCCCGCAGCGGGTACGAGGCCTCCGCCCCCGGCGCGGCCAGTACGCCGGCCAGCTCGGCCCGGACCGGCTGCGGGGCGCCCCGCAGCAGGCCCAGCACCAGGGGCCGCAGTACGGGCCCTGCCGCTGGGCCCTGGTCGAGGCGCCGGTCCACGAAGGCGGCGGCGTGCGGGGCGTCCTCGGGGCGGCGGGCGAGGTGGTCGCGTACGAGGTCGCCCGCGCGGCGGGCCAGGCCGGGGGTGGTGAGCGCGGCCAGGGCGCGGATCACCTCCCCGTCGGCCCGGGCCCGCAGCGCGGCGAACACCGCGTCCGGGTCGGGCAGTACGGGCAGCGCCGCGACCAGCGCGGAGGCCGGCAGCCGGGAGCCGCCCGCGGGGTCGCGGAAGCAGTCGAGGGCGTCGGGCAGGCAGCGGGCCCGCGCCTGCGGGTCGCGGAGCAGGATGCCGAGGGCGGGGCCGTGCAGGCCGCTGTCGCCGGGGCGGTCCAGGAGCGCCTGGGCGGCGTGGCGCAGCAGCTCCCGGTCGGCGGGGGTACGGACGTGCGGGGCGGTGGCGAGGCCGTACGCGGCGGCGGCCACGCGGCGTTCGGGCCGCTCGTCGTGCGCCCAGCGGCCGACGGCGCGGCACAGGGCGGACGGCTCGTCCTCCGCGAGGACGGCGAGGAGTTCGTCGGCGCGCGGGTGCGCGGCGCCCACCAGGGCTTCGGTGAGGTCGTCCACCGCGAGGCGGCGGTGCGTGTGCAGCAGGGCCTGTGCCGCGGTGGCGACGGTGGCTCCGGGGCGGCCGCGCAGCCGGCGCTCGTCGGTGAACCAGGCGCAGACCAGGGGCAGGACGAGCTGCGGGCCGCGGGCCAGGCGGCGGGCGGCGGCCTCCAGGTAGTGGTGGTCGGAGGGCAGCAGCCGGCGCAGCAGGTCGAGCCGGTCGCACTCGGGCAGCCGGAGCCGGTTCCAGAACCAGCCGCCGAACTCGCCGCTGCCGGACCGCGCCACGTGTTCGGCGAGGGCGTGCAGGACGGGCAGGTGCACGGTGGCGTCGGCGGCGCCGAGCAGGGTGGCGCGCAGCAGCCGGGAGGCCCACCAGACGCGGTCGGGGTGGACCGGCCCCGGGGATCCGGCGGCGGCCTGCTCGGCGAAGGCGTTCAGGGCGGCCACCAGGGCGTCGAGCCGATCGCGCGCCTCGGCCGGGGGAAGCCTGCGCAGGGCCTCCAGCACGGGCCCGATGCGGTGCCGGGGTACGGGAGTGCCGGTGTCGGCGGGGCCGCGGTGCACGAGGCCGTCCAGGGCGCCCGGGACGTCGAGGTGCCCGGCCTGGAGCCAGTCGGACAGCTCCTCGTGGGCGAAGCGGTAGCCGGGGCCGGCGGGCACCAGCAGGCCCTCGGTGAGGACGGCGGAGGCCCAGCCGGTGCGCCAGGGGAACAGCTCCTCGAAGGCGGCCCGGTCCAGCTGGCCCTGCCCGGGGCCGAGGCACCGCCGGGCGGCCTCGTGCACCCGCCCGGCCACCCGGGCCGCCAGCCGCCGCACCCCGGGGCCGTGCACCCCGGCCCCGGGGCCCGCCCCGGTGCCCGCCCCTGTGCCCGCCCCGGCGCCGGCCGCCGCCGCGATCCGGACGGCGACGCGCAGGGCCAGCAGGTCCAGGTGCGCGGCGAAGACCTCGTCACGGCCCGGGCGGCCCGCGGTGACCTCGGCGGCGCGGATCCCGGCGAGCAGGCGCAGCGTCAGCGGGTGCCGGGCGTCGGCCTGCGCCACCGCGTCGTCCGGGATCCCCAGCCGGGCCCGGGCCTCGCGCGCCTCCTGCGGGGTCAGGTCGCCGACGGGCAGCGCGGGCGGCAGCCGCCGGGCGGCGCGGGCCGGGGTGTGCAGCAGCTCCGGCGGGTAGAGGTCCCCGGCCCGCTCCCAGTACTCGGGCCGGGCCGCGACCACCAGCCGCGCCCCGGTGCCGCGCAGCCAGTCGGCGGTGGCCGCGGTCCACGGCTCCAGGCGGTGCGCCAGCCGGGTCGGCATCTCCTCAGGGTTGTCCAGAACCACCAGCAGCCGCCGCCCGGCCACCCACGCGAGCCGCGCCACCCGCTCCCCGATCCCTTCCCCGCCGGGCCCCGCCGCCCCCTCCCCGCCGGGGCCCGGGACGGCGGGGGGTTCGGCGCCGGGTTCGGCGGTGCGGCCGGCCGGGGTGGTGGCGGCGGTGAGGATGCGGCCCGCCGCCGTCAGGGCGCGGGTCACGGCGTCGGCCAGCGAGGCGTCCCCGTCGTGCAGGTCGGCTCCGCGGAGCCAGAGCGTCGGCGCGGGACGGGGTCCGCGGGCCCGGTCGGCGGCCAGGGCGGCGAGGGCGGTGGTGCGGCCGGTGCCGGGGGCCCCGACCAGGCCGAGCACGAGGTCCGTCCCGGCGGTGAAGGCGGCCAGCCCGGCGGTGATCCCGGGACGCGGCACGGGATCGGGGGCGGGCTCGGCGGCGCCGGCCGGGGGGAGGGCCGCGCCGAGGGTGGTGGCGGTCAGTTCCAGGGCGCCGGCCAGGTTGAGGTCCGCGCCGTAGCCCGGCACGGTGGCGGAGTTCCGCTCCAGCAGCGCCGCGAGGGGGCCGCCCGGTGCGGCCGCGGCGGCCGCACGCAGGGGGACGGCGAAGCTCCCGGAGCGGTGCTCCGCTTCGAGGGCGGTGCCCAGTACCGCGAGCACCGCTCCCGTCGCCGCGTCCAGGACCGGCCCCCCGCGGACCTCGCCGCCGAGCCGCAGGGCGTCCCGGCCGGCCGTTCCGATGGCCAGCTCGACGGTGGCGGGGAGTGCGTGGCGGCGGCCGGCCGCGGTGTGGGTGACCTCCGCGCCCGCCCCGAGGACCCGCGCCTGGCGCCAGCCCCGCGCGGGCAGGCGCACGTACGTCCCCGGAGGGATCGCCTCGCACATCGCCACGGGCAGCGGCGGCACGCCCAGTCCGTCACCGCGTACGAGGGCCAGCCCGAGCTCCGGAAGGGCGGTCACGTCATCGGCCGACGCCGGCCGGCCGGGCCCCTCGGCGCCGGACGCGTGCAGGACCATCCCGGCCAGGCCCTCGACGGCGTCGTGGCTGGTGATCACCGTGCCGCGGTCGTCGGCGACGAAGCCGCTCCCGCGCGGGAGTCCGTCCCGGTCCCGGATCGTCACCAGTCCCGCGGCCGGCCCCTCGGCACCCGCGAAGGCGTCGCGGCCCGCGCCCCTCGTACCGTCCGTGACCTCGTCCGTCATCGCCGCACCACTCCCCCGCCGCGGGACCCGTGTTCACGACGGTAGGCAAGTGAAGATCAGCGGGAAAAGCACGCGGCCCGAAAGCGCCCCCTTACGCTCCCGGCATTCACTCCGAGCGCCTGCTCGGAAGGGTGAATACGGTGCTCCGGATGGATAGAGACCTACCCGAGGGGGGTTGTGGGGGGGGGGGGGGGGGGGGGGGGGGGGTTCCCCCTCCCCCCCCCCCGCGCCGACAAAACGAGGGAGAAAGCCCCCCCCTCATGAAACCACGGAGGGAGTTTTCTT
>NZ_JBWKEZ010000063.1:30222-44838 GCF_056434525.1 Streptomyces sp. NPDC044002
GCCGCCCACTCCACTCGCGTTCGGAGGGGGGGGAGGCGGGGCGCCGGGGGGAAAAAAAACTGCCCGGGGGGGGGGGGGGGGGGGGGGGGGAGAGCCCCCCCCCCCCCCCCCCCCCCACGTCAACGACGTCGACGACGCGGGGACGAAGCCCCTCTCAGGCGAAGACCGCGAGGGACTTCGCCTTGCCGCCCTTGCTCTCCACGAGCCCGAGCAGCTTGCCCTCGGGGCCGTAGACGGCGACGGTCCGGCCGTCCTGGTACTCGTCCGGCATCTCGATCCGCACGCCGTTGGCGAGCAGCGAGGCCCGGCGGGCGTCCAGGTCCCAGCGCGCGAACGCGGCGGCGGCCGCCTCGCCGATCGGCATGACGGTCAGCTCCTCCTGGAGCTGGTCCAGCGTGCGCGCCTTGTCGAGCTTGTACGGGCCCACCCGGGTGCGCCGCAGCGCCGTGAGGTGGCCGCCGACGCCCAGGTCGGCGCCCAGGTCGCGGGCGAGGGCGCGGATGTACGTACCGCTGGAGCAGACGACGGAGACGACGAGGTCGACGACCTTGGTGCCGTCCTCGGCCTCGGCCTCGCGCATGTCGTACACCTGGAACGACGAGATGGTGACCGGGCGGGCCGGGATCTCGAAGTCCTCGCCGTCGCGGGCGCGCTTGTAGGAGCGCACGCCCTTGATCTTGATGGCGCTGACCTTGGACGGGACCTGCATGATCTCGCCCGTCAGCTTGGCGATGCCCGCGTCCACGGCCTCGCGGGTCACCCCGGAGGCGTCGGCGGACGAGGTGATCTCGCCCTCGGCGTCGTCCGTGAGGGTGTCCTGCCCGAGCCGGATGGTGCCAAGGTACTCCTTCTCCGTCAGCGCGAGGTGGCCGAGGAGCTTGGTGGCCTTCTCCACGCCGAGGACGAGGACGCCCGTCGCCATCGGGTCGAGGGTGCCGGCGTGGCCGACGCGGCGGGTCTTGGCGATCCCCCGCATCTTGGCGACCACGTCGTGCGAAGTGAAGCCGGACGGCTTGTCGACGATGACCAGGCCGTCCGGAGTCTTCCCTGCGTTGGTGCTCATTCCGCGGCTGCGTCCTCGTCGTCCTCGTCGCCCGGCTTCTTGTACGGGTCGGCGTCGCCGGCGTACTTGGCGCCGGAGGACACCTCGCGCACCTGGGCGTCGGATGCCCGCGCCTTGTCGAGGAGGTCCTCGATGGTCCGGGCGTTCTCCGGGAGGGCGTCCGCGACGAAGGTCAGGGTGGGCGTGAACTTGGTTCCCGCCGCCCGGCCGACCGCGGAGCGCAGTACGCCCTTGGCGCTCTCCAGGCCCGCTGCCGCGCTGGCCCGGTCCTCGTCGTCGCCGTAGACCGTGTAGAAGACCGTGGCCTCCCGCAGGTCGCCGGTGACCCGGGTGTCCGTGATGGTCACGTGCGTACCGAGGCGGGGGTCCTTGACTCCGCGCTGCAGCTTCTCGGCCACCACCTCCCGGATGAGGTCCGCCAGCTTCTTCGCCCGCGCATTGTCGGCCACTGGTCCGTCTCCTTCTTTGTTGCAGACAAGCAATCAGTCTTCATCACCGTGGTACCGCCGCCTCACGGACAGCAGTTCCACTTCCGGACGCGCCGCGACCAGCCGCTCACAGCGGTCGAGCACGTCCGACACGAACCCCGCGTCCCCGCTCACCAGGGCGACCCCTATGCGGGCCCTGCGGTGCAGGTCCTGGTCGCCCACCTCGGCCGCGCTCACGGAGAACTTGCGTTGGAGCTCGGCGACGATGGGCCGGACGACGGAGCGTTTCTCCTTCAGCGAGTGGACGTCGCCGAGGAGCAGGTCGAAGGACAGAGTCCCCACGTACATGCAGTTCCGGATATCCCGCCGGTGCGGGTTAGGTGGCCTGCCGGCCGACGCTCGGCAGGGTCACCAGAACCGTACACGCAACGGCCGGGGCCGATCGACGGATATTCCGCCGACCGGCCCCGGGGTTACGACACGGTACGAACCGCCTCGCGCTTACGCGCGGGGCTTCTCGCGCATCTCGTACGTCGCGATGACGTCGTCGATCTTGATGTCGTTGAAGGAGCCGAGGTTGATACCGCCCTCGAAGCCTTCGCGGATCTCGGTGACGTCGTCCTTGAAGCGGCGCAGACCGGAGATGGTGAGGTTCTCGGCGATGACCTTGCCATCGCGCAGGAGCCGCGCCTTGGTGTTGCGCTTGACCTCGCCCGAGCGGACCAGGACACCGGCGATGTTGCCCAGCTTGGACGAGCGGAAGATCTCGCGGATCTCCGCCGTGCCGAGCTCGACCTCTTCGTACTCCGGCTTGAGCAGACCCTTGAGGGCCGCCTCGATCTCCTCGATGGCCTGGTAGATCACCGAGTAGTACCGGACGTCGACGCCCTCGCGGTCCGCCATCTGCGCGGCACGGCCGACAGCGCGGACGTTGTAGCCGATGACGATGGCGTCGGAGCCCATCGCGAGCGAGATGTCGGACTCGGTGACCGCACCCACACCGCGGTGCAGGACGCGGATGTCGACCTCTTCGCCGACGTCGAGCTGGAGCAGCGAGGACTCCAGGGCCTCCACCGCACCGGACGAGTCGCCCTTGATGATGAGGTTGAGTTCCTGGACCAGACCGGCCTTGAGCACGGAGTCGAGGTCCTCGAGGGACACGCGACGGACGCGCTTGGCGAAGTTGGCGTTGCGCTCGCGCGCAGCACGCTTCTCGGCGATCTGACGGGCGGTGCGGTCCTCGTCGACGACGAGGAAGTTGTCGCCGGCGCCGGGGACGTTGGTGAGACCCAGGACCAGGACGGGGGTCGACGGACCCGCTTCCTCGATGTTGTTGCCCTTGTCGTCGAGCATGGCGCGCACGCGGCCGTAGGCGTCGCCCACGACCATCGTGTCGCCGACGCGGAGGGTACCGCGCTGGACGAGGACGGTGGCGACGGCACCGCGGCCGCGGTCGAGGTGGGACTCGATCGCAATACCCTGAGCGTCCTGCTCGGGGTTGGCGCGCAGGTCGAGCGAGGCGTCGGCGGTGAGGACGACGGCCTCCAGCAGGGAGTCGATGTGCAGACCCTGCTTGGCGGAGATGTCGACGAACATCGTGTCGCCGCCGTACTCCTCGGCGACCAGACCGAACTCGGTGAGCTGACCGCGGACCTTGACCGGGTCGGCACCCTCGACGTCGATCTTGTTGACCGCGACGACGATCGGGACGCCGGCGGCCTTGGCGTGGTTGAGCGCCTCGATCGTCTGCGGCATGACGCCGTCGTTGGCCGCGACCACGAGGATCGCGATGTCGGTCGACTTGGCACCACGGGCACGCATGGCGGTGAACGCCTCGTGACCGGGGGTGTCGATGAAGGTGATCTTGCGGTCTTCACCGTTGACCTCGGTGCCCACCTGGTAGGCACCGATGCCCTGGGTGATGCCACCGGCCTCGCCCGCGACGACGTTCGTCTTGCGGATGGCGTCGAGCAGGCGGGTCTTACCGTGGTCGACGTGACCCATGACGGTGACGACCGGCGGACGCGGCATGAGGAATTCCTCGCCGCCCTCGTCCTCGCCGAACTCGATGTCGAAGCCCTCGAGGAGCTCGCGGTCCTCTTCCTCCGGGCTGACGATCTGAACGGTGTAGTTCATCTCGTCGGCGAGGAGCTGCAGGGTCTCGTCGGAGACGGACTGCGTGGCCGTGACCATCTCGCCGAGGTTCATCATCACGGCGACGAGCGACGCCGGGTTGGCGTTGATCTTCTCCGCGAAGTCGGTGAGGGAGGCACCGCGCGACAGGCGAACGGTCTCGCCGTTGCCGCGGGGCAGCATCACGCCGCCCACGGACGGGGCCTGCATGGCCTCGTACTCCTGGCGACGCTGGCGCTTGGACTTGCGACCGCGACGGGCGGGCCCGCCGGGACGGCCGAAGGCACCCTGCGTGCCGCCACGGGCACCGGGACCGCCGGGACGGCCACCGAAGCCGGGACGACCGCCGCCACCGGCACCGGCCGGGCCGCCGCCGAAGCCGCCGCCACCCGGACGCGGGCCGCCGAAGCCGCCGCCCGCCGGGCGCGAGCCCGGACCGGCCGGACGGCCGGCGAAGCCGCCGCCGGGACGACCGGCGCCACCGGGACGCGGGCCACCCGCACCGGGACGGCCGGGGCCGCCGCCGGGACGCGGGCCGGGACCGCCGGCAGCGGGACGCTGCGGCATCATGCCCGGGTTCGGACGGTTGCCGCCCGGGCCCGGACGCGGAGCGCCGCCCTGCGGGCGGGGCATGCCGCCCGGGGTGGGACGGGCGCCGCCGGGGCCCTGCGGACGCGGGGCGCCGCCGGGACCGGCCTGCGGACGCGGAGCACCCTGGCCGCCGGCGCCGGGGGCACCGGGACGCGGAGCGCCGGCCGGACGGGGCGCCTGCGGGCGCGCCATGCCGGTCGAGCCGCCGGAGGTGAAGGGGTTGTTGCCCGGACGGGGACCGGCCGGACGGGCGCCGCCGGGACGCGGGGCCTGGGAGCCGCCGGGGCCACCGGCAGGACGCTGACCCTGGGCGCCGGGGGTGGCGCCGGCCGGGCGCGGGGCGCCGGGACGGGCACCCTGACCCGGGGCGGCCGGGCGCTGCTGCGCCGGACGCGGGCCGGGGGACGCGGCGGGACGCGCCGGAGCGGCGGGAGCCGCCGGGGGCGCGGAGAACTCGGTCGCCACGGGGGCCGCCGGAGCGGGCTTCGGGGCGGGAGCCTTGGGACCGGGACGCGGGCCGGGAGTGGCCGGAGTCACCGGGGCGCTGACCGCGGGGGCCTCGGCTGCGGCGGGCTTGGGGGCCGCCGGCACGCCGGGCTTGGGGGCAGCAGGACGTGCCGCGGTCGCCGGGGAGGGCGCCGCGGGCTTGGCGGGCGCGGCCTTGCGGGGCGCGCCGGGCTTCGCAGCGGACTTGCCGGCGTTGCCGCCGGGCCCCTGCAGTGCGTCAGTCAACTTGCGTACAACCGGCGCCTCGATCGTCGAGGACGCCGAACGGACGAATTCACCGAGTTCTTGGAGCTTGGCCATGACGACCTTGCTCTCAACCCCGAACTCCTTGGCGAGTTCGTATACCCGGACCTTAGCCACTTCGCTCCTTTTAGGTCCGGGTTACGCCGGACCGTCGCTACTTCATGGGCGTACTCATCGCGTACTCATCGAGTGCTCATCGCAATCTCGACCTACTTCCAACTCGCGAGGTACCTGACCGCACGGGGTGTCCGTGCCGTGCTTCTTCTTACGGTGTCGCCTCGGCCGGTGCGGCCAGGGCTTTGCGCAGTCCCTCCGTGTCGAGCGCTCCGGCGGACCTGAGGGCCCGGGGGAACGCCCGGCGGCGGACCGCCTGGTCGAGGCAGACCGCGGCGGGGTGCACGTAGGCACCCCGGCCGGGCAGCGTACCGCGAGGATCGGGAACGCATTCGTCCCCGATCGCCACGATCCGCAGCAGATCGCTCTTGGCCGCTCGCTCCCGGCACCCCACACAGGTGCGTTCGGGGCATGCGCGGGCTTGCGTCCGGCCAGACACGCCTAAGTCTACCTCCCCGTACCGACCTCACCCCTTCAGGTGAAAAATCGAACGGATGTCGTTGTGGTTTCCGAGGTGCTCCGGCGGTGCCGGAGTACCTGTCTACCGGCCGGGAACCCCCGGCCGGTAGCGGTTTATTCCCGGTCAGGCACCGGCGTCCGCGTCGGCGGGCGCCTCGGTGTCGGGCCGGATGTCGATGCGCCAGCCGGTGAGACGGGCGGCGAGGCGGGCGTTCTGCCCCTCCTTGCCGATCGCCAGCGACAGCTGGTAGTCGGGCACGGTCACCCGCGCGGACCGGGTGTCCCAGTCCACGACCTCGACCTTGCTCACCCGGGCGGGTGACAGCGCGTTCGCCACCATCTCCGCCGGGTCGTCCGACCAGTCGACGATGTCGATCTTCTCGCCGTGCAGCTCGGCCATCACGTTGCGCACACGGGCGCCCATCGGGCCGATGCAGGCGCCCTTCGGGTTGAGGCCCGAGCGGGTGGACCGGACGGCGATCTTGGTGCGGTGACCGGCCTCGCGGGCGATCGCGGAGATCTCGACGCTGCCGTCGGCGATCTCCGGGACCTCCAGCGCGAAGAGCTTCTTCACCAGGTTGGGGTGGGTGCGCGACAGGGTCACGGACGGACCGCGGACACCCTTCGCCACCCGTACGACGTACGTCTTCAGACGGAGGCCGTGCGTGTACTCCTCGCCGGGGACCTGCTCCTGCACCGGCAGGATGGCCTCCAGCTTGCCGATGTCGACGAGGACGTTCTTGGGGTCCTTGCCCTGCTGGACGACGCCGGTGATGACGTCGCCCTCGCGGCCGGCGAACTCGCCGAAGGTCAGGTCGTCCTCGGCGTCGCGCAGACGCTGGAGGATCACCTGCTTGGCGGTCGTCGCGGCGATCCGCCCGAAGTCCGACGGCGTGTCGTCGAACTCCTTGGGCTCCTGTCCCTCTTCGAGGTCCCTCGGGTCCTCGGTCGCCCACACGACCACGTGACCGTTGGTGCGGTCGAGCACGACACGGGCGCGCCGGAAGCTGCCCTCGGTGCGGTGGTACGCGATGAGGAGGGCCGACTCGATCGCCTCGACGAGCAGGTCGAAGGAGATCTCCTTCTCCCGGACCAGACCCCGCAGGGCACTCATGTCGATGTCCACGGCTACGCCTCCTCTTCCTTCTTGTCCTTGCGGCTGAACTCGATCTCGACGCGCGCCTTGGCGACGTCGGTGAAAGCGATACGACGGGCGGTCGCCTTGCGGCCCTTCACACCCGGCACTTCGAGGTCCATGCCCTCGTCGTCGACACCGAGGATGCGGGCGATCAGTTCCCCGCCCTCGGCCAACTGGAACTTCACGAGGCGGCCGGTCGCCCGAACGTAGTGACGGTGCTCGCTGAGCGGGCGGTCCGCGCCCGGGGAGCTGACTTCGAGGTTGTACTCGTCCTCGCCCATCACGTCGGACTCGTCGAGCCGGTCGGAGATCTCACGGCTCAGCTCGGCGCATTCGTCCAGGTCGACACCCTCATCGGAATCCACGATGATGCGCAGCATGCGGCGCTTGCCCGCCTTGGAAAGCTCGATGTCCTCGAGGTCCAGGCCCTTGGCGGCGACGAGTGGCTCCAGCAGTCCGCGCAGCCTGTCGCTCTGGGTGGTGCTCATCCGGGTGACTCCTCGGCCGCGTGTGCTGTTGTGGTTTTCCGTCGTGTCAGGTCAAAGGGTATCCGGTCGCGGAGGGTGTTGCCGTCCGCGCTGTGGACGGGGCCCCCGGGTACCGTGATCACACCCTGCCCCGCAACCACCCCCGAGGAGGCCGCCGTGCCCTTGACCACGTCTTCGAGGCCCTCGCCCTCCCGAAGGAGCCTGCTCGCCGGAGCCGCCGGCGCGACCGGGGCCGTGCTGCTGACCGGATGCGCCGGCAGTGGCGGCGAGCCGGGCGCCGACAGCGGGATCGCACTCGACCGGCGGATGCGGGAGGGCGCCGTCCGGGACAGCCGGCAACTGCTGGAACGTTACGACGCCACCCTGGCGGCCCATCCCGGGCTCGCCGAGCGCCTCGGACCGCTGCGCGAGGCCGTCGCGGCGCACACCTCGGCCCTGGCCCCCGCCGCCCCCGCGGCCGGGAAGCCGTCGCCCCGCCCGGGGCCGCCCTCCCCGTCCGCGTCCGGCGCCGCGGCACCCGCCGCCGGTGCTCCGGCGGCGCGCAAGGAGCCGGTCCCGGCGCAGCCCGGCGAGGCCCTGAGCGCGCTCGCGGACGCGGAGCGGGACCTTTCGGAGGCCCGGACCGTCGCCCTGGCCGGCGCCCCCGGGGAGCTGGCCCGGATGCTCGCCTCGGTGGCGGCCTGCGGGGCCGTCCACGCCTACCTCCTCACCTCGACCCCGGGAACCGCCTCGTGAAGCCCTCGCCCTCCCCCGCCCGCGGTCCGCTCCCGGCCGCCCAGGCCGCCCTGGCCGCCGAGCACGCCGCCACGTACGCGTACGGGGTGATCGGCGCGCGCATCGCGCAGGCCCGCGCGAACGAGGCCCGGGAGGCGTACGGGAGCCACCTGGCCCGCCGCGACCGCCTGACCCGCACCGTGCGGGAGCTGGGCGGTGCGCCGCAGCCCGCCGAGGCCGCGTACGCCCTGCCCTTCGCGGTGCGCACCCCGGCCGACTCCGAGCGGCTGGCCGCCGTGATCGAGGACCGGGTGGCGGGCGCCTACTCCGACCTGGTGCGGTCGGCGGACGGCCAGTTGCGCCGCGAGGCGGCTGACGCGCTGAGCGCGGCGGCCGTGCGGGCGGCGCGCTGGCGCGGTGTCGGCGTAGCCTTCCCTGGGCTCACGGAACGCGCACAGGCGGCCCGTACCAGCTGAAAGGGACCAGGCACGCATGGCTTTCGAACCGCCGCAGCGGCTCGTACGGGCGCTCGGCGAGCTGCCGCCGACCGAGCGGGACACGGAGTGGCTGGGGCGTCTGCCCGAGCTCACCGAGGAGGCGCTGAAGCGGCGGGACGTCACGGCGCAGCGCGTCCAGGCCCCCGGCGGCCGCAGCAGCCTGGTGCTCCTGGTCCGCTACGCCGACGGCACCCCGGCCGCCCTGAAACTGGCCCCGCCGGGCGCCGCTCCCGGCCTGGAGCTGGCCGCACTCGCCCACTGGGGCGGCTTCGGAGCCGTACGCGTCCTCGACTCGCGCCACCACGAGGAGGACGGGGCGCTGCTGCTGGAGCGGCTGCACCCCGACGTGTCGCTGCGTTCGCTGCCGGACGCCAAGGCCCTGCTGGAGGCCTGCGGCACGCTGCGCCGGCTGTGGGTGGGCCCGCCGCAGGACCACCCCTTCGAGACGGTGGCCGAACGCACGGCGGCCCAGTCCGAGCTGCTGCGCTCGGCCCCGCCGGAAGCGCGACCGCTCGCGGACACGGCCCTCGCCCTCCGCGACGGCCTCACGTCCGCACCCCCCGAAGCGCTCCTCCTGCACGGAAACTTCCGGCAGGGCAAGGTGCTGGCGGCCGAACGCGCCCCGTGGCTGGCGGTGGGCCCGGACCCGCTGGTCGGCGAGCGGGCCTACGACCTGGCCCGGCTGGTCCGGGACCGGCTGGAGGACCAGATGGCCGCCTCGGCGGGGGCGGCCGGGGCCCGGCGGCGGGTGAACAAGCTCGCCGACTCGCTGGAGGTGGACCGGGAGCGCCTGCGGGCCTGGACGGTGTTCCGGGCGGTGGAGTCCGGCGTCCGCGCACTGGCCGCCGGCCGCCGGAGCGACGCGGAGCTCCTGCTGGAGTTCGCGGCCTGGCTGTGAGGGCATAACCCTACAAAGGGCACATGTCCGGCAGGGGGCCGTCATGGTCGAGGAACTGCTGACAGCGGGAATCGCCGCCGCCACGGGCGTCGCGGTCTACCTGGGTGCGGCCGCCCGGGTGGTGAAGCAGTACGAGCGGGGCATCGTCTTCCGCTTCGGCCGCCTGCGCGAGGGCGTCCGCCCGCCCGGCTTCACGATGATCCTCCCGGTGGCCGACCGCCTCCACAAGGTCAACCTGCAGATCGTCACCCTCCCCGTCCCGGCGCAGGAGGGCATCACCCGGGACAACGTCACGGTCCGGGTGGACGCCGTCGTCTACTTCAAGGTGGTCGACCCCGCGAGCGCGATCATCGCGGTGGAGGACTACCGCTTCGCGGTCTCCCAGATGGCGCAGACCTCGCTGCGCTCGATCATCGGCAAGAGCGACCTGGACGACCTCCTCTCGAACCGCGAGAAGCTCAACCAGGGCCTGGAACTCATGATCGACAGCCCGGCGATGGGCTGGGGCGTCCAGATCGACCGCGTGGAGATCAAGGACGTCTCCCTCCCGGAGACGATGAAGCGGTCGATGGCCCGCCAGGCGGAGGCCGACCGCGAGCGCCGCGCCCGCGTCATCAACGCGGACGCCGAACTCCAGGCCTCGCACAAACTGGCCGAAGCCGCCGCCGTCATGTCGGACCAGCCGGCGGCCCTCCAGCTCCGCCTCCTCCAGACGGTGATCGCGGTGGCAGCGGAGAAGAACTCCACCCTGGTCCTCCCCTTCCCGGTGGAACTCCTCCGCTTCCTGGAACGCGCCGCCCCTGTTGCTCCCGCGCCCGTGACTCCCCCACCGGACCCGCCCCCGCCGGCGTAGCCCACCGGGGGCCTGCCGCTGCGCGGGGCCGTCCCCTACCCGCCCTTCAACCTCCCCCAGACTCCGTCCGGGGGGACCCCCAGCCTCAATCGCCGGCGCGGCTGGAAAACCCCCGGGGCTCCGCCCCGAACCCCGCAACCGGCGCTGCGCGCCGGCCCGGCTCACCACACGGCGCTACCGCGCCCGGGCCCCAATCGCCGGCGAGGCTGGACTCGCCGCCCTCTGCCGCAATGAGCCCCAGACGACCGCCGGCCGCCGAGCAACGAGGAGCGCGTAGCGATCTGCTGCGCCTGACCGCCCACCGCACTCCTCTGATCACCCTCCAGTGCGAGTACCAGCCCCAGACGACAGCCAGCCGCCGAAACCCGAGGAGCGCGTAGCGATCTGCTGCGCGCGGGCGCTCCGCCGGGGGCACGGGCGGGCCCGGATGCCCGGAGGGCCGGCGCCCGGCCCCTTGCCCGGTCCCTGACGGACCCGCCCCTCCGGCTCCTGCCCCGTGACCGTTCCTTTGGGGGTTTCCCGGCAGTCCTTTGTCTTTCCGGGGCGGGTCGGTCGGTCAAGGGTCGCCGAAGGCGATCACGCAGTGACGCGACCGGAGGGAGCGCCCTTGAGGGACCGGCCCGGCACGGAAGGACGATGGGACTGCCGGGAAACCCCCAAACCGTCCCTGACACCGCCCCAGGGGCTACCGCTCCCCCACCCCACCGGCCCGCAGACAGGGAGGCGGGTGGGCAACCACCGCGCGGCCCCGAGGGGTCGAGGGGGAGATAGTGGGCCCGCACAGCGAGCCGGCAACGCACCCACGGGCGCACAACCCCGACCCCACGGGCCCGCCACCCCCTACGACACCCGGGCCAGTGCCTCCGACAGCGGCAGTTCCTCGCGGGTCCCCGCGGCACGGTCCTGGAGTTCGACGACGCCCTCGGCGGAGCGGCGGCCCGCCACCAGGATCCACGGCACGCCGATCAGCTCCGCGTCCGTCAGCTTGACGCCCGGCGACAGCCCCGGACGGTCGTCCAGCAGGACCCGCCGGCCCGCCGCGGCCAGGGCGGCCGCCGCTTCCTCCGCCAGCGCGAGCGGCACCGCCTTGCCGGCCGCCACCACGTGCACGTCGGCCGGTGCCACGGCCGCGGGCCAGCGCAGGCCCCGCTCGTCGGCGGTCTGCTCGGCCAGTGCGGCCACCGCGCGGGAGACGCCGATGCCGTAGGAGCCCATGGTGACCCGGACCGGCTTGCCCTCCTTGCCGAGGACGTCCAGCCCGAAGGCGTCGGCGTACTTCCGCCCCAGCTGGAAGATGTGCCCGATCTCGATGGCCCGGTCCAGCTTCAGCCCCGCACCACACGCCGGGCAGGGGTCGCCCGGCTCGACGACGACCACGTCCAGGTACCGGTCCACCTCGAAGTCCCGGCCGCAGACCACGTTCCGGGCGTGCGTGTCGGCCTTGTTGGCACCGGTCACCCACGCCGTCCCCGGCGCGACGCGCGGGTCGGCGAGGTAGCGGACCTTCTCCAGGCCCTGCGGGCCCACGTAGCCGCGTACCAGGTCGGGACGGTCCGCGAAGTCCTCGGCCGTCACCAGCTCCACCACCGCCGGGGCCAGGTGCTCGCCGAGCTTGCCGAGGTCCACCTCCCGGTCTCCCGGCACGCCGACGGCGGTGATCTCGCCGTCCACCTTGACCAGCAGGTTCTTCAGCGTCGCGGAGGCCGGCACGCCGAGGTGCGCGGCCAGGGTCTCGATGGTGGGGGTGTCGGGGGTCGGGATCTCCTCCAGGGCGGGGTGCCCGGCACCCGCATCCGCACCCTCCACCGCCTTCAGCGCGAAGGTGACCGCCTCCGTGTTCGCGGCGTAGTCGCAGCTCGGACAGTCCACGAAGGTGTCCTCGCCCGCCTCCGCGGGCGCGAGGAACTCCTCCGACGCCGAGCCGCCCATCGCGCCCGACACGGCCGACACGACCCGGTGGTCCAGGCCGAGGCGCTCGAAGATGCGCACGTACGCCTCGCGGTGCAGCCGGTAGGACTCGGCGAGCCCCTCGTCCGACACGTCGAAGGAGTACGAGTCCTTCATCTGGAACTCGCGGCCGCGCAGTACGCCGGACCGGGGCCGGGCCTCGTCCCGGTACTTGGTCTGGATCTGGTACAGCATGACCGGCAGGTCCTTGTAGGACGTGCACTGGTCCTTCACCACGAGGGTGAAGATCTCCTCGTGGGTGGGGCCGAGCAGGTAGTCGGCGCCCTTGCGGTCCTTCAGCCGGAACAGCAGGTCCCCGTACTCCGACCAGCGTCCGCTGACCTCGTACGGCTCCTTCGGCAGCAGCGCCGGCAGCAGCACCTCCTGCGCGCCGATCGCGTCCATCTCCTCGCGGACGATGCGCGAGACGTTGTCCAGGACCTTCTTGCCGAGCGGCAGCCAGGTCCACACCCCGGCGGAGCTGCGCCGGACGTAGCCGGCCCGGACCAGGAGGCGGTGGCTGAGGGTCTCGGCGTCGGCGGGGTCCTCACGGAGGGTCTTGGCCATGAGGCGGGACATGCGCTGTACGTGGTGAGTGGACACGTGGTGAGTGGACATGCCGGGAGGCTACCGACAACCCCGCCGCCCCCGGAAACCCGTTTTCAGTCCGCGCGCGGGGGCCTGAGCAGCGGAAGCGGGGCGCCCATGACCGCGTACGGCAGGCTCGCGCTCGGGAAGTGGACCTTCCGGGCCAGGTCCCGGTAGCCGAGGGCGGCGTAGAGCCCGCGGGCCGGGCTGTCGGTGTCGATGGCGGAGAGGATCGAACGGGGCTCGGCGGCGCTGTCGGTGATCCGGGTGATGAGGGTGCGGCCGACGCCGCGGCCCTGGAAGCCGGGGTGGACGTGCAGCTCGGTGATGACGAAGGAGTGGTCGAGCCAGTGCTCGGTGCCGCCGGCCCGCAGGTAGGGCTCGACGATGGTGGACCACCAGTGGCCGCGGTCGTTGGGCATGCCGTAGACGAAGCCGGCCAGCGCCCCGTCGTCGGTGAAGGCGCCGAGCGCGCGGGCGCCCGGGCAGGTCATGTGGCGCTGGACGATGTAGCGCCGGATGCCGACCTCCTCCTCGCTGAGCCCGAAGGCGACGGCCTGGACGCGCAGGGCTTCGTCCACCCGGCCGGCCAGGTCGAGGTGCCCGATGCGGAGTCCGGCGGGCCGTACGGCGTCGTCGCCCGGGGAAGTAGGCAGCATGCGGCGACCTTACTTCGGGGTAGGGCCGCTCCGGTACGGCTTCCCGGACGAAACCGGCCGCCTCTCTCCGTAGGTCGGAACAGCCCGGGACCGCACCAGCCGGGGACCGCACCAGCCCGGGACCACAGACCGGGACCACACCGGCCCGGAACCTGAACAAGCCGGGACCACACCGGCCCGCCAGCACAGACCGGGACCACACCGGCCCGCCACCACAGAGCAGGACCACACCACCCCGGAACCTCAACGCCCCCGGATCGGACCCCCGGATCAGAACAGCACGCTCATGAACGCGCCCACCTCGCGGAAGCCCACCCTGGAGTAGGCGGCGCGGGCGGCGGTGTTGAAGTCGTTGACGTAGAGGCTGACCACGGGGGCCACGTCCCTCAGCGCGTACTCGACCACGGCGGCCATTCCGGTCTCGGAGTGCCCGCGGCCGCGGAACTCGGGGGCCACCCACACGCCCTGGATCTGGCAGGCGGCCGCGGTGGCGGCGCCGATCTCGGCCTTGAAGACGACCTTGCCGTTCTCGACGCGGGCGAAGGAGCGGCCGCTGCCGACGAGCTCGGCGACGCGGGCCTGGTAGAGCAGTCCGCCGTCCCCGGCGAGCGGCGAGATGCCGACCTCCTCGGTGAACATGGCCACGCAGGCGGGCATGATCAGGTCCATCTCGTCCTTGCGGATCCGGCGGACCAGGGGGTCGGCGGCGATCTCGGTGGACGGCTGCTCGGTGACCATGAGCGGCTGGTGGGCGCGGACGTCGCGGGCGGGGCCCCAGCTGGGCTCCAGGAGCTGCCACAGCAGCCGGGTGGGCTCGGCGGGGCCGACGATGGAGGAGCAGCGGCGGCCGGTGCGGCGGGCTCGGTCGGCGAAGGCGCGTACGGCGTCGGGGCCGGCGCAGACGGGGACGAGGTTGGCTCCGGCGTAGCACATGGAGCGTAGCTCTCCGTCGGCGTACCAGCCCCACATCTCACCGCCCAGGCGCCACGGATCGAGTCCGGCGACCTGGACCCGGGAGGTGACGAAGGCGTTCTCGACCGGCTCGCGTCCGAGGATGGCGAGCGCGGCGTCGAGATCACTGGGTTCAAGGACCCTGGTCGTGGTCTGCGTCAACACTGGGGCCTCACCGTGCAAGTCTGCTGATCTCCGCACTGTACCCGGCGCAACCTGCGCACGCCTGGTCCCACAGGTCACGAAAAGGGCCCGGGGGGCGGGGGGGGGGGGGGGGGGGGGGGGGGGGGCGGGGGCGGGGGGACTCCTTTTCAAACGGAGGGTAGACGCCGCCGGTGGCGATGG
>NZ_JBWKEZ010000064.1:0-37702 GCF_056434525.1 Streptomyces sp. NPDC044002
CCCCCCCCCCCCCCCCCCCCCCCCCCCCCCCCCCCCCCCCCCCCCCCCCCCCCCCCCCCCCCCCCCCCCCCCCCCCCCCCCCCCCCCCCCCCCCGTCGTTACCGGAAGCGTTCCGCAATCAGGGCCGGGTCACACCCCGGCACCGACCTCCGCGGGGCTGTCGCCGCCCTCGGCCTCCAGCCGCTTGTTGCGGCGCACGGAGGACCAGAAGGACCAGGCGATGAGCACGACGCCGACGAGGCCGGTGATGACCTCGTTGATCTCGTACTGGATGGTGACGAGCAGGATCACGGCGAGGGCGCCGATGGCGTAGTGCGCGCCGTGCTCCAGGTAGACGTAGTCGTCGAGGGTGCCCTGGCGGACCAGGTAGACCGTGAGCGACCGGACGTACATGGCACCGATGCCGAGGCCGAGGGCCATGAGCACGATGTCGTTGGTGATGGCGAAGGCGCCGATGACGCCGTCGAAGGAGAAGGAGGCGTCGAGGACCTCCAGGTAGAGGAACATGAAGAACGCGGCCTTGCCGGCCATGGCGACGGCCGAGACGGGCTTGCCGCTCTTCTTGGCCGCTTCCTCCGCCTCGTGCTCGGCCTCTTCCTCCTCTTCGAGCTTGTTCTCGAAGTAGCCGGAGAGACCGCCGACGATCATGTAGGTGATCAGGCCGAGGACGCCGGAGACCAGGACGGTCTGCGCCTTGTCCACGTGGGTGCCGCCGTGCTGGTGGGCGTTGGCGGCGAAGGTCATCGAGGTGATGACCAGGACGATCAGCGCGATGCACGCCGACAGCATGTCGATCTTGCCGAGCTTGGCGAGCGGGCGCTCCAGCCACGCGAGCCACTTGATGTCGCGGTCCTCGAAGATGAAGTCGAGGAAGATCATCAGCAGGAACATGCCACCGAAGGCGGCGATGGACGGGTGGGCGTCCGTCACCAGCTGCTTGTACATGTCCTTGTCGGTCATCGCCAGGTCGACGGCCTCGATCGGCCCGATCTTGGCGCTGATCGCCACGATGACGACGGGGAAGACCAGGCGCATGCCGAACACGGCGATGAGCACGCCGACCGTGAGGAAGATCTTCTGCCAGAAGGCGTTCATCTTCTTCAGGATTCCGGCGTTGACCACCGCGTTGTCGAAGGACAGCGAGATTTCGAGGATCGACAGGATCGCCACGATCCCAAAAGCGGTCCACCCCCCGTAGAACACCGCTGCGACCAGACCGAGCGCAGTGACTGCGAACGACCAGCCGAAGGTTTTGAGAACCACTGGCACCCCATCGTCTTGTACGGCTTTACGAAACGTTGACCCCGAAGTCTAGAGCGATGCCCCGCAGCCCCGACGCGTACCCCTGTCCTACCGCACGGAACTTCCATTCGCCCCCGTACCGGTAGACCTCGCCGAAGATCATCGCGGTCTCGCTGGAGGCGTCCTCGGTCAGGTCGTAGCGGGCGAGTTCCTGGTCGTCGGCCATGTTCACCACGCGGATGAAGGCGTTGCTCACCTGGCCGAAGCTCTGCCGGCGGGAGTCCGCCTCGTGGATCGAGACCGGGAAGACGATCTTGTCGACCTGGGCGGGGACCTTCGTGAGGTCGATGATGATCGACTCGTCGTCGCCTTCACCCTCGCCGGTGAGGTTGTCCCCGGTGTGTTCGACGGAGCCCTCGGGGCTCTTGAGGTTGTTGTAGAAGACGAAGTACTCGTCCCCAAGCACCCGGCCGCTGTTGCACAGCAGTGCGCTGGCGTCGAGGTCGAAGTCCGCCCCCGTGGTCGAGCGCGCGTCCCATCCGAGACCGATCAGAACCCGGGTGAGGTTCGGTGCGGCCTTGGACAGGGAGACGTTGCCCCCCTTGGCAAGTGTGACGCCCATGATGTGGTCCTCCCCGGACGACGTGATGGTGGTGGCCGAGCCACCCGCTCATGGTGGCAAAGCCGGTCCGGCGCCGTACACAGGGGTGCACGGCGCCGGACGGACGAACTGCTCTGGGGTTTCGGCTCAGACGTTGACGCCGAAGTCCTGCGCGATGCCGCGCAGGCCCGAGGCGTAGCCCTGGCCGATGGCGCGGAACTTCCACTCGGCGCCGTTGCGGTACAGCTCGCCGAAGACCATGGCGGTCTCGGTCGAGGCGTCCTCGGAGAGGTCGTAGCGGGCGAGCTCGGTGTTGTCGGCCTGGTTCACGACGCGGATGTAGGCGTTGCGGACCTGGCCGAAGCTCTGCTGGCGGGTCTCGGCCTCGTAGATCGAGACGGGGAAGACGATCTTGGCGACGTCGCCCGGGACGCCGGCCAGGTTGACCTTGATGGCCTCGTCGTCGCCCTCGCCCTCACCGGTGGTGTTGTCACCGGTGTGCTCGACCGACCCGTCCGGGCTCTTCAGGTTGTTGAAGAACACGAAGTTCGAGTCGTTGGCGACCTTGCCCTGGTCGTTGGTCAGGATCGCGCTGGCGTCGAGGTCGAAGTCGACACCGGTGGTGGTGCGAGCGTCCCAGCCCAGACCGACGATGACCGCCGTCAGGTTAGGCGCGGCCTTGGTCAGCGAGACGTTGCCGCCCTTGCTGAGGCTGACTCCCACGGGTCCTCCATTGGTATTCGTATGGGGCGGGGCCCCGTCGTGCGTTGCTACCGGATCAACGGTTCGATCCTAGTGACGGGTTCCCGCCCACAGGCGGTTTTCGTGCGGAAGCCGCGGACGGGTCCGCGAACGGGTCCGCCGCCGGGCCCGGCTCCGGTCCCGGCTCCGGTTCCGGCGGCGGGAGCCGTCGGGCGCCGGCTCAGAGGCTGTCGAGGGCCTTGATGTACTCGTTCAGGTCACGCGCGTCGGGCAGGCCGTTGACGACGGTCCAGCGCACGATGCCGTCCTTGTCGATGACGAAGGTGCCGCGGACGGCGCAGCCCTTGTCCTCGTCGAAGACGCCATAGGCGCGGGAGGTCTCGCCGTGCGGCCAGAAGTCGGACAGCAGCGGGTACTCCAGGCCCTCCTGCTCCGCGAAGACGCGCAGGGTCGGGACCGAGTCGTTGGAGACGGCCAGCAGCTGCACGTCGTCGTTCTGGAAGCGGGGCAGCTGGTCGCGCAGCTCGCACAGCTCACCCGTGCAGACGCCGGTGAAGGCGAAGGGGTAGAAGAGCAGCACCACGGCCTTCTCGCCGCGGAAGTCGGAGAGCCTCACGGTGGCGCCGTGGTTGTCCTTGAGCTCGAAGTCCGGGGCCTTGTGTCCGACCTCGATCGCCATCTCTCGCATCCCTTCGTTTCCTGCGTCCCCGCACGGGGCCGTTCGGGTGAGACCCAGCCTACGGCCCGCCCCCGCGGACCGGACCGGACCGGCGCGCCGGAAGCGAGTCCCGGGGCGGGGGCGCACCGGCCCCGGAACGCGCACACCCCGCCGGCCGGGGAGTCCCGGTCGGCGGGGTGCGTGCTTTCCGCTTGGCTGCGGGGCGCAGATCAGCGCTTGGACTTGGCTGCCTTCGGCGTCACCAGCTTGGTGGAGACCCACTCCTTGCCGACGGGCCCGCCCTTGGCGAGCGACAGGCCGGCCGTCTCGGCGGCCTCGCTGATGTCGCTGGCCACGACGTAGCCGTCACGGCCCGTCTTGGGCGTCAGCAGCAGGATCAGTGCGCCGTCCTCGACCAGCTCGGTCGCGTCGACCAGGACGTCCGTCAGATCGCCGTCCTCGTCGCGGAACCACAACAGCACCGCGTCGGCGCCCTCGTCGTAGTCCTCGTCGACGAGCTCGCTGACGAGGGTCTCGACGACGTCACGGAATTCCTGATCGACGTCCTCGTCGTAGCCGATCTCCTGGACCACCTGTTCGGACTGGAAACCCAGCCGGGCGGCCAGGCTCTCCGCGTGGTCCGCGGTCGCGCTCACGGGGTGCCTCCTGCTCATGTTCGGTGAATGTCTTTCGGCGGCGCGCGTACGCGCAGCATTGGGCGTAGTCCACACGGGCGCGGCGGATCGCGCAAGTACCCGGCCGCCGAGACCGTCGAAACGGTGACGATTACGGCCGTCTCGCCGCAACTTTGCCGCAACTTTCAGGCTTCCCCGGTGGACCACCGGTGATTCATCCCACACCATTCCAGCTCATTCGGCATCGCATGAGGACTTTCCTACCTGTTTGAGGGACGAACGTCCTTACGAAGCCGCTGATCGCCTTGGGCGTAAGGTTGCGATTTGGCCCGGCAACCGGGCAAGGCACACCGGCCGCTCCTTCGCCGCTCCAGGTGTTACCCAGTGGTAGAGGTGAAGATTCGGGCCGGGCGTAAGACCATGGGAGGCGGCGACCCAGGGCACGACTCCCCCGACAGCGAAGGAACAGCGTGGCTTCCGCATCCGATCGCAACCCGATCATCATTGGCGGTCTTCCGAGCCAGGTCCCGGACTTCGATCCGGAGGAGACGAAGGAGTGGCTCGACTCCCTCGACGCCGCCGTCGACGAGCGGGGCCGCGAGCGCGCCCGCTACCTGATGCTGCGGCTGATCGAGCGGGCCCGCGAGAAGCGCGTGGCCGTGCCGGAGATGCGCAGCACGGACTACGTCAACACCATCGCCACCAAGGACGAGCCGTTCTTCCCCGGGAACGAGGAGATCGAGCGCAAGGTCCTGAACGCGACCCGCTGGAACGCCGCGGTCATGGTCTCCCGCGCCCAGCGCCCGGGGATCGGCGTCGGCGGCCACATCGCCACGTTCGCCTCCTCCGCCTCCCTCTACGACGTGGGCTTCAACCACTTCTTCCGGGGCAAGGACGAGGGCGACGGCGGCGACCAGATCTTCTTCCAGGGCCACGCCTCCCCGGGCATCTACGCCCGCGCCTACCTCCTGGACCGGCTCTCCGAGCAGCAGCTCGACGCGTTCCGGCAGGAGAAGTCGAAGGCCCCGCACGGCCTGTCCAGCTACCCGCACCCGCGGCTGATGCCGGACTTCTGGGAGTTCCCGACGGTCTCGATGGGCCTCGGCCCGCTCGGGGCGATCTACCAGGCGCGGATGAACCGGTACATGGAGGCGCGCGGGATCGCGGACACCTCCAAGTCCCACGTTTGGGCGTACCTCGGCGACGGCGAGATGGACGAGCCGGAGTCGCTCGGCCAGCTCTCGCTGGCGGCGCGCGAGGGCCTGGACAACCTGACCTTCGTCGTGAACTGCAACCTCCAGCGCCTCGACGGCCCGGTGCGCGGCAACGGCAAGATCATCCAGGAGCTGGAGTCGATCTTCCGCGGGGCCGGCTGGAACGTCATCAAGCTGATCTGGGACCGTTCCTGGGACCCGCTGCTGGCGCAGGACCGCGACGGCATCCTGGTCAACAAGATGAACTCGACCCCCGACGGGCAGTTCCAGACGTACGCCACCGAGTCGGGCGCGTACATCCGGGAGCACTTCTTCGGCGGCGACCAGCGGCTGCGCGCGATGGTCGAGAACATGACCGACCAGCAGATCCAGCACCTGGGCCGCGGCGGCCACGACCACAAGAAGGTCTACGCCGCGTACGCGGCGGCCAAGGCCCACAAGGGCCAGCCGACGGTGATCCTGGCGCAGACGGTCAAGGGCTGGACGCTCGGCCCGAACTTCGAGGGCCGCAACGCCACGCACCAGATGAAGAAGCTGACGGTCGACGACCTCAAGCGCTTCCGCGACCGCCTGCACATCCCCGTCACGGACGCCCAGCTGGAGAACGGCGCGCCGCCGTACTACCACCCGGGCCGCAACTCGCCCGAGATCCAGTACATGCACGACCAGCGCAGCGCCCACGGCGGGTACGTGCCCACCCGTGTGGTGCGGGCCAAGCCGCTGCAGCTGCCGGACGACAAGGCGTACGCGGCCGCCAAGAAGGGCTCGGGCCAGCAGTCGATCGCCACCACGATGGCCTTCGTCCGCATCCTGAAGGACCTGATGCGGGACAAGGAGATCGGCAAGCGCTTCGTGCTGATCGCGCCCGACGAGTACCGCACCTTCGGCATGGACGCGTTCTTCCCGAGCGCCAAGATCTACAACCCGCTGGGGCAGCAGTACGAGGCGGTCGACCGCGACCTGCTCCTCGCCTACAAGGAGTCCCCGTCCGGCCAGATGCTGCACGACGGCATCTCGGAGGCGGGCTGCACGGCCTCGCTGATCGCCGCGGGTTCGGCGTACGCGACGCACGGCGAGCCGCTGATCCCGGTCTACGTCTTCTACTCGATGTTCGGTTTCCAGCGCACCGGTGACCAGTTCTGGCAGATGGCCGACCAGCTGGCGCGCGGTTTCGTCCTGGGCGCGACCGCCGGCCGGACCACCCTGACGGGTGAGGGCCTCCAGCACGCCGACGGTCACTCCCTGCTGCTGGCGTCGACGAACCCGGGCTGCGTCGCGTACGACCCGGCCTACGGCTACGAGATCGCGCACATCGTCAGGGACGGTCTGCGGCGCATGTACGGGCCCGACGCCGAGGACGTCTTCTACTACCTGACCGTCTACAACGAGCCGATCCAGCACCCGGCCGAGCCGGCGGACGTCGACGTGGACGGCATCCTCAAGGGCATCCACCGGATCTCGCAGGGCACCTCGGGCGCCGCCGGGGCGCAGATCATGGCCTCGGGCGTGGCGGTGCCGTGGGCCCTGGAGGCCCAGCGGATCCTGGCCGCCGAGTGGAACGTCCGGGCGGACGTCTGGTCGGCGACCTCCTGGAACGAGCTGCGCCGCGAGGCCGTCGAGGTGGAGGAGCACAACCTGCTCCACCCGGAGGAGGAGCAGCGCGTCCCGTACGTGACGCGGAAGCTGTCGGGCGCGGAGGGGCCGTTCGTGGCGGTCTCGGACTGGATGTGCGCGGTGCCGGACCAGATCTCGCGCTGGGTGCCGGGTGCGTACACCTCGCTGGGCGCGGACGGCTTCGGCTTCGCGGACACCCGCGGCGCGGCGCGGCGCTTCTTCCACATCGACGCCCAGTCGGTGGTCCTGGCGGTGCTCACCGAGCTGGCCCGGGAGGGCAAGGTCGACCGTTCGGTGCTGAAGCAGGCCGTCGACCGGTACCAGCTGCTGGACGTGGCGGCCGCCGACCCGGGCGCGGCGGGCGGCGACGCCTGACGCCTGCGGCGAGCCGACCGTGTGGGCCCCGTCCGGATGCCGGGCGGGGCCCCGCGCGTGCCGCCCACGGCCGGGTGCGCTGGTGCGCCCCGATCCGCCGGGCGCCCGTCCTGCACCCTTTCCCTACGATGCTCCGCATGAAGGAAACATCCCGCCAGCTGCTGTGGGAGCGGCGGAGCCAGACCCCGCTGCTCGTCCTCGCGGTGGCCTTCGCCGTCGCGTACGCCGTGCCGATCGTCGTCCCGGACGCGGACCCGGCCGTCCACCGGGCGTGCACGCACGCGGAGTGGGTGGTGTGGGGAGCCTTCGCCCTCGACTACCTCGTGCGGCTGGGCCTGACGCGGGACCGGCGGCACTTCGTGCGGACGCACTGGCTGGACCTGGCCGCGGTGGTGCTGCCGCTGGTGCAGCCGCTGCGGCTGCTGCGGCTGGTGGCGACCCTGCTGCTGGTGGGCCGGCGGGCGCGGATGGCTCCGCAGATCCGGCTGACCACCTATGTGGCGGGGGCCGTGGTGGGGCTGCTGATGTTCGGCTCGCTCGCGGTGCTGAGCGTGGAGCGGGACGCCCCCGACGGGAACATCAGGAACCTGGGCGACGCGGTGTGGTGGTCCTTCACCACGATGACCACGGTCGGGTACGGGGACCACTCCCCCACCACCGGCCTGGGCCGGGTGCTCGCGGTCGGGCTGATGCTGTCGGGGATCGCGCTGCTCGGTGTGGTGACGGCCAACATCGCCGCCTGGTTCATCGCCCGCTTCGAACGGGACGACCGGGCGGAGCGGCTCCAGCTGGCGGCGATCCGGGAGCTCCAGGAGGAGGTACGGGCGCTGCGCGCCGAGCTCTCGGAGCTGGGCGGCGGCGGCCGGGGCGCGATGCCCGCCCAGGCCGCCGCCTCCCACGCCGATCAGCCGGGGGCTACGTCTCCCACACCTTGAACGCCCTGATCTGGTAGGGGGAGGCGGGCAGCCACACCCCGTTGCCCGAGTAGGTCTCGAACTGGCCGGTCTCCGCGCACTCGGCCGACTGGTACGCCGTCACCTGGCGCTGGATGCGGTTGACGAGGGACTGGTAGTTCCCGGCGGGCAGGGTGATGCAGCTGTTGATGTCCACGGTGCTGAGGTCGTAGGTCTGCCTGGTTCCCTTGAAGTCCGGCTTCGTCCACAGGCACAGCTCTCCGGTGGCGCAGGACGGGCCTGCCGCGTGGGCTCCGCCGGCGGTGCCGGGTACGAGGGTGGCTGCGGCCAGCAGGGCGGCGGCGAGGGTGGTGGCGCGTGTGGTGCTCCACGTACGCATGACGGGGTCAACTCCTTCTTGACGGACGGGCTCCGGACTCCTTCCGGCGCTCCGTCGACACCACGCTGACCTGCGGTGACGGCCGGGCGGAAGGGGCTGGGGGCGGGTCCACCCGGATAGGCGACAGCCCCGCCGGAACCGTCCGGCGGGGCTGTGGCGGGCGCGGGGTTGACGTACCCGTAACGCGTCGGCGGGCTGCTCAGATGTGGGCCGCGGCGCCCGCGCCGGCCTCGGCGTTCTGCCCGCGCTTGGTGAAGCAGGCCACGACCGCGGCGAGGACGGCGACGACCGCGGCGCAGGTGAAGGCCGTGCTCATGCCGGACACGAAGGTGTCGTGGGCGACGCCGGCGATGGTCTGCGCCACCGGCTCGGGCGCGCCGGGCGGGACGGGGGCGATGCCGACCTGTACGCCCTTCTCCGCGAGTTCGAGCTGCTCGGGGGTGAGCGGGGGCAGGCCCGCGCCCTGCCAGTTGTCCCCGAACGTGTCACCGACCTCGGCCGCCATGACCGCTCCGAGGACCGCGGTGCCGAGGCTGCCGCCGACCTGCATGGCGGCCTGCTGGAGGCCGCCGGCCACACCGGACAGCTCCAGCGGGGCGTTGCCGACGATGACCTCGGTGGCGCCGACCATGACGGGGGCGAGGCCGAGGCCGAGCAGGGCGAACCAGAGCGACATGGTGAGGGTGCCGGTGCCGGGGGTGAGCCGGGCCATGCCGAAGCAGGCGGCGGCGGTGGCGACCATGCCGGCGACGAGCGGGATCCGCGGGCCGACCTTGGTGATGGCGGCGCCGGCCAGCGGCGAGCCGACGATCATCATGCCGGTGAGGGGCAGCAGGTGCAGGCCGCTGTCGACCGGGCTCATGCCGTGCACGTTCTGCAGGTAGAAGGTGACGAAGAACAGGCCGCCCATGAAGGCGAAGGCCATCAGCACCATCAGCACGGTGCCCGCGGACAGCGGCAGCGAGCGGAACATCCCCAGCGGGATCAGCGGCTCGGAGACCCTGGTCTCCCAGACGGCGAAGAGCACGAAGCACAGCACCGAGGCGCCGAGGAAGAGCAGGGTCTTCCTGTCTCCCCAGCCCCACTCGGCGGCCTTGATGAGCGCCCAGATCAGGGAGAACATCGCGGCCGACAGCAGCACGATGCCCGGCAGGTCGAAGGAGCGCGGGGCGTTCTCGGCGCGGTGGTCGAGCAGGATGACCAGGCCGAGGACCAGTGCGATCACGCCGACCGGCACGTTGACGAAGAAGACGGACTGCCAGCTGACGTGCTCGACGAGCAGGCCGCCGACGATGGGGCCGGCGGCGGTGGAGGCGCCGATGACCATGCCCCAGATGCCGATGGCCATGTTGAGCTTCTCGGCGGGGAAGGTGGCGCGCAGCAGGCCGAGGGCGGCCGGCATCAGCAGGGCGCCGAAGAGGCCCTGGGCTACGCGGAAGCCGATGACGAGCCCGACACCGGTGGACAGGCCGATCGCCGCCGAGGAGAGCGCGAAGCCGGCGATGCCTATGAGGAAGGTCTGGCGGTGTCCGAAGCGGTCGCCGAGCTTGCCGGCGGTGATCAGGGAGACCGCGAGGGCCAGCAGGTAGCCGTTGGTGATCCACTGCACCTCGGCGAGGCTGGCGCCGAGGTCCTTCTGGATCGCGGGGTTGGCGACGGCGACGATCGTGCCGTCGAGGGTGACCATCATGACGCCGACGGCCACCGCGAACAGGGTGAGCCAGGGGTGGCCGCGCAGACCGGCGCGCGCCGCCGGATCCGGGCCCGTTTCCTTGGCGAGCGTGATCTGACTTGTCATGCGAACAGGCTAGTGACAGTCGCTGACACTTCACAAACGGCTTAACGCGACAGCGGCTGTCAGGTCCGTCACAGGTACCCTGACCGCTTACTCAGCGTCAGATCGAACACGTGCGGTCCAGGTACCCGGCACGTGCGGTCGCAGGATCAGAGAGGACCCCGCGGCGATGACCGACCAGCGGCCCGCGCCGGCGGCCGGACTGCGCGAGCGCAAGAAGCGCCGCACCCGGGACGCGCTGCTGCGCGCCGCCCTGCTGCTGTTCGTCTCGCAGGGATACGAGCGGACCACGGTCGACGAGATCACCGACACCGTCGAGGTCTCGCAGCGCACCTTCTTCCGGTACTTCGCCAACAAGGAGGAGGTCGCGTTCGCCGTACAGGAAGTGGTCGAGTCCCACTTCCTCGCCGCCCTGCGGGCCCGGCCGGCCTCCGAGGCCCCGCTGGAGGCCATGCGCAACGCCGTGCTCGCCTCCTGGGACACCATCGAGGAGGCCATCTCCGACGTGGTGCCCATCGACCTCTACATGCGCAATTACCGGCTGATCGAGTCCACTCCGGCCCTGCTCGCCGTGCACCTGCGGCGCTCCACCGAGCTGGAGGAGGAGATCGCCCGGCTGATCGCCGCCCGGGAGGGAGTCGACCTGGACGCCGACCCGCGGCCCCGGGTGGCGGTGGCGGCGTTCAGTGGTGTGATGCGCGTCACGGGCCGGCTCTGGGTGCAGGGCGAGGACACCAGCGTGGCCGCGATCCGGCGGATGACCGTGGCCTACCTCGACCAGATCGGCCCGGCCCTGGCGGAGGACTGGCGCCGGGCGCCCGCAGCGGGCTGACGGGGCGCGGTCCGGGGCGGTCCGGCACGATTCCGGGGCGACACTCCGGGGCGGCTCCGGGCCGGTCCGGAAGGGGCGCCCCGGGAGTGGTTCCGGGCACACCCGCCGCGCCCGCGCGGGGCCCCGGAGCCGCAACAGAGCGTGATCGGCGGGGAGATGTGTCCCACGACCGGCCGTGAGCCCGGTCACCCGGCGCGCCGCAGCCTCCACCGGTCTCCTAGTCTGGCTCCAGTGAACCTGCCCGGCCGCCCCGCCCCCACCACCCCGGACGCTCCCGAGCGCCCCGCCGCCCTGCGCATGCTGCTCGCGCTCGGCGTCGTGTTCCTGATGCTGGCGACGACCGGCTGGACCGCCGTGCACCGCCCCGACGCCGGGATCCAGGCGCGGGCCGCCGAGCTCGTCGCGTGGGCCTCGGCCCGCATCGACGGCCGGCCCGTACCGCCCGCCGACGCCCCCGTACGGACGGTCGCCCGCTTCTTCGCCGACCTCGACGGCACCCAGCGGAGCCACCTCGCCGACGGCTACCCGCTCGTGGTCGGCAACCTCGACGGAGTCCCCGCCGAGCTGCGCTACCGGGCCAACCGCCGCTCCCTGGCGCTGGCGGCGCGGCTGGAGGAGTCCCGGGGACGGGACGTCGCCCTGACCCCCGCCGACCGGAGCACCGCCGTCAAGCGTGCGCACCGCTTCGAGTCCCTCGCCGAGCCCGGCCGGCAGATCCTCGTCTTCGACCCCACCGGCGGCGGCCTCGTCGCCGAGGTCTTCGGCGACCTCTCGGCGGCCCGCCGGGTCTCGGTGGTCGTCCCCGGCGTCGACACCGACGCGCTCACCTTCGAGCGCTCCCAGCGCCGCCTCACCGCCCCCGCCGGCATGGGCCGCTCCCTCTACGAGGCCGAGCTGTCGACCGCGCCGGCCGGCCGCACCGCCGTCATCGCCTGGGCCGGCTACACCGCCCCCACCGGGGTCGGCGTGGACGCCGCCACCGGCAGGCTCGCCGTCCAGGGCGCCGCCCGGCTGGAGTCCCTGGCCGCGGCCCTGCCCGGGGACGCGAGCGTGGCCCTGTTCTGCCACAGCTACGGCTCGGTGGTGTGCGGCGTGGCCGCGCACCGGCTGCCGGGCCGGGTGACCGACCTGGTGGTCGCGGGCAGCCCCGGCATGCGCACCGAGAACGTCGCCGGGCTGCACACCTCGGCCCGGGTCTGGGCGATGCGCGACGAGGGCGACTGGATCTCCGGCGTACCGCACATGGAGGTCGGCGGGCTGGGCCACGGCGCGGACCCGGTCTCCCCGGACTTCGGCTCGCGGCTGCTGTCCTCGGAGGGGGCCAGGAGCCACACGGGCTATTTCGAGCCAGGCACGGCCTCGCTGGACAACTTCGCCAAGATCGGAACCGGCGCCTTCGGTTCCGTCGCGTGCGCGAACGGGAGCGAGGACTGCCGCCTCGGAATTTCCGCCACGGACGGTGACTGACGGGGGCATCCCCCGCCGCGGACCCGTAGCAAGCAGAAAAATCGGGCCGGAAGACGAGGGGGACGCGCGGGGGCGCGTCCCTTTACCATGTGCCGCATGGGTGACGTACTGGCCGGAAATCATGCCGTCTGGGAGTTCGACTCGGACTCGGTGCTCATCCGCTTCGCACGGGGGATGCGAACTCCACGCCTCTGGCACGCGCTGGGCGAGCGCCGGATCCCCCTCGAAGCGTTGTCCGGGGTGGACGTGAGCGCCGCCGCCGGGGCGATGGGCCGACGGGACACGGTGGTGCTGCGCGCCGTCCCGCGCGCGGGCGCCGATCCGCTGATGGAGGCTGCCGCCGGGCAGCTGAAGGAGGTCTGCGACCCGTACCGGCTGGTGCTGCCCGGGGACCGCGCGCCGCAGGCCGCCGCCTTCGCCGACGCCGTGCGCGAGCGGCTGGCCCCCGGCTGCGACGAGCCCGCCGACCGCTTCCTCGTCGAGGTGCCGCAGCCGCCGCTCCAGCTGAAGGCGTACGACGCCCGGCTGGGCTTCGACGGCACGGCGGTCACCTTCCACTGGTCCCGTACGGGTGCCAGCAGCGCCAAGTGGCGGGCGGGCGACCAGCGTTTCGCGCTGGCCGGCCTGTCCGGCGTCGAGTGGGCCTCCCCGGACCGCCCGGGAGGCGGGTACCTGCGGCTGCGGCCCCGGGACACCGCCGAGGACCCCGCCCCGCCGGACCACGACCTCGCGGCCGCGGTGTTCGGGACGGGGTACGGGGCGGTGCACGAGTCGCTGCCGTTCGCGGCCGCCGTGCTCGCCGCGCTGCGCGAGCGGGCGCCGGTGGCCGCGGTCCCGCGCGCGCGGGCCTCCGACGACCGCCTGACCCACCTGAGCGAGCTGCACAGCACGGGCCTGCTGACGGACGCCGAGTACGCAACGCTCCGCGCCCGCTTCGCCGCCGGGGCCTGACCGGCCGGTCGTGCCGGGCCAGGTGGAGCCGGGCGGCACGGGGCCGAGCCGAGCCGAGTGAGCCAACGCCAGGCCGGGCCGGGCCCGGTCGCGCCGGGCCGGGCGTGCCGGGTGGCGCCGGGCCGAGCCGGGCCGGGCGCTACGCCTCGCGGGAGTCCGAGGTGAAGGCCATGTCCGGGTAGCGGGCGCCGGCCACCTGCCCGGCGAGCGGCTCCAGCAGGGCCAGCTCCGCGTCCGTCAGCGTGATCCGGGTCGCGGCGGTGTTCTCCAGCAGCCGGCCCGGCTTGCGCGTACCGGGGATCGGGACGACCGTCAGGCCGTGCACCGCCGCCCGCTGCTGCACCCAGGCCAGCGCCACCTGCGCCGCCGTGGCCCCGTGCGCGGCCGCGATCTCCCGGACCGGGGCCAGCAGGGCCGCGTTGACCCGGGCGTTCTCGCCCGTGTACCGGGGCTGGTGCTGCCGGAAGTCGTCGGCCGACAGATCCGCCGCCGCGTCCGCGAACGCGCCGGTCAGGAAGCCCCGCCCGAGCGGGGAGTACGGCACGAAGGCCACGCCCAGCTCCGCCGCCGCGCCGACCGCGCTGCGCTCCACGTCCCGGCTGAACAGCGACCACTCCGACTGGATCGCCGCGATGGGGTGCACGGCGTGCGCCTCGCGCAGCTCGGGCCCGGTGACCTCGCTGAGGCCCAGGTGGCGCACCTTCCCCTCGCGCACCAGCTCGGCCATGGCCCCCACGGACTCGGCGAACGGCACCTGCGGGTCGCGGCGGTGCATGTAGTACAGGTCGATCACGTCGACGCCGAGCCGCCGCAGGCTGTCCTCGACCGCCTGGCGGATGTACGCCCGGTCGTTGCGGACGCCCCGGTACATCGGGTCGTCGTTGCGCTCGATGGCGAACTTCGTGGCGAGGGTGATCTCGTCCCGGTGGGCGGCCACGAAGGGCGCCAGGAACTCCTCGTTCGCGCCGCGCCCGTAGACGTCGGCGGTGTCGAAGAGGGTGACCCCGGCGGCCAGCGCCGCGTCCAGGGTCTCGCGGGCGGCCGTCTCGTCGGTCTCCCCGTAGAACTCGCTCATGCCCATGCAGCCGAGGCCCTGTACGCCGACCACCGGTCCGCCCTTGCCCAGTTCGGCCCGCTCGATGGGGGTGGTGCCGTACTCCGTCATAACCGTGCCTTCCCCGCGACCGTTTCGGCGCTCGTCGTCTGTGTGTTCATCGCGTACATGTTGATCTTGAAGTCGAGTACGTCCAGCGCGTCCGTCAGCTCCGCGAGCCGCGCCCGCACCTCGCGGCGCGTCCGCTCCAGCAGCTCACGGCGCTCGTCGACGGTGTGGTCCCCCTCGCGGACGAGCTCGGCGTAGCGGACCATGTCCGCCACCGACATCCCCGTCGCGCGCAGCTTGCCCACGAAGGACAACCAGCCGAGGTCCTTGTCGGTGAACCTCCGCTGCCCCGAATGGGAGCGGTCCACGTGCGGCATCAGGCCGATCCGCTCGTACCAGCGCAGCGTGTGCTGGGTCAGACCGGTCCGCGCCTCGACCTCGCTGATCGTGTACCGCGTCTCCGTCAGGTTCATGTCCATACGCTAGAACCCTGGAGTGCACTCCAAGCAAGTAGGCTCGGCCGCATGGAGACCATGCACAGCCTGCGGACCATCGAGACCTGGCCGGTACCCGCCGCCGCGGCGGCCGTCGTACGCGCCGACGGGACCATCGCCGGCTCCCACGGGGACACGGCCCGCCGCTTCCCGCTCGCCTCGGTCACCAAGCCGCTCGCCGCGTACGCCGTCCTCGTCGCGTACGAGGAGGGGGCGCTCGAACTGGACGAGCCGGCCGGCCCCGAGGGGTCGACGGTCCGTCACCTCCTCGCCCACACCAGCGGCCTGGCCTTCGACGAGCACCGCGCCACGGCCCCGCCCGGGCAGCGCCGGCTCTACTCCAACGCCGGTTTCGAGGTGCTCGGCGACCACCTCGCCAAGGCCACCGGGATCCCCTTCGCGGAGTACCTGCACCAGGCCGTCTTCGAGCCGCTGGGCATGACCTCCTCCAGCCTGGAGGGCTCCCCCGCCAAGGACGGCGTCTCCACCGTCGCCGACCTCGTGCGCTTCGCCGCCGAGCTCCAGGCGCCCCGGCTGCTCGACGTCCGCACCGTCGCCGAGGCCACCTCCGTGGTCCACCCCGGCCTCAAGGGCGTCCTGCCCGGGTACGGGCACCAGTCCCCCAACGACTGGGGCCTCGGCCTGGAGATCCGCGACGGCAAGTCCCCGCACTGGACGGGCCTGACCTCCTCCCCGCGCACCTTCGGCCACTTCGGCCAGTCCGGCACCTTCCTGTGGGTGGACCCCGACATCCGCGCCGCCTGCGTGGCGCTGACCGACCGCGCCTTCGGGCCCTGGGCCGTCGAGGCCTGGACCCCCTTCACCGACGCGGTCCTCGCGGAACTCCGGGCCGCCCGCTAGGCCGGCAGCTCCCAGATCAGCAGCTCCCCCGGGGACCCGGCGGTGATCTCCAGGCCCTTCTCGCCGGTGATCCGCGCCGAGTCCCCGGGGCCCAGCTCCTGCCCGTCGATCCGCAGGTCCCCGCGCACCACGTGCAGGTAGACCCGCTCGCCCGCCGGTACGGGGACCCGCTCGCCCGCGCCCGGCCGCCGGACGTGCAGCACCGCGCCCGCCGCCGGGACCTCGTACGGGGTGCCGTCCGCGAGGTCCCGGACGACCTCGTACGACGGCTCCCCGCCCGCCGTCAGCGGCGCGAGCCACATCTGCACGAACCGCAGCGGAACCCCGCCGTCGTTGCGCTCGACGTGCCGCGCCCCGGATCCGGCACCGAGCCGCTGGACGTCCCCGGGCCGGACGGCGGCGGTGTGCCCGCCGGTGCTGTCCTCGTGGGTGAGCTCGCCCTCCACCACCCAGGTGACGATCTCGGTGTGGCTGTGCGGGTGCTCGTCGAAGCCCGCGCCGGGCGCGAGGCTCTCCTCGTTGCAGGCCAGCACCGGACCGAACCGGATGTTGTCGGGGTCGTAGAACGACCCGAAGGAGAAGGCGTGGCGGGTGGTGATCCCGGCGTCCGGATCCCCGCCCGCGTACCGGTCGGCGGCGCGGCGTACATCGATCATGTGGGCCACCGTAGCCCGCCGGCCGGGGCCCGCGGCGCGGACCCGAGTCCGAGCCGGGCCGCCGATAAGGCAGTCTTGTCCCGTGCCCCAACCCGAACGTGAGCAGTCCCCCGAGGTGCGTACCGCGCATCCGGTCCACCCGCACGCCGCGACGCTGCGCCGGCTGGAGAAGTCCTCCGGCCGGCTCGCCGCCAACGCCATCGCGCGGATGGACGAGAACCTGCCCTGGTACCGGGCGATGCCGCCGGAGAACCGGTCGTGGATCGGCCTGGTGGCGCAGGCCGGCATCGCGGCCTTCACGGAGTGGTTCCGGCACCCGGAGACCCCGCAGGCCATTTCCACCGACGTCTTCGGGACGGCTCCGCGCGAGCTGACCCGGGCGATCACGCTGCGCCAGACCGTCGAGATGGTGCGTACGACGATCGAGGTCATGGAGGCCGCGATCGACGAGGTGGCGGCCCCCGGCGACGAGTCGATCCTGCGCGAGGCGCTGCTGGTGTACGCCCGGGAGATCGCCTTCGCGACCGCCCAGGTGTACGCGCAGGCGGCCGAGGCGCGCGGCGCGTGGGACGCCCGGCTGGAGTCCCTGGTCGTGAACGCCGTGCTGTCGGGCGAGGCCGACGAGGGCGCGCTGTCGCGGGCGGCGGCGCTGGGCTGGAACTCCCCGGATCACGTGTGCGTGGTGCTGGGCACCGCCCCTGAAGGGGACAGCGAGCTGACGGTGGAGGCGATCCGCCGTGCGGCCCGCCACCACAAGCTCCAGGTGCTGACCGGGGTGCTCGGCGACCGCCTGGTGGTGATCGCGGGCGGCAGCGACAACCCGATGCAGGTCGCCAAGTCCCTGATCGGGCCGTTCGCCGCCGGTCCGGTGGTGGCGGGGCCGGTGGTCCCCGACCTGCTGAACGCCACGAAGTCGGCGCAGGCCGCGGCCGCCGGGCTGAAGGCCTGCACGGCCTGGCAGGACGCGCCCCGTCCGGTGCTGGCGGACGATCTCCTGCCGGAGCGTGCGATCGCCTCGGATCCCTCGGCCAGGGAGCAGCTGGTGGAGGAGATCTACAGACCTCTGGAGGAGGCGGGCTCGGCGCTGCTGGAGACGCTGAGCGTCTACCTGGAGCAGGCCAGCAGCCTGGAGGGGGCGGCGCGGATGCTGTTCGTGCACCCCAACACGGTGCGCTACCGGCTCCGACGTGTGACCGACGTCACCGGCTGGTCGCCGTCCGATGTCCGTTCGGCGTTCACGCTGCGGATCGCCCTGATCCTCGGGCGTCTGGCCGACGGAGATCAGCAGCCCTAGACTTTTGTCGGACATCAACAATTAGCCCGACGGTTCTTCGTCCCTGTCCCCACGGGCGGCGGAGACCATCAACAAGAGAGAGTGTGAGGGTGCTCGTACTCGTCGCTCCCGGCCAAGGCGCTCAGACGCCCGGCTTCCTGACTCCCTGGCTCGAACTCCCCGGCGCCGCCGAACGCGTCGCGGGGTGGTCCGACGCCATCGGGCTCGACCTCGCCCACTACGGCACGAACGCCGACGCGGACGAGATCCGCGACACGGCGGTGGCCCAGCCGCTGCTGGTCGCGGCCGGCCTGCTGTCCGCTTCCGCGCTCGGTTCGCCGGCGGCCTTCGGTGCCGTCGCGGGCCACAGCGTGGGTGAGATCACCGCCGCCGCCGTCGCCGGTGTGCTGAGCGAGGGCGACGCCCTGTCCTTCGTCCGCACCCGCGGTCTGGGCATGGCCGAGGCCGCCGCCGTCACCGAGACGGGCATGGCCGCGGTGCTGGGCGGTGACCAGGACGTGGTCGTGGCGCACCTGGAGAAGCTCGGCCTGACCCCGGCCAACATCAACGGCGCGGGCCAGATCGTGGCCGCCGGCACCGCGGAGCAGATCGAGGCCCTGGTCGCCGAGAAGCCCGAGGGCTCGATGAAGGTCGTGCCGCTCAAGGTCGCGGGCGCGTTCCACACGCACCACATGGCCCCGGCGGTCGCCACGCTGGAGAAGGCCGCCGAGGCCCTCGCTCCGGCGGACCCGGCCCTCGCGTACGTTTCGAACAAGGACGGCCTCGTCGTCGCCTCGGGTGCCGACGTCGTCGCCCGGCTGGTCGGCCAGGTCGCGAACCCGGTCCGCTGGGACCTGTGCATGGAGAAGTTCGCCGAGCTGGGCGTCACCGGGATCATCGAGCTGTCCCCGGGCGGCACCCTGACGGGTCTGGCGAAGCGCGCCCTGAAGGGCGTGCCCAGCGTGGCCCTGAAGACGCCGGACGATCTCGACAAGGCCAAGGCGCTCATCGCCGAGCAGACGGCCTGAGAGAAGGAGCCCACACAGCATGTCCAAGATCAAGCCGGCCAAGGGCTCCCCGTACGCCCGCATCCTCGGTGTCGGCGGCTACCGCCCGACCCGGGTGGTGCCCAACGAGGTCATCCTCGAGACGATCGACTCCTCCGACGAGTGGATCCGCTCCCGCTCGGGCATCGCGTCCCGGCACTGGGCCTCGCCCCAGGAGACGGTCGCCGCGATGTCGGTGGAGGCCTCCGGCAAGGCGCTCGCCGACGCCGGCGTGTCCCCCGAGCAGATCGGTGCGGTGATCGTCTCGACGGTCTCGCACTTCAAGCAGACCCCGGCGGTCGCGACGGAGATCGCGCACCGGATCGGCGCCGGCAAGCCGGCCGCGTTCGACATCTCGGCGGGCTGTGCCGGCTTCGGCTACGGCCTGACGCTCGCCAAGGGCATGGTGGTGGAAGGTTCCGCCGAGTACGTGCTCGTCATCGGTGTCGAGCGGCTCTCGGACCTGACCGACCTGGAGGACCGCGCGACGGCCTTCCTGTTCGGCGACGGCGCCGGCGCCGTGGTCGTCGGCCCCTCGGACGAGCCGGCCATCGGCCCCACGGTGTGGGGTTCGGAGGGCGACAAGTCCGAGACCATCAAGCAGACCGTGCCGTGGGACGAGTACCTCGGCAAGGACGGCGGCGAGAAGTTCCCGGCCATCACGCAGGAGGGTCAGGCGGTCTTCCGCTGGGCCGTCTTCGAGATGGCCAAGGTGGCCCAGCAGGCGCTCGACGCCGCCGGGATCACCCCGGACGACCTGGACGTCTTCATTCCGCACCAGGCCAACATGCGGATCATCGACTCGATGGTGAAGACTCTCAAGCTGCCGGAGCACGTCACGGTCGCCCGTGACGTGGAAACCACCGGCAACACGTCGGCCGCCTCGATCCCGCTCGCCATGGAGCGGCTCCTGGCGACCGGAGCGGCGAAGAGCGGCGACACCGCGCTCGTCATCGGCTTCGGGGCGGGGCTCGTCTACGCCGCGACGGTCGTTACCCTCCCCTAGGGCCGGGATCACTTCCCACCCTGATCCACCAGTTAGCTACAGAAGGAGCGCCACATGGCCGCCACGCAGGAAGAAATCGTCGAGGGTCTCGCGGAGATCGTCAACGAGATCGCGGGCATCCCGGTCGAGGACGTCGAGATCGACAAGTCCTTCACCGACGACCTGGACGTCGACTCGCTGTCCATGGTCGAGGTCGTCGTCGCCGCCGAAGAGCGCTTCGACGTCAAGATCCCGGACGAGGACGTCAAGAACCTCAAGACGGTCGGCGACGCCGCTGACTACATCCTGAAGCACCAGGCCTGAGCCTGACGAGCGTTTGTCGCCACCCGGCGGTGGCGCCGTGACAATTCAGCACCCCCTTAGACGTGGAGAAAGAATTCCTGTGAGCCCGACCAATCGCACCGTGGTCGTCACCGGTATCGGCGCAACCACTCCGCTGGGTGGCGACAGCGCTTCGACCTGGGAAGGTCTGCTCGCCGGCCGGTCCGGCGTCTCGCCCCTGGAGGGCGAGCGCTTCGCCGAACTGCCGGTTCGCATCGCCGCCCAGGCCGCTGTGGACCCGAACGAGGTACTCCCCCGTCCGCTGGCCCGCAAGCTCGACCGCTCGGCGCAGTTCGCCCTCATCGCGGCCCGCGAGGCCTGGGCCGACGCGGGTTACACCGCCCCGGCCGGCGAGGACGAGACGATCGTTCCCGAGCGTCTGGGCACCGTGATCGCCTCCGGCATCGGCGGTGTCACCACCCTGCTCGACCAGTACGACGTACTGAAGGAGAAGGGTGTGCGCCGGGTCTCCCCGCACACCGTTCCCATGCTCATGCCGAACGGCCCCTCGGCCAACGTCGGCCTGGAGGTCAACGCCCGCGCCGGTGTGCACACCCCGGTCAGCGCGTGCGCGTCCGGCGCCGAGGCCATCGGCTACGCCGTCGAGATGATCCGTACCGGCCGCGCCGACGTGGTCGTCGCCGGCGGTACCGAGGCGGCGATCCACCCGCTGCCGATCGCGGCGTTCGCCAACATGATGGCGATGTCCAAGAACAACGAGAACCCGACCACGGCCTCCCGCCCGTACGACAAGGCCCGCGACGGCTTCGTCCTCGGCGAGGGCGCCGGCGTCGTGGTGCTGGAGTCCGCCGAGCACGCGGCCAAGCGCGGCGCCCGCGTCTACTGCGAGGTGCTGGGCCAGGGCCTGTCCGCGGACAGCCACCACATCGCGCAGCCGGAGCCGACGGGCCGCGGTGTCGCCGCCGCCCTGCAGAACCTGCTCGACAACACGCAGCTGGACCCGTCCGAGCTGGTCCACGTCAACGCGCACGCCACGTCCACCCCGCAGGGTGACACGGCTGAGGTGAAGGCCCTGCGCAAGGTCCTGGGCGACGACCTCGACCACATCGCGATCTCCGCGACCAAGTCGATGACCGGTCACCTGCTGGGCGGTGCGGGCGGTATCGAGACCGTCGCGACCGTGCTGGCGCTGTACCACCGGATCGCCCCGCCGACGATCAACGTCGACGAGCTGGACGACGACATCGACGCGGACATCGTGGTGGGCGAGCCCCGCAAGCTGCCGGTCGACGGCCCGATCTCCGCGATCAACAACTCCTTCGGCTTCGGCGGCCACAACGTGAGCCTCGCGTTCCGCACCGTCTGATCCCGTACCACGACGAAGGCCCCGCCCGGCAGCTGCCGGGCGGGGCCTTCGTCGTGCGTGGTACCGCCGGGCGGCTAGACGACCTGGTGGAGCCAGCGGACCGGGGCGCCCTCGCCGGCGTAGCGGAAGGGCTCCAGTTCGTCGTCCCAGGGCTTGCCGAGCAGCTTGGCGATCTCCGCTTCCAGGTCGGTCTCGCCGCGCGCGGACCGGGCCAGCGCGGCGCGCAGCCGGTCCTCGGGGATCAGGATGTCCCCGTGCATGCCGGTGACGGCGTGGTAGATGCCCAGCTCCGGGGTGGAGCTGTAGCGCTCGCCCTCGGCGGTGGGGCAGGGTTCGGCGGTCACCTCGAAGCGGAGCAGGTGCCAGCCGCGCAGGGCGGAAGCGAGTTTCGAGGCGGTGCCCGCCTCGGCCTGCCAGGAGAACTCGGCTCTCCAGGTACCGGGGGAGGCGGGCTGCCTGATCCAGTCGAGGTTCACCCGCACCCCGAGCACGCCCGCAACAGCCCATTCCACGTGCGGGCAGAGCGCGCGCGGTGCGGAATGCACGTACAGAACTCCACGTGTCGTCACCGGGACCTCCAGTGTGGGACGAGGTCGGGAATAAACTCCAGAAAACGGACAGTATGTGACGTGATGTAATGTAACGGAAATTATTTGACATTGCGCTACGGCACCTGCGGCCGAAACGCCACGGGAAAAAGCTACCGTGCGCCAGGGGTCATGGTGTGACGTACGGTCGCTCCGAGGCCCGTAAACACAGAGCATTCACTCAGCAGGACGCCCCCGGAAGCACGGGGGCGACGAGGGAGGACCACCCGATGCGCACCACTGCCGTCCGCCGTCTCGCACGCCGGACGTCCGCGGGCCTGGCGGTGGCCCTCCTGGCCGCGACGGTCACGGGCTGTGACTCCCCCGCCCCGCCGGCCGGTGGCGAGCGGGGGGCGCAGGCCGCGCCCCGCTGGAACACCGCGCCCGCCTCGGTCGCCGCCGTCGGCGACTCCATCACCCGTGGTTTCGACGCCTGTTCCGTGCTGGCCGACTGTCCGGAGGTCTCCTGGGCCACCGGCAGCGATCCCGCCGTCCGCTCGCTGGCCGCCCGGCTGCTGGGCGACGCCGAGGTGCCCGCGCGCAGCTGGAACTACGCGGTGACCGGCTCGCGCATGGCGGACCTCCCGGGGCAGGTGGCCACGGCCGCGCAGCACAAGCCCGGCCTGGTCACGGTCATGGTGGGCTCCAACGACGCCTGCCGGCCCACGCCTTCGTCGATGACCCCGGTGGCGGAGTTCCGCACCGAGTTCGAGCGCGCCCTGAAGGACCTGCGGAGCGCCTCGCCCGAGTCCCAGGTGTACGTGTCCTCCGTGCCGGACCTCCAGCGGCTGTGGCAGCAGGGCAAGGACGACCCGCTGGTGCGGCAGATCTGGAAGCTGGGGATCTGTCAGTCCATGCTGGCCGAACCGCTGTCGGCCGAGGCGGGGGCCACCGCCCGCCGGGAGAAGGTGCGGGCGCGGGTGGTGGAGTACAACGAGGTGCTGCGCGAGGTGTGCGCGGCCGACGCGCTGTGCCGTTACGACGGCGGGGCCGTCTTCCAGTACCCGTTCGGGGCGGACCAGCTGAGCCACTGGGACTGGTTCCACCCGGGCCGGGACGGGCAGGCGCGGCTCGCGGAACTCGCGCACCGACAGGTGACGGCGGCAGCGCCGCCGCGTTGACGCGCGGAGGGCCGGAAGCGGAGTCAGGGTCCGCCTCCGGCCCGGTTCACGGGTTGTTTCCGGCCAAATCCGCGCTACGGCGTGTCGTGGCGGCCCGCCGTCACAGTCCGAGGGTGGCGGTCAGCCGGGTGTCGGCGTGCGAGCGGCTCGCGCGGACCTCGCAGGTGCCGCCGATCCGCCGCCAGCCATGCGCCTCCTCGTCCCAGATCTCGAAGGCCCGGGCGGGCAGTTCGATCTCCGCCTCGACGCTCTCGCCGGGGCCGGCCTCCACGCCCGCGAAGCCGGCCAGCCAGCTCGCCGGGCGCCCGTCGCGGTCGTCGGTGGGCGCCAGGTAGACCTGGACCACCTCGCGGCCCGGCCGGGTCCCGGTGTTGGTGAGCCTGACCCGCACCCGGTCGGGGCCCGCCTCCAGGGACTCGTACGCCCAGTCCGTGTAGCCGAGGCCGTGCCCGAACGGGTAGGCGGGCTCCACTCCCCGCGCCTCGTACGCCCGGTAGCCGATGAACAGCCCCTCCCGGTACTCCAGCCGTCCTCCGTCGGGGACGACCTCGGTGACGGGCGCGTCGGCGAGCGCGGCGGGCCAGGTGGTGGGCAGCCGCCCGCCGGGCTCGGTCCGGCCCAGGAGTACGTCGGCCAGCGCGGCCCCGCCCTCCTGCCCGGGGAACCAGGTCAGCAGCACGGCGGCGACGTCCCCGCGCCAGGGCAGCTCCACCGGGGAGCCGGCGTTGACGACGACCACGGTGTTCGGGTTGACGGCGGCGACGGCCCGCACCAGGTCGTCCTGGCGGCCGGGCAGGGCCAGGTCCCGGCGGTCGAAGCCCTCGGACTCCACCCGCTCGGTGGTGGCGACGACCACGACGGCCGTGTCGGCGGCGCGCGCGGCCTCCACCGCCTCGGCGATCAGCTCGTCGGCGTCGCGCCGCGGCCCGAGGTGGAGCAGGGAGAACATGACCGCCCGCAGCGGCAGCGCGCTCATGTCGGGGACCTGGTAGGTCAGCGACACCTCGACCGGCTCGCCCGCGGTGAGGACGGCCCCGGCGCGTTCGCTGGGCGCCCCGAAGAAGGCCTCGAAGGGGTCGGCCTCGTCGCCCGTCTCCTGGACGCCCTCCCACAGGACGCGGCCGCCGACGGCGAGGGTGAAGGCGCCGAGGCCGCGGGTGCCGAAGGCGTGCTCGCCGCTCTCGCGCGGCACGTACGTACCGGTGACCTCGATGGACGCCATCGTCTCGTACGAGGCGCCCGCGGGCAGGTCCTCGCCGATCCACTGGACCTGCCCGCTGGGCAGGCCGCCCTCGCCGATGACGGCCCCGGAGGCGTCGCGGCAGACGGCGCGCAGCTCGAAGCCCTGCCCGGCGGGGACGAGTTCGCCGCTCGGGTCGGCACCGACGGCGAAGGTGAGCGCACCCTCGGGCAGCGCGGCGGTGAGCCCGTCGAGCGGGGACAGCACCCGCTCGGGGAAGACGGTCGCGGACCCGCCCCCGAGTACGCGGGCGTCGCGGGCGGCGGCGCCGATCAGGGCGACGGTGCGGCCGGGGCCGGCGTCCAGCGGGAGGGTGCGGGCTTCGTTGCGCACGAGGACGAACCCCCGGGCGGCCAGCTCGCGGGCCAGCGCCTGCCCGTCGACCGGGGCCGGCGGCCGGGGGACGGCGGCGGGGGCACCCTCCAGGAGGCCCACGCGGGCGGCGAGCCGCAGGACGTTGCGCACGGCCGTGTCGACGGCGGACTCGGGGACCTCCCCGGCGCGGACGGCGGCGGCGAGGGCGGGCCCGTAGACGGTCTGCGGGCCGGGCATGGCCACGTCGAGGCCGCCGAGGACGTCCCCGGTGGTGGAGCGGGCGGCCATCCAGTCGGAGACGTTGCAGCCGTCGAAGCCCCACTCGCCGCGCAGGACCTCGTTCACCAGGTGGTGGTGCTCGGTCATGGTCGTGCCGTTGACCCGGTTGTAGGCGGTCATGACGCCCCAGGGGCGGGCGTTCTCGACGATGGCCTCGAAGGGGGCCAGGTAGAGCTCGCGCAGCGGGCGGGGGGCGATAACGCTGTCGACGGTGAAGCGCTCGGTCTCGGCGTCGTTGCCGACGAAGTGCTTGACGGTGGTGCCGACGCCGCCGTCCTGGACGCCGTTGACGTAGCCGCTGCCGATGGCGCCGGTGAGGTACGGGTCCTCGGAGTAGCACTCGAAGTGGCGGCCGCCGAGCGGGGAGCGGTGCAGGTTGACCGTGGGGGCGAGGAGGACGTGGACGCCCTTGCGGCGGGCCTCCTGGGCGAGCAGCCGGCCGGCGCGGCGGGCGAGGTCCGGGTCCCAGGAGGCGGCGAGGGCGGTCGGCGAAGGCAGGGCGACCGAGGGGTCGTCGGCGGTCCAACGCACGCCGCGGACCCCGACGGGCCCGTCGGACATCACCAGGGAGCCGAGCCCGATCCCGGGGAGGGCGGGCAGGGTCCACATGTCCTGTCCGGCCAGCAGGCGGGCCTTGGTGTCGAGGTCCAGCTTGCCCAGCGCGGCTTCCACGGCGTCCTCGCGGGCCTGCTCCTCGCTGCCTTCTTCGCGTACCTGATCGGCATCGGTCACGGCCGTGCCTCCTCGTCGATTGCGTGCGGGTGCGGTGCGGATGGCCCCCATCGTGGACCCGGTACCTGTAGAGTGGTAGGTCTTGTAATCTTTTCGTAATGTCAGCATGCCGTACGGTCCTGCTGGCAGGTGAGAGCGGAAGGGGTGCCGGGCGATGGCCAGAGCGAAGAGCGAGGAGCGGCGCGGCGAGATCGTCCGCGCGGCGGTCGAGGTGATCGCCGAACGCGGCTACCGCGGCGCCTCCCTGGGGTCCGTCGCCGAACGCGTGGGCCTCACCCAGCAGGGGCTGCTGCACTACTTCCCCACCAAGGAGGCCCTGCTCGTCGCCGTCCTGGAGGAACGCGACCGCTGGGACACCGGCGGCGGCTCGCGCGCCACCGCCGGGACCTGGCGCCTGGACCTGCTGGAGTCGCTGGTCGAGTACAACGCCATGCGCCCCGGCATCGTGCAGACCTTCTCGGCCCTGCTCGGCGAGAGCGTCACCGACGGCCACCCGGCCCGCGCCTTCTTCACCGACCGGTACGCGCAGGTGCGCGCGGAGATGGCCGCACTGCTGCGCACCGAGTTCGGCGACCGGCTCCCCTCCGGCCTCACCCCGGAGCAGGCCGCTCCGCTGCTGACGGCGGTGATGGACGGCCTCCAGTACCAGTGGCTGCTCGCCCCGGAATCGGTGGACATGCCCGCCGCGTTCCGCTCGTTCATCACCCTGCTGAGGGGCCCCGGCGCATAGCCGCGCCGCCCCACCGGGCATCCTTTCCCCGAACTTCTAGTGGGGGGACACGAGATGGAGTCACGCGAGCCGACCGGACACGGCACGGCCGAGGCGCACGAGCAGCCCGAGAAGAAGGTCGCCTGGTCGGAGCTGTTCTTCGACCTGGTGCTCGTCTTCGCCGTCACCCAGGTCTCCGCCCTGCTGCACCACGACCACGGCTGGGCCGGCACCGGCCGCGCCCTGATCGTCTTCGTGCCCGTCTACTGGGTGTGGGTGGGCAACACCATCCACGCCAACACCCACGACGCGGACCGGCCGCTGAACCGGATCGCCCTCTTCACGGCCGGACTGTGCGGCCTGATGATGGCCCTCGCCCTGCCCGAGGCCTTCGGGGACCGCGGGATCCTCCTCGCCGGCGCCTACTTCTGCGCCCGCCTGGTGCTCGCCGCACTCGCCCACGGCCGCAGCCGCCGCCTGCGGCCCACCCCGGTGACCCTGTCCGTGCTGATCAGCGGGCCGCTCATGCTGGCCGGAGCCTTCCTCGACGGCGGGCTCCGCGTCGGACTGTGGACCCTGGCCGCCGCCGTGGACCTGGCCGCGCCCCGGCTGACCCGCTCCAGCATGGTCCGGCTGAACCTCGACTCGGGCCACCTCGCCGAGCGGTTCGGCCTGTTCGTGATGATCGCGCTGGGCGAGTCCATCGTCGCCGTCGGCGCCCCGGTCGCCACCGCCCCCGACCTCGACGCGGGCGCCCTGACGGCCGTCGCCGTGGCCTTCGTCCTCGTCTGCAGCCTGTGGTGGGTGTACTTCCACCTGGCCGCCGGAGCCGTCCGGCACGGGCTGGAGACCGCCGCCGTACGGGCCGACGTGGCCCGGCAGGTCCTGTCGTACGGGCACCTCTCCCTGATCGCCTCGGTCATCGCGGTGGCCGTCGGCATGGCCGAGGCCGTCGCCCACCCCGGGGCCCGGCTCCCGCTCGGCGTCGCCGCCCTGCTGTACGGCGGCTGCGCCCTCTTCCTCGCCACCTTCGGCTACACCCGCTGGCACCTGTTCCGCTCCTGGTCGGTGACCCGGCTGGCGGCGGCCGCGGCCGTACTGGCCCTGCTGCCGGCGGCCGCGCTGCTTCCCTCCCTCGGGGCCCTCGCGCTGCTGACCCTCGTCGTCACCGCCCTGAACCTGGTGGAGCTGGCCCTGGTGCGCCGGCAGGGCCGGCTGCCCGGAGGCCGGGCCGAGGGGGCCGAGGAGGCCTTGGCATCCTGAGGGCATGAAGATCGCCGCCGCCCAGCTGACCTGCGTCCCCGCCGACGTCACCGCCAACTCCGCGAACGCCGCCGCCCTCGCCGCCCGCGCCCGCGCGCAGGGCGCGGAGCTGGTGGTGTTCCCGGAGTTCACGCTCACCGGGTACGAGCTGGAGCCCCTGGCCGCCGACCCCGGCCTGTGGCTGGCCGACGCCGAGGACCCCCGCCTGGACGGGCTGCGCTCCGCCGGCCTCGCCGTGGCCGTCAACGCCGCCCTGCGCACCGACGGGCCGCTGCCCGCCATCGCGACCCTGGTGTACGACGCGGACGGCGCGCACGTGACGACGTACGCCAAGCAGCACCTCTACCAGCACGAACGGGGCGCCTTCGCCGCGGGCACCGCCGACGGCCGCTTCGAGCTCGGCGGCGTCCGCTTCTCGCTGGGGGTCTGCTTCGACAACCACTTCCCGGACCTCGCGGAACGGGCCGCCGCCGACGGCTGCACGGTGCACCTGGCGAGCTCCCTGTACGGCACGGGCGACGGCATCGCCGAGCGGGCCACCGTGTACCCGGGGATCGCGAAGGAGCACGGCCTGTACGTGGTCCTCGCCAACCACGTCGGCCCGGCGGGCCCCTGGACGGGCTGCGGCGGCGCGGCCGTCTGGTCCCCGGACGGCACCCTCCTCGCCGAGGCCGGCACCGACGGCCCGGACGTGGTCACGGCCGACGTCCCGGCGGCCTGAGCGCTCCGGGCCCTTTTTCCCCCGCCCTACGCCGCAGGTCCCGGGCCGTCGGCACGGCCCGGGCCCGGGTCCGGGCCCGGGAGACCTTCGCGGAGCCGCTCGGCGAGGGCGTCGAGGTGCCGCGGCCCCGTCAGGGCGGACACCGCCGCCTCCTGCATGCGGTGCAGGGCTGCCGCGTCCCGGCGCAGCGCGCGCAGGCGCCCCCGCATCCGGAGGCGCTTCCGCCACGGCTGCCACAGGGCCCCGAGCAGCAACCGGGCGGTGGCCTGCCGGTACTCCTCGCAGGCCACCGTCAGCTCGTCGAGCGGCGCACCGAGGACACCGCCCAGGCGGGCGTCGACCTCCCGGACGACCTCGCACTGCAGGGCACGCTCCGCGCCGCCTCCCGCGAAGTCCAGGACCCGGCGGGGCACACCGGCCGAGAGGGCGGCCGCCACCAGCTCCGCGACCGCCTCCCGCTGCACCCGCTCGGCGTCCCGGCCGTCCTCCAGGACCGCCACGGCCCCGAAGCGCGCCGCGACGGGCGCCCGCACCCCCGCCGGCTGCCGCGACGGGCCCTCCCGCCGGCCCGGCACGATGCCGTACACCTCGTCGCGCACCGCCTCGACGCGGAGCAGCTGCTGCATGACCGCCGCCCGCAGCTCCCGGCGTTCCTGGGTCCTGGAGAGGTGGTTGGTCACCGCGGCGCCGACCACTCCGCCGGCCGTCGTGTACGCCAGGTCCATCCAGCCGGGCATGGGCGCCGCCTCAGGATGCCGGGAGCGAGCAGGTCACTTCGCGACGCAACACTGCGAGCCTAGGCGGACCCGGCACGCTCCGGAAGACGGCCTAGGCCTGGGCCGAGTCCGGGAGGAGGCGCTTCCTGCCCCACTCCCCCAGCGCCTCCAGGGCGCCGTTCAGCTCCTCGCCGAGCGGGGTCAGGGAGTACTCCACGCGGGGCGGGACCTCGTCGTACACCTCGCGGTGGACCATGCCGTCGGTCTCCAGCTCGCGCAGCTGCGCTGCGAGCACCTTCTCCGAAACCCCCGGGACCAGCCGGCGCAGTTCGCCGAAGCGGCGGTGCGGACTGCGCTCCAGCTCCCACAAGAGGGAGACCTTCCACTTGCCGTCGATCACCGCCATCGCCGCGGCGATCCCGCAGTGATCCGCCCCCGGCCGCCGTGCCACCGCCATCGCGCACACCCCTCCCACCTGCTCGCTCACCTCGGGGTAACCACCCACTCCGAAGTGCGTACTTGAGCGCGTCACCGCCCGCCACCAGGCTAAACGGCATGACCGACACACACGTGACGAACCGTCCGCTCACCCTGCTCGGCCTCGGCGACATGGGCACCGCCCTGGCCCGCACCTGGCTCGCCGCCGGGCACCCCCTGACCGTCTGGAACCGCACCGCCGCCAAGGCCGACGCCCTGGCCGCCGAGGGCGCGGCCGTCGCCGCCGGCCCCGCCGAGGCCGTCGCCGCGAACACCCTCGTCGTGCTCTGCCTGCTCGACGACGCGAGCGTCGGGGACGCCCTCGACGGCGTCGACCTGACCGGAAAGGACCTGGTCAACCTCACCACCGGCACCCCCGCCGAGGGCCGCGCCCGGGCCGCCTGGGCCGAGGCCCGCGGAGCCCGCTTCCTGGACTCCGGGATCATGGCCACGCCCGCGATGATCGGCGTCCCCGGATCCGGCGCGTACGTCTTCCACAGCGGCTCCCGCGCCCTCTTCGACACCCACCGGGCCACCCTGGAGGTCCCGGCCGGAGCCCGCTTCGTGGGCGAGGACCCCGGCCACGCGGCCCTGCACGACATCGCGCTGCTCAGTGCGATGTACGGGCTGTTCGCGGGGGTCTCGCACGCCTACGCGCTGATCGAGGGCGAGGACGTCGCCCCCGGGTCCCTCGCGCCGCTGCTGTCGGAGTGGCTGGGCGCGATGGGCTTCTTCGTCGGCAACGCGGCCGAGCGGCTGGCCACGCGGGACTTCACCACCGGGGTGGTGTCCGGCCTGGCCATGCAGGTCGCCGGCAGCGGCACCCTGCTGCGCACCTCAGCCGAGCAGGGGGTCAGCGCCGAGCTGATCAGCCCGTACCTGGACCTGATGCGCGAGCGGCTGGAGGCCGACCCGGCGGCCCACGCGGGCGAGGACAACACCGGGGCGATCACCCTGCTGCGGCGGCGCTAGGGGGTGTCCGCAAAGTCTCGCCTGCCCCGCGACGCCCGGCACGCGCTCTCGCCGCACCGGACGCCGCGGGGCCCGCCCTTCGGGCGGACGGCGCGACTTTGCGGACACCCCCTAGCCCCGGTCAGCCCTGGCCGTAGGGGTTGGGGGCCTGGCCGTAGGGGCCGGGGTTCTGCGCGTACGGGTTGGGGGCCTGACCGTAGGGGCCCTGCGCCTGGGACTGCCCGTAGGGCTGCTGTCCGTACGCCTGCTGGCCGTACTGCTGCCCGGGCTGCGGATGGCCGTACTGCTGCTGCCCGGGCTGCGGCTGCCCGTACGACGGCTGCTGCCCGTACGGCCCCTGGGGCGCCGCCGGGCCCGTGCCGTACTGCTGCCCGCCGGGCCCGTCACCGCCGTCCGGCTCGTCCTCGGACCCGCCCTCGGAGGAATCGGCCCCGACCAGTTCCCGCGCCATCAGCGTCGCTCCCGCCACCGCGCCGGGCATCAGGAACACCGCGACGAACGGGATCAGGAACGCCAGCACCAGCGGCACGCCGAAGCCCAGCGCCTGCGCCCGCCGCGCGCGCAGCAGGACCAGCTGCTCGGCCAGGTCCACCCGGCGCCGCTGGAGGGCGACGGAGGTGAGCTCCTGGGTGAGGAAGAAGCCGGACACGCAGAACCCGATCGCCGGCACCACGGTCTGCCCGATCACCGGGATGAAGCCGAGGGCGAAGAGCAGGATCCCGTACAGCATCACCCGCACCAGCAGCCGCGCGCTGTCCCGGGCGGAGATCCACAGGTCCTCCCAGAACGAGCGTCCCGACTCGGGGACCTCGCCGCCCTCGGTCCGGTCCACCTGCTCGGAGAGGGACTCGTAGAAGGGCTGCCCGACCAGCAGGGTCACGGCGGTGAAGGTGATCACCGAGAGGAAGAGTCCGAGGGAGACGACCACGGCCGTCAGGAAGCCCCGGAACAGCTTCAGCCAGCCCGAGGACCAGTCCGAGGCGAAGGGCGTGGCCCACCGGACGAAGTCGTCGGCGCCGTAGAGGAGGCCGACGAGCGCGGCGGCGTACAGCGCCAGCGCGACGAGGCCCGGCAGCAGGCCGAAGCCCAGCCAGCGGCCGTTCCGGAACACCCATCTCTGTCCGGCCAGCAAGTACCGGAAGCCCCCCGCAAGATCACGCATGTGGCCAGTTTATGGGTGGCCGGATACGGCGAAGGCCGCACCCCCTGGGGGGTGCGGCCTTCACCAGGCGTGCGACGCGGTCGCGGACGTCAGGCGACGTTCAGCTCGACCGTGATGTTGCCGCGGGTGGCCTTGGAGTACGGGCAGATCTGGTCGGCCTTCTCGACCAGGTCCTTGGCCGTGGCGGCGTCCACGTTCGGGATCGAGGCGGTCAGCTTGACGATGATGCCGAAGCCCTCGTCGTTCTTGCCGATGCCGACCTCGGCGGTCACGGTGGAGCCGGTGACGTCGAGGTTCTCGTTGCGGGCGGCGACGCTGAGGGCGCCCTGGAAGCAGGCGCTGTAGCCGGCGGCGAACAGCTGCTCCGGGTTGGTGCCGGCGCCGCTGCCGCCGAGCTCCTTCGGCGGGTTCACGACGACGTCGAGCTGGCCGTCGTTGGTGGCGACGCGGCCGTCACGGCCGTTCTCGGCGGTGGCGACGGCCGTGTACGCGACGTCGGTCTGCGTGATGGACATGAAGCAGTTCCTCCAGATGAATCGCCGCGATGCGCGCCCACGATCGCGACGGTCGTGGAGTGAGCCTAACCCGAGAAGGAAACGATCATCTTTCCGGTGTTCTCCCCGCGCAGCATTCCGAGGAAGGCCTCGGCGGCGTTCTCGACGCCCTCGACGACCGTCTCGTCGTAGCGGAGCTCGCCGGAGGCCAGCCAGCCGGCCACGTCCTTGACGAACTGCTGCTGCAGTCCGTAGTGGTCGCCGACGAGGATGCCCTGGAGGCGCAGCCGCTTGCCGATGACCATCATCAGGTTGCTCGGGCCGGGGGCGGGCACGGTGTCGTTGTACCCGGCGATGGCGCCGCAGAGGGTGGCGCGGCCGTGGACGTTCATGGCGGAGATGGCCGCTTCCAGGTGGTCGCCGCCGACGTTGTCGAAGTAGACGTCGACGCCGGTGGGGGCCGCCGCGGGGAGCTGCTCGGCGACGGGGGCGTTCTTGTAGTTGAAGGCGGCGTCGAAGCCGTACTTCTCCGTGAGGAGCGTCACCTTCTCGTCCGAGCCGGCGGAGCCGATCACCCGCGAGGCGCCCTTGATCTTCGCGAACTGGCCGACGAGGCTGCCGACCGCGCCCGCCGCGCCGGAGACGAAGACGGAGTCGCCCTCCTTGAAGGAGGCGACCTCGAAGAGGCCCGCGTAGGCGGTCAGGCCCGGCATGCCGAGGACGCCGAGGTAGGCGGAGAGCGGGGCGAGGGAGGCGTCGACCTTGGTGGCGTGCTGCGCGTCCACGTCGGCGTACTCGCGCCAGCCCAGGGGGTGCAGGACGTGGTCGCCGACCTGGAAGCCCTCGGCGGCGGAGGCGACGACCTCGCCGACCGCGCCGCCCTGCATGGGCTGGTCGAGCTCGAAGGGCGGGATGTAGGACTTGCCCTCGTTCATCCGGCCGCGCATGTAGGGGTCCACCGACATGTGGAGGTTGCGCACCAGGATCCGGCCGGGGGCGGGCTCGGCGGAGACGGGTACCTCGCGCAGGGCGAAGTCCTCGGCCACGGGCCAGCCCTGCGGACGGCGGACGAGGTGCCACTCGCGGCTGACGGCGGGGATCTGAGACATGAGGGACTCCAGGGAGAACGAAGAATTACTTCAGAACGTGAAACAACCATGCTCCTGGATATTTCATGTTGTCAAGTAAACGGTTACGCTGAATGCATGCCCAGTCGTCGCGCAGACCCAGTGACCGTCGAGGTCGTCGAACTCATCGGCGATGTGGTGGCCCGCTACCACATGGAGTACGAGGAGGCGGCCGCCCGCCACCAGCTCACCGGGGCCCAGGCCAAGGTGCTGAACCTGCTCTCCCTGGAGCCGCTGCCCATGCGGCGCATCGCGCAGAAGCTGCGCTGCGAGCCCTCGAACGTGACCGGCATCATCGACCGGCTGGAGACCCGCGGCCTGGTCGAACGCCGCCCGGACCCGGCCGACCGCCGGGTGAAGCTGGCCGCCCCCACGGAGGAGGGCGTGGAGACCGCGGAGCGGCTGCGCGAGTCCCTGGACTTCGCACGCGAGCCGCTGGCCGGACTCTCGGAGGAGGAGCGCACGTCCCTGCGCGACCTGCTCAGGCGGATGCTGGCCTAGGCGGGGGCCGGGGGGCGGGCCGGGCGGTACCGCCCGGCGGGGCTCTGCCGGGCCGGGCCCGCCTCAGGCCCCGGTCACACGGCCGCGTGCCGCGACCCCGGGCCGGTCCGACGGCCGCGCCGGGTCGCCGCGTCGGCAGGGCCGCTCCACCGCCGGGTCGGGTCGCCGGGAACACGACCGCCCGGCGGGCGCCGCGGTGCGGCCCCCGGCCGGCCGGGAGGGTCACCTCACCAGCAGAACAGCCAGCAGTCGTCGTCCTCGGTCGGCGTCGGCTTGGGCTTCGGCTTGGACGTGGGCGGCTTCGACGTACCGGAAGTGCCGGCCGACGGCTTGCCCGACGCCGTCGGCTTTACGGCCGTCCCCCCGCCGGAACCCTTCTGCGAGGGCGTCGCCCCCGAGGCGGAGGCGCTCGCGCTCGCCGAAGGCGTCGCGGAGGCGCTCGGGCTCCCGCTGGGCCGGGCCGTCTTCGCCGGCCCGCCGGAGGCCTTCGGCAGGACCGCCGGCACGGACGGCCCCGCCACGCTCGGCAGCGCGTCGGGCTGCTTGGGCCCGTTGTCGGTCAGCACCACCTTGTCGGCCCGGTCGACACCCTCGTCGTCGCCGACGATCCGGGCCACGGCGATCGAGCCCCCGGCCGCCAGCACCACCCCCAGGCCGAGCGCCAGCACGCCCCGGCCGCGTCTGCGGCGGGTGGCGGCCCGCTTGCGGGTGTCCGCGCGGCCCTCGTGGGGGCCCGACAGCACGACGAGCGAATCGGCGAACACCTCGGCCAGCGCGGGCTGCGGCTCGGGGCCCCGGGCGGGCGCGCTGGGCGCGGCGACCACCAGGTGCTCGGCCGGGGTTCCGCACCCGGCGCAGGCGAGCGCGCCGTTGAGGTGCCTCTGACATGCTGGGCAGAAGTAGTTCATGGCGCCCACAAACTATGCGGTCCCCGGCAACATAAGCATTCCGGGATCGTAAGGATCCTGTGTGGAATCGTTCCGTCCATGACATCGACCCCGTATCCGGGACGGCCGGGCGTCTTCGGGCCGGCCGCCTTCCAGCTGGTGCTCCTGCGCAGGATGGCGGACTTCCAGCCCGGCCTCGCCGAGGAGGCCCGGCTGCGCCTGGGAGCCTCGCTCGCGGAGCAGCGGGAGGCCAACCGGCGCTGGCAGGCGATGGTGCGCTCGCCCCGCTCCCGCGGGGCCCTGGCGCGCTACCGGTCGGTGCTCGGCCCGCCGGAGACCGCGGAGCCGCGCCGGATCGGGGACCTGGAGTGCGAGGCCCTGCTGTGGCCGGTGCCGCTCTGGCCGGAGCTGCGGTTCGAGGTGCTGGCCGCGCCGGACGGGGCGGTGTGGAACGAGTGGCTGGTCCGGGCCCCGGGCGCGCGGGGGCCCGCACTGGAGACGGCGGGGGACCTGCTGCCCTGGTCGGCGACGGTGGACGAGGTGGCCCGGGCCTTCGCGCCGGCGCGGCCGATGGAGGGCACGGCGCCGACGCGCTGGCGCCTCGCGTTCACCGCGTCGGGCCGGCCGCTGGTCGCGGAGTTCACGTACGGGCTGCTCCAGCGGGTGGAGGAGGCTTAGGCAGGACCTGACGGTCTAGGAGCGCAGGAAGGCGCGGACCCCGGCCGAGGTGGCGTCGTCACCGAGCAGGTCGTTGTGCTTCAGGCAGCCCACCGGCGTGTTGAGGGCGCCGGAGAGCGGGACGCTGCTGTCGGGGTTGACCACCTCGTCGCACTCCGACCAGAAGGTGGCGTACTTGACCGCGCCCGGCGTCTCGTCGCCCGCCGCCAGATTCTTCACCACGTACGAGCCCGGGGTCATGTCACGGCACGCCTGATCCCACAGCGCGCACGCCCAGGCGGTGGAGGTGCCGTGGTTGGGGCCGGCCAGCGAGACCCAGTGGTCCACGGTCGCGGCGCCGCCGCCGTACTTGACGTACCAGCGGCTGACGAGCGATCCGAAGGAGTGCCCCACGACGTCCACGCGCGCGGCGCCGGTCTGCTGCCGCACCTGGTCGACGTAGGCGGCGAGGCGGCCGGAGAGCACCTCGTTGACGGACTGGTGGGTGTCGTAGCCGAAGGAGAAGAGCTGGGAGTCCGCGTAGCCGTCGGCCCTCAGGTCCTCGCGCAGGGACCCCCAGACCCCCGGGTCGGCGTTGTAGCCGTGGACGAAGACCACCGGATTGCGGGCGGCGGCCGGCGTGTCGGCCACCCGCCCGGCGGCCGCCTGGGCCGGAAAGGGCGCCAGGAGGGCCAGGCAGAGGGTCAGGAACGCCAGGATTCTCTGGCGGGGCGTCAGCATCGGGTCCCCTTTACCTTGTTACGGGTGAGTAGCGCGGGTGGTCCGCGCATGCTGCTGCCTGTCGGTACAGAAATCCACCCCCGTGCAGCACCCCTCACCCGTACGACACGCCCCGCCCGGAGCATTCCAACGGGCGATATGTCCTATTTATCCGAGAAGATATGGAATGCGATCGGCAGCCGCCGGTCTCATCCTTCGTCAGCGCTCTCGGGAGGATCTGCCGTGACCGTAAGTCTTGAGCAGTTGCGCCGTTGCCACGTCGCCGTCGACCTGGGAGCCGCGAGGACCCGCGTCTACGTCAAGGGAGCCGGACTGGTCGTCGACGAGCCCAGCGTCGCCGCGGTCAACACCCGCACCGGCGCCCTCATCGCCGTCGGCACCTTCGCCGAACGGATGACCGGACGCACACCCGACTACATCCGCGTCGCACGCCCCGTCTCCGGCGGCACCGTCGTCGACATCGAGATGGCCCAGCGGATGCTGCGTCACCTGCTCGGCGAGAAGCTGCGCCGCGCCCTGCGCCGCAAGCCCCGGCTGCGCGCCGCCTGCTGCACCCCGCACGACGCCGACCCGCTCGCCCAGCGGGCGGCCGTGGAGACCATGGTCGGCCTCGGCGCCCGGCGCGTCGAACTCGTCGACACCCTGATCGCCGCGGCCGTCGGCTGCGGCCTGCCCGTGGAACAGCCGACCGCGACCATGATCATGGTGTGCGGAGCGGCCGCCACCCAGATCGCCGTGCTCTCCCTCGGCTCGATCGTCACCGCCGAACGCATCCCCGTCGGCGGCGAGGCCATCGACCACGCCGTGGTCCAGCACCTGCGCCACACCCACGAGCTGATGCTGCCGAGCCAGGCCGTACGCCCCCTCCAGCTGGCCCTGCACGGCAACGGCATCACCCCCGACGGCCCCCCCTCCACCCTGATCCACGGCCTCGACGTGGCCACCGGACTCGCCCGCTCCGTCCACGTGGACACCGCCGCCGTCCGGGACGCCATCCACACCCCGCTCACGGCCGTCCTCGACGGCATCGGCAAGGTGCTCCGGGACTGCCCGCCCGACCTGGTCGCCGACCTGACGGACCGGGGGATCATGATGGTGGGTGGCAGCGCCCTGCTGCCGGGCCTCGACCAGATGCTGCGCGACTCCACCGGAATGCCCGTGGCCATCGCCGAACGGCCCGACGTGTGCGCCGTGCTGGGACTCGGCGCAATGCTGGAAGGAAAGATCGCCCCCATGGTCCTCAACCCGCTGGCCGGATGACCCTGGACGGACCCGCCGGGGCCGGTCCCGCGGACGACTCCGGCGGGGCCGGTGCGCCGTCCAGCAGCCTCCCGGTACTGCTGGAGGCCGTGCTCAGCGTCGGCTCCGAACTGGAGCTGCACACCACCCTCCAGCACGTCGTGGACTCCGCCACCGAGCTGTGCGGGGCCCGGTACGGGGGGGGGGGGGGGGGGGGGGGGGGGGGGGGGGGGGGGGGGGGGGGGGGGGGGGGGGTGGGGGGGGGGGGAGGGGGGGGGGGGGAGGGGTACCCCCTCC
>NZ_JBWKEZ010000064.1:37712-42622 GCF_056434525.1 Streptomyces sp. NPDC044002
TCTCCCCCCCCCCCCCCCCCCCCCCCCCCCCCCCCCCCCCCCCCCCCCCCCCCCCCCCCCCCCCCCCCCCCCCCCCCCCCCGCCCGGCTGACCCAGCTGTTCACCTCCGGCATGACCGAAGCCGAACGGGCCGCGATCCCCCGCCTGCCCGACGGCCGCGCCGGCGTGCTCGGAGCCCTCATCGGCGACCCCCGGCCGCTGCTGCTCGACGACCTCACGAAGGACCCCCGCGCGGCCGGCTTCCCGCCCGGCCACCCGCCCATGCGCAGCTTCCTCGGCGTGCCCATCCGGGTGCACACCGAGGTCTTCGGCAACCTCTACCTCACCGAGAAGCACGGCGGCGGCCCCTTCACGGACGAGGACCTCGCACTGATGCGCGTACTGGCCTCGCAGGCCGGCATAGCGATCGGCAACGCCCGGCTGTACGAGACCGCACGCCGGCGGGAACGCTGGATCGAGGGCGCCGCCGCCGTCACCACCACCCTGCTGGCGGGACGGCCCGCGGCCGACGCCCTGATGTGCGTCGCCGAACGCGCCCGGCTGCTCGCGGACGCGGCGGCGGGCGTCATCCTCCAGCCCACCCCCGAGGGCGGCATGGAGATCGTCGCCGCCTCCACCCACGGCGACCCCGGCGACCTGATCGGTACCGCCATCGCACCCGGCTCACCGGTGCTGGTGCAGTTGCTGGGCGGAGAACCCGTCTTCATAGAGGACTCCGCGACCGACCCCCGCATGACCACCCACGTACGCGAACGCTTCGGACCGAGCATGATGCTGCCGCTGCAGAGCGGCGGACAGCTGATCGGCACCCTCGCCCTGCCCAGGGCCCGGGGCGGGCAGCCGTACGACGCGGTGGACCGGCTGCTGGCCTCCCAGTTCGCCTCCCAGGCCGCGCTGGCCCTGGTCCTCGCGGACGCGCAGCACGACCGCGAGCAGCTGGCCGTCTACGAGGACCGCGACCGCATCGCGCGCGACCTGCACGACCTGGTGGTGCAGCGGCTGTTCGCCACCGAGATGATGCTGGAGAGCACGCGGCGCAGGTCGTCGAACGCGGCGGCGGGCAACGACGACGACGGCGGGGACGAGGTCGGGGAGGAACTGGGCCGCGCGGTGGACGAGCTGGACTCCACCATCCAGGAGGTCCGCACGGCCATCTTCGCCCTCCAGCAACCCCCGAGCGACGCCCCCACCACCTTCCGGGGACGGGTGCTCCGCGAAACGGGCGGAGCCGCCGTACTGCTGGGCTTCCAGCCGTCGGTGCACTTCGCGGGCGCGGTCGACGCCCTCCTCCCGGACCCCGTCACCACGGCCCTGCTCTCCACCCTGCGCAGCGCCCTGGCGGCGGCCCACCGCCGCAGCGAGGTCACGTCGATCGAGGTGGAGGTCGACGCCACCCCCTCCCGAGTCCGCCTCACGGTCTCCGACGACGGCCGCACGAAGGCAGGCACGCGCGGGACGACGGTGGTGTGGGAGGCGGGGCTGTAGGGGTGGGGGCTGGCTATCTCCCCCTCGAGGGGGTGGGGGCGGGTCGGTGTTTGCCCACCCGCCTCCCCGTCTGCGGGCCGGGGGGCGGGTGCGCGGCATCCCCTCGGGCGGCATCAGAGAAGGTTGGGGGCTTCCCGTCAGTCCCATCGTCCTTCCGGTTCGTGCCGGCCTGTCAAGGGCGCTCCCTTCGGTCGCGTCACTTCGTGATCGCCTTCGGCGACCCTTGACAGGCCGACCCGCCCCGGAAAGCCGAAAGACTGCCGGGAAACCCCCAAAGAAACGGCACGGTCGATAGTCGGAGGGACGGGTCTCTCAGCGATGAGGCGAGGGGCCGGGGGCCGGCCCGCCGGGCATCCGGGTCCGTCCGGCCCCGGGCCAGGGCCGGGGGCGCGGCTACCTGCACCAAAGGTTGATCGGATGCCCCTGGGAAGCCCCCAAGCGCAGCAGATCGCTACGCGCTTCTCACATCTCAGCGTCCGACGACCGTCCTGGGCTGATACCCGCACCAGAGGGCGAAGAGATCAACCTGGGAGTCCGAAAGGCGCAGCAGATCGCTACGCGCTCCTCTGATCTCGGCGGCCGCCGACCGTCTTGGGCTGATATCCCAGTGGAAGACGATCATTCACTGGCCGGCCTGGCCCCCAATCCTCGGCTTTGCCAGCCGAGTTCCCAGGAGTCGTCACTAGGCTTCCCGCATGACGATTCGCGCAGTGGTCTTCGATGTCGGCGAGTGCCTGGTGGACGAAACGCGGGAGTACGGCACATGGGCCGACTGGCTCGGCGTGCCCCGGCACACTTTCGCCGCGATGTTCGGAGCCGTGATCGCGCAGGGCCGCGACTACCGCGATACCTTCCAGGTTTTCCAGCCCGGCTTCGACCTGTACGAGCAGCGCGAGGCCAGGGCAGCCGCCGGGCAGCCAGAGCACTTCGATGAAGGAGACCTGTACGCGGATGTCCGCCCCGCCCTCGCGCAGCTGCGCGAGGGCGGGCTGTGGCTGGGCATCGCAGGGAATCAGACGGTTCGCGCCGGCAAGATCCTCCGCGAACTCTTCGCCACGGCCGTCGATCTGATCGGCACCTCCGACGACTGGGGGGCGAGCAAGCCCGATCCCGAGTTCTTCGTCCGCGTCGCCAAGGCCGTTCCGTTCGCGCCCGGCGAGATCCTCTACGTGGGCGACCGTGTCGACAACGACCTGCGGCCCGCTGTGGCCGCAGGCATGCACAGCGCCCTGATCCGGCGCGGCCCCTGGGCCACGGTCCAGTGGGAGTCGGAAGAGGCCAAGGCACTGCCGACCTTCAGGGTCGGCAGCCTCCTCGACCTCCCACGCCGGATCAACGAGTTCAACGCGTCAGTGCGCTGAGTGTGGTCGCCCAGCCGTACAGCCGGTCGTCGAGTTCGCGTACGCACTGCTCGTGCTGCCACGGTGCGAGCGCGCGGCGCGTCTCGCGGACCCTCTCCATCCCGGTCGCGTACCAGTGCGTCTCCAACTGCTCCAGGGCCCGAACCGCATAGGCGCACGCTGCCTCAGGGGCCCCGGCAGCGGCCTCCACGGCACCCAGGTCGGCGAGGACCACTGTCCGCTGCTTGTCAGCGTCGGGCGGCAGGGTTTCGAGAACTTCCATGAGCGTCTCCCTGGCCTGCGGGAGATGCCCGGCTGCGAGCTGGATGTTCCCCTTGAACGCGGCCAACCGGACTGGGCTGAACCAGTCCATCCAGTCAGGGGAGGCGTGCTCCGAACCCGCCGCCAGCAGGTCGTCGCCGTGCGTGATGAGGTTCAAGGCCGTCCGCGTCTGCCCGCACCTCGTCTCGCATTCGGCCTCGACCGCGTCGAGCCACGCCAGGAATTCTGCAGAGGCCGGCCCCCTGCGGGCATAGGTCCGGGCCATCACCATCCGCTCGCCGGCGCCAGCGCGATCTCCATCCCACCCCGGGATGAAGGCCATGTGCGCCAGAACAGCGGCACCGAGCACGGAATCGTCCGCTTCTCCCGCAGCCTGAAGGGCACGCAGCCACGTGCCGCCCGCTTGCTCAGGCTCTCGGAGGTCGAAGAATTCGATGCGGCCCGCAAGGAGAAACGACTCGGCCAGTGCTGCGGCGACGGCCTGTCGCGTGGCGCCCGCCGTTGCGGGGAGCAGAGCCTCACCGAGGACGGCGTGGGCGCTGACCGGTGGATGAAGGACCGCTGGTGCCACGGTCCAGTAGAGCCGCCGGTGGGCCCGGGTCACGGCAAGGTAGTCGGCGGCCGCACTCGCGGGCTGCACCGTCGCCGGATGCTGCACCGGGAGCCGCAACGCCGACGCGACGGGTACGCGTCTGACCGTCAGCGTGCGATCGTGCCCGGCAGGTGGAGTGAAACCGAGGGCCTCGATGTCCTGCCCGAGCAGTTCCGTCAGCGCCTGTTGGGCCGCAGCGTAGGGCCAGGGAGGCGCATCCGACTCCCAGCGCCGGACTTGGCGCACATCGACGGAAACACCTCGGCCGGCGAGCGCCTCGACGAGCGCCTGCTGCGAGAGATATCCAGCAGCTACACGGGCGGCTTTGAATCGGACGTTCCCAGGTGACCTTGCCACGCTCAACCTCCGCATGTGTGCCAGGTGGACGACCACTCTCTCAACAAGTCCCCACAAGGACCACGTTTTACCCAGCTGGACGAACAGAAGTCCTCAAACAGGCAGCCAGAAGACCGCGATAAGTCCTAGCTGGTCCGTCCCTCAAGCACGAACCTCGAACAGGAGCAGGGCGATCTGCCCACTGACCACGGCAGGAAGTGACATGACCAGTCGCACCCGAGACGTGCCCAGCGTCGACAGTTGGGACGAGCCCTTGCCGAGGGTGAGGGTCGTAGAGCCGCCCAGCCTCGAACTTCTCGACCGGGCATTGGCCGGCTGGCAGCGGTTCCTCCACACCTTCGAGGCGGCGTCCGATGAGTGAGTGCTACGAATACGTCCCCCACCGCCTCCTCCACCGTCGTGTCCGCGACATCGCGTCCGGTACCGAAGGCGTGCTGATGGCCGTGATCAACGAGAACGTCTCCGACACCGGCATCGAACACTGGATGGAGCTCGCCTACATCCGGGGTGCCTCCGGCCGCGAATTCACCACCGCCGCCACCAACATCGAACCTGCCCCGGACCAGCTCAAGACGGCCGACGGTCGCCGAGATCAGCGAAGCGCGTAGCGATCTGACGCGTCTGAAAGCTCCGCAGGTCGCCGAGATCAACCTCTCGTGCGGGTAGCCGCGCCCCGGCCCGGCATCGCAGACATGAAAGCCCGGATGCCCGGCAGGCCTGCCCCCGGCCCCTCGCTCATCGCTGACGGACCCGTCCCTCCTCCTCTGGACCGTGCCGTTTCTTTGGGGGTTTCCCGGCAGTCTTTCGGCTTTCCGGGGCGGGTCGGCCTGTCAAGGGTCGCCGAAGGCGATCGC
>NZ_JBWKEZ010000065.1:0-4932 GCF_056434525.1 Streptomyces sp. NPDC044002
GGGGGGGGGCGCACCCCCCCCCCCCCCCCCCACCACCCCCCCCCCCCCCCCCACCCACCCCCCCCCCCCCCCCCACCCCCCCCCCCCCCTCCTCCTCCCCCCCCCCCCCCCCCCGCGTCGTGGGGGCCGCGACGGCGGCTCAGGACCGGGGCAGCGCCGAGCGTCCCACCGCCCCGCACAGCGAGGGGAACGCCTCCGCCAGCGCGGCGTCCCAGCCCCGCAGCGGCTCCATCCCCGCCGCCCGCCAGCGGTCGTGGTCCAGCACGCTGTACCCCGGCCGGAGGGCCGGGCGGGCCAGCGCACGGCTGGTGGTGGGCCGCACCCGGCCGGGGTCGGCGCCGAGCAGCCGGAACGTCTCGCGGGCCAGGGCGTACCAGGTGGTGTGGCCCGAGTTGGTCGCGTGGTATACCCCGGCGGGCGCCGTGCCCGCCAGTGCCGCCGTGCCGAGCGCCGCCAGCCGGCCGGCCACGTCCGCGGTCCAGGTCGGCTGGCCGTGCTGGTCGTCGACGACCAGCACGGTGTCCCGCTCGGCTTCCAGCCGCATCATCGTGGTCACGAAGTTGGACCCGCCCGCCCCGTACAGCCAGGCCGTACGGACCACGAAGCCGGCCTCCGGCAGGAGGTCGAGCACCGCGTGCTCCCCGGCCCGCTTCGTGACCCCGTAGACGGTGGCGGGACCCGTGGGGTCGTCCTCCCGGTACGGCCGCTCCGCCGTACCGGCGAACACGTAGTCGGTGGAGAGCTGGAGCAGCACGGCCCCCAGGACACGGCAGGCCCGGGCGAGGTGGAGCGGCCCGGCGCCGTTCACCGCCATCGCGCGGGACGGCTCCGCCTCCGCTGCGTCGACAGCGGTCCACGCCGCGCAGTTGACCACCACCGCCGGGCGGTGGCGGGCGAGCGCGGCCCGCACGGCCCCCTCGTCGGTGATGTCCAGGGCGTGCCGGCCGAGCGCGGTGACCGGGGTTCCCCGGCGCCGCAGCAGGGAGGTGAGATCGCGCCCCAGCATGCCGGACGCACCGGTGACGAGCCACCGCGGGCGGGGGTACGGGGGCATGGTGTCGGTCTCCGAGGGGTGCGTACCGGGCGTCGGGAAGGGCGGAGCGGTCCGTCCGGGGCGGTCCGGCCGGGAACGGCCGGACACCTAGGACGGCGAGCGGGCCGGGAGCAGCGGCTCCCACCAGGAGCGGTGGTCCCGGTACCAGGCGACCGTGGCGGCCAGCCCGGCGTCCAGGGGGGTGGCCGGCCGGAAGCCCAGCTCCCGCTGCACCCGCGTGGAGTCGACGGAGTAGCGCCGGTCGTGGCCCTTGCGGTCCTCGACGTGCTCCACCCGGCTCCAGTCGGCCCCGCACGCCTCCAGCAGCAGCCCCACCAGCTCCCGGTTGCTCAGGGTGGTGCCGCCGCCGATGTTGTAGACGCGGCCGGCCCGGCCACGGGTGCGCACCGCCTCGATGCCCCGCACGTGGTCGTCGACGTGCAGCCATTCGCGCACGTGCAGCCCGTCCCCGTAGAGGGGCGCCCGGTGCCCGTCCATCAGCAGGGTGACGAAGCGGGGGACGAGCTTCTCGGGGAACTGGTGGGGACCGTAGTTGTTGGAGCAGCGGGTCACCCGCACGTCCAGGCCGTGGCTGACGTGGTGGGCCAGGGCCAGCAGGTCGGCGGAGGCCTTGGACGCGGAGTAGGGGCTGTTGGGGCGCAGCGGTTCGTCCTCGGTCCACGAGCCGCGCTCGACGGAGCCGTAGACCTCGTCCGTGGACACCTGGACGAAGGGCGCCGCCCCGTGCCGCAGCGCCGCGTCCAGCAGGACCTGGGTGCCGTGCACGTTGGTCCGCACGAAGGCGGAGGCGTCCAGCAGCGAGCGGTCGACGTGGGACTCGGCGGCGAAGTGCACGACCTGGTCCTGCCCCGCCATCACCCGGTCGACCAGGTCCGCGTCGCAGATGTCGCCGTGCACGAACCGGTGGCGGGGGTGGTCGCGCACGGCGGCCAGGTTGGCCGGGTTGCCCGCGTAGGTCAGGGCGTCCAGCACGGTCACCACCACGTCGGGAGGCCCGTCGGGCCCGAGCAGGGTGCGGACGTAGTGGGAGCCGATGAAACCGGCCCCTCCGGTGACGAGCAGATGTGTGGTCATGGCAGCGGGCTCCGCTTTCCGGGTCGGACGGTCGGCACGAGGGGAGGGCGCGTCACGAGGAGATCTGGGCCCTGCTGTGGTCGCCCAGCACGAGCCGGTGGGCGTGCGGCACCGGCGGCGCGGACGTCACCTGCACGTGCCGGCCGATGAGGGACGCCTCGATGCGCCGCACGCCGGAGATCGAGGCGCCGCGCAGCACGATGGAGAACTCCACCTCGCTGTCCTCGAGCACGCAGTCCTCGGCGATGGAGGTGAAGGGTCCCACGTAGGACCCGCTCACGACCGTGCCCGCGCCGATCACCGCGGGGCCGACCACCCGGGAGTTGCGCACCTCGGCGCCCCCCTCGACCTGGACGCGGCCGATGAGGTCGCTGTGCTCGTCCACCAGCCCGTCGCAGCGCGCCTCGGTCTCCTCCAGGACGAGCCGGTTCACCTCCAGCATGTCGGCCACGTTGCCGGTGTCCTTCCAGTAGCCCGTGATCTGCGTGCTGCGCACGTCCCGGCCGGCCTCGATCAGCCACTGCACCGCGTCGGTGATCTCCAGCTCCCCGCGCCAGGAAGGCTTGATGGCCCGCACGGCCTCGTGGATGGCGGGGGAGAAGAGGTACACCCCGACCAGGGCGAGGTCGCTCTTGGGGCGGACCGGCTTCTCCTCCAGCCCGCGCACCCGCCCCGAGGCGTCCAGCTCGGCGACCCCGAAGGAGCGGGGGTCGGACACGTGGGTGAGCAGCAGGTGCGCGTCCGGCCGGACGGCCCGGAAGTCCCGGATCGGGCCCTCGATGCCCCCCACCACGAAGTTGTCGCCGAGGTACATGACGAAGTCGTCCGCGCCCAGGTATTCACGGGCGACCAGTACGGCGTGCGCGAGTCCCTGCGGTTTCGGCTGCGGGATGTACGTCACGTCGAGACCGAATTTCGAGCCGTCTCCCACGGCGTCGGTTATTTCACCGAAGGTGTCACCGACGACGATGCCGACATCGGTGATCCCGGCCGCGGCGATGGCCTCCAGCCCGTAGAAAAGTACCGGCTTGTTGGCGACGGGCACCAATTGCTTGGCAGAGGTGTGCGTGATGGGCCTGAGGCGAGTGCCGGATCCGCCGGCCAGTACGAGCGCTTTCATGTCGTTCTCCCTGCGTGGTCGTGGAGGCACGGGTTCGGGGATCTGCCGGGGAGATGTCCGTCACCGGACAGTGGCGAGAAACGTTCGATGGTCTGGCGCGTTCCCGTCGCCCTGTTCATTCTTTGGCGTCAAAAATGCGCTCTTCGGATACGAGATCGGTTGTCCGGAATGGCTGAAAAGCGAGGTGATAGGCGCATGGTGCCAGTGGGGCTTACCGGTCCGGTGTGGCCTGCACCCCTCGGTGTGGCCCGTGCCCCCCGGTGCGGCCTGCGAGGAAGGGGTGAGGAGCCCGGCGCTCTGCTCGCGCGGGGGCGGCGAATATCGGCCACTTGGTAAAGCTTTCGTCAAGCGGTTATAGGTGCTAAGCATATACCGGGTGAAAGATCGAAGGCGCTGCCCGTGCCGCCGTGAATACCTTGGCGACCGAAGGATAGGTAATGGATCCTGTTTTAGGTAACAATCCTGTTCAAACCCGCGATCAGCCTGGGGGATACGCGGGCGTGTCCGACGAGCACCGGATGCGGTTATCTGACGTGGTCATGGTGTCCATTGATTCCCTACGGGTTTCCGACTCGCCGCGGAGTGCCGGTGAGGACGCCGAACACATTCGTACCCTCGCGGAATCCGGAGTGGAACTTCCGCCCATCGTGGTGATGTCCTCGACGAAACGCGTCATCGACGGCATGCACCGGCTGCGGGCGGCCGAACTGCGCGGCGCCGCCGAGATCGCGGTCCGGTACTTCGACGGGGAGGAGAAAGAGGCGTTCGTCCTCGCCGTCACCTGCAACATCGCCCACGGGCTGCCGCTCTCCCTCGACGACCGCAAGGCCGCCGCGACCCGCATCCTGCGCACCCACCCCCTGTGGTCCGACCGGGTCATCGGGCGGGCGACCGGCCTCTCCGCCAAGACCGTGGGGACCCTGCGGTCCTGTTCGACCGGGGGTGTTCCTCAGTCGAACGTCCGGATCGGCCGCGACGGACGGTCCCGGCCGCTGGACCCCACGGAAGGGCGGCGGCTGGCGGGCCGGCTGATCCAGGAGAACCCGTCCGCGCCGCTGCGCCAGATCGCGGCCAAGGCCGGAGTGTCCCTGGGCACCGCCTCCGACGTCCGCAAACGCCTTCGGCGCGGCGAGAGTCCGCTGCCCGGACGCGACCGCCTGCGGGAGGACGCGGCGGACGCCGAGCCGTCACCGGCCCGGATCGACCGGACCGAGAAGAGCCGGCCGTCACGGGCCCTGCTGCTGAGCCATCTCAGCCGTGACCCCTCCATACGGCTGACGGAGGACGGCCGGGTGCTGCTGCGCTGGCTCAACGTGGTGACCGTGCGCAGCCAGGACTGGGCCCGGCTGCTCGGCAACGTGCCGCCTCACCGCGTCACGGTCATCGCCGAACTCGCCCGCGGTTGCGCCGACACGTGGCGGCAGGTGGCCGAACACCTGGAGAAGGTCGCGGTGGACCTGACCAACGTCCGCACCACGGACGACGAAACGCTCGGCCAGGCGCACCGGGCCCGACTGCGGTCGGGTGCCTGAGCAGGTACCGGCCTACCCCTCCCGTACGGCCGCCCCCCGGGGGGGGGGGGGAGGGGGGGGTTTGGGGGTCGGGGGGGGGGGGAGCACAACCCAAGAGGGGAGAAACCAGGTGGAGCCGCTGAAGGAGAAGCACTCCCCCGCGCCCCTCTGTC
>NZ_JBWKEZ010000065.1:4942-14218 GCF_056434525.1 Streptomyces sp. NPDC044002
CAAGGCACACGGGACCCGGTTGGGGGTGGTGACCGGAGCGGGCACCCCCCCCCCCCCCCTGTCCTCCCCCCCCCTTGCCGGCGGACCCCGCTCTGTTCCCGCCGCCCGGGCGGCGGGAACTCCACACCCCGAAGGAAAGCCCCGCATGACATCGCCGGAAGACATCGCCGTCCCCGACGCCCTGATCACGTCGTACACGAAGAACGGCGGTGAGGCGGAACGGGCCTGGATCGCCGCCCTGCCCGCACTGGTCGCGGACCTTCTCGACCGGTGGCGGCTGGAACGGGACGGCGCCGCCGGCTCCGGCGAGGCCTCGCTGGTGGTGCCGGTGCGGCGCGAGGACGGCGGCAGGGCCGCGCTGAAACTCCAGATGCCCCGCGAGGAGACGACCGCCGCGCTGATCGGACTGCGGGCCTGGAAGGGCGACGGCATCGTGCGGCTGCTCGATCACGACCCGGGGAGCAGCGCCATGCTGCTGGAGCGCCTGGACGCCTCGCGCACCCTCGCGTCCGTCGTCGACGACGACACGGCCATGGACACCCTGGCCGGCCTGATGGCCCGGCTGCACGCCGCCCCGGCGCCCCCAGGACTGCGCCGTCTCGACGACATCGCACGCGACATGCTGGAGGCCGTGCCGCAGGCCGTCGTCTCGCTGTCGGACCCGGACGACCAGAGGCGGCTGCATGCCTGGGCGTCGGCCGTCGCCGAGCTGGTGGACGAGCCCGGCCACCGGCTCCTGCACTGGGACCTGCACTACGGGAACGTGCTGGCCGCCGAGCGCGAACCATGGCTCGCCATCGACCCCGAACCCCTGGTCGGCGACCCGGGCTTCGACCTGTGGCCGGCCCTGGACACCGGCTGGGAGGAGATCGAGGCCACCGGGGACGCCCCGCGGGTGGTGCGGCGCCGCTTCGACCTGCTGACCGAGGCCCTGGAACTGGACCGCGAGCGCGCGGCCGGCTGGACCCTGGGCCGGCTCCTGCAGAACACCCTGTGGGACGTGGAGGACGGGCGGACCGCCATCGACCCCTCCCAGATCGCCGTGGCCGAGGCCCTCCCGCGCCGCTGAGCCCCCTCCGCCTCCCGCACGCACGCCGCCGCCGAGCGCGGCGCCCACCCCACACGGGCGGGCGCCGCGCTCGCCGTGCTTCCCCGCGCCCGGTCCGCCGACCTGGCGCGCTTCGCCGTACGGGGGTTCCGCAGTCGACGCATTCGCCGATCGAGACCTCGGTGTTAGCCTTCAGTCGGTCCGGTGATCGGGAACGGCCCGGATCCGGAACGACGGAGCCACATCCCGTGCGGCGCCCTTGACCGGGGCGCTCCCGGGACAGGGACAGGACACCCGCGGACCCGCTCGTCACCTCCGCGCACGGCGGCGCCCCACCGGCCGCCCCCTCGCACCCGAACGGCACCCGGCCCGCCCGGTGACCGCTCCACAGCCGTACACCACGCGTCCCGCCCGCTGTCTCCGTGCCCCGCGCACCCGGCCGGCCCGCGACCCCGTCGCCGGCCGCCGACGCCACGCCACTCACCCCAAGGAGCGCCATGAGCCTCGTCGACGTGCACAACGAATGGGACCCGCTGGAGGAGATCATCATCGGCACGGCGGTGGGCGCACGGGTCCCCCGGGCCGACCGCAGCGTCTTCGCCGTGGAGTACGCGGGGGACTACGACAGCCAGGACCAGATCCCCTCCGGCGCCTACCCGGACCGGGTGGTGAAGGAGACGGAGGAGGAACTCCGCGTCCTGGCGGAGGAGCTGACCAAACTCGGCGTCACGGTCCGCCGCCCCGCGGCACGCGACAACGCCGCCCTCATCAAGACCCCCGACTGGGAGACGGACGGCTTCCACGACTACTGCCCGCGCGACGGACTGCTGACCGTCGGCGACACCGTCATCGAGACGCCCATGGCGCTGCGCGCCCGCTTCCTGGAGTCGCTCGCCTACAAGGACATCCTGCTGGACTACTTCGCCAGCGGCTCCCGGTGGCTGTCGGCCCCCAAGCCCCGGCTGACCGACGCGTCCTACGACCCGCAGGCGCCGGCCGGCGAGCGCCTGACCGACAAGGAGCCGGTGTTCGACGCCGCGAACGTGCTCCGCTTCGGCACCGACCTGCTCTACCTGGTCTCCGACAGCGGCAACGAACTCGGCGCCAAGTGGCTCCAGTCCGCGCTCGGCGACACCTACACGGTGCACCCGTGCCGCAAGCTGTACGCCTCCACCCACGTGGACTCCACCATCGTGCCGCTGCGGCCCGGCCTCGTACTGGTCAACCCCTCGCGGGTGAACGACCAGAACATGCCGGACTTCCTGCGCTCCTGGGAGACCATCACCTGCCCCGAACCGGTGGACATCGGCTTCACCGGCGACAAGGCGCACTGCTCGGTGTGGATCGGCATGAACCTGCTGGTCGTGCGCCCCGGCCTGGCGGTGGTGGACCGCCGCCAGACCGAGCTCATCAAGCTGCTGGAGAAGCACGGAACGGACGTGCTGCCGCTCCAGCTGACCCACTCGCGCACCCTCGGCGGCGGCTTCCACTGCGCCACGCTCGACGTCCGGCGCACCGGCTCGCTGGAGACCTACCGGTTCTGACGGGCCCCGCACGCCGAGCGGCGGTCCCGGCCGCCCTCGCGCGTGCTCCGACCAAGTCCACGATCCCCAAGGGAGGTCACCAACGTGATCGGTTACGGCGTCTGCGTCGGTCCGGGCAATCTGTTCCAGCGCATCTGCCTGCCGGGCATCGAGCGCGTCCGCACACCGGGCAGCCCGGTGTTCACCATGCGCGGCCAGCGCTCGCTCTTCTCCGCGTACAACGCCATGTTCGACCAGGCGGCCGCCAACTCCGACATCACCGGCCTGGTGATGCTGCACGACGACGTCGAGCTGCGGAAGAACCCGGCCGAAGTCGCGCAGTCCGTGTTCGAGGACGACTCCGTGGGCATGCTCGGCTCGGTCGGCGGATCCGACACCGTGTCACTGGCCTGGTGGAACGAGCGGGACACCAGGCGCGGCCGGGTCACCGACTACGACAAGGTCCACGACTACGGCTCGGACCGGTACGAGGTCCACGCCGTCGACGACGTCATCCTCTGCGTGAACCGCTGGACCATCGAGAACATCCGCTTCCCCGAGGGCCACTACCGCGGCTTCGAGGGACTCGGCGTCATCCTCGCCACCCTGGTGCGCGCCGCCGGCAAACGGGTCATCGTCCAGGACCTCCAGGACGTGATGCACCACAACGACGGCCGAGGCTTCAACGGCCTGAAGGACTGGCGTCACAACGAACTGCGCTGGCAGCGCGAGTTCTTCGACCTCAGCCCGCTGGAACGGCTGGGCAACCGCCTGGAGGGCCTCACCGTGCCCACCATTCCCCTGCAACTCGCCACCCGCCGCGCCGCGATGCGCATGAGCGGCGCGATCCACCAGGTCAGCGACGGGGAGACGGGCGATCCGGTGATCGACGAACTGGTCGGCGGCTGGTACCGCCGGTGCAAGCGCCTGCGCGGCCGCATGCTGATCTGAGGAGAGCACATGGCGAAGTACACACGGCTGCGCTACGACGTGGCCACGGTCCCCCTCGCCGGCCTCGTGCGCGAGGTCATCGAGGTGGACGACCTGGAGGGCCTGGCAGCCAGCGAGTGGCTCGCCACTCGGGAGACCGACCAGAGCACGCCCTACCACAAGCGGTTCTACGACAACTTCGACGCCGTCTCACCCGCCTACCGCGCGCTGGCGAGGCACCTGCTCGGCGACACCGCCGACGACGTCTACCTCCAGCGGGTCCCCACCTTCCGGGTGCACCTGCGCAACTCCGTGGCCGTGGGCTCCTGGCACCGCGACCGCGACTTCGGCCACGACCCCGCCGAGGTCAACTACTGGGTGCCCCTCACCCGGGCGTTCGGCAACAACACCCTGTGGATCGACAACGAACCGGTGCACGCCGAGTACGGCGAGGTCATCACCTTCGACGGGGCCAACTCCTGGCACGGGAACGTCGTCAACGACACGGAGATCAGCCGGGTCAGCATGGACTTCCGCACGATCCCCCGGGCCGCCTACCGGCCCAACGAAAGGACGTCCGTCTCCTTCGGGATGCCCTTCCTGCTCGGCGAGTACTGGGACGTCGTCTGAACCGCGGCCGGCGCCCGGACGGCGGGCGGCCCGGCGCGACCCCGCCGTGCCGCCCCCGCGCCCTGCGCGACGAGTCCCGCGCACCCCACCGCACCACCCACCTCCCCGACGACACGGCGGAACGCACGGAAACGGCCCCGACATGGTGACGCCCACCGGACCGACCGGGAACTCCCCGGACGACGCACGAACCGAAGAAGCCCTGCTCCACCTCGACGAGAGGTTCCGCACGTTCATGGCCGGCGTCCCGGCCGACAGCCCCCCGTGGTTCTGCTTCTTCTCCACCGGGCTGCTGCACGTCTTCCACCACTTCCTGCGCTTCGTCCCCGAGCGGCTGAACTGCGTGTTCGTCTGCTCCGCCCTCGACGCGGAGGAGATCGGGCTGCGCGACCGCATGAGCGGCGGCAGGCCCGTCTTCGACCTGGACGAGCGGGTCGGCAGCCACGAGGTCTTCGAGTTCCTGCTGCGCACCGTGGACCGGCCGTTCGGCATCGTCGACGTCGACTGCTTCGTGACCGAGAGCGACTGGTTCGACCGTTGCACGGACGGCCTCGAACCCGGCGTGGCCGTCAGCGGCCCGCTCAGCTACGGCCCGCTCCCGCTGGCGGCGCCGCCCTTCCTGGCCCTCGACCCGCGGGTGCGCCCCGAGATCGAACGGGCCATCGGCGGACCGGTCACCCCCGCCGCGTACGCCTACGTCCCCCCGGGGCCGGAGAAGGAGATCGACGGCGCCATGGTGCGACTCGTCGAACCCCACCACGAGCGCGCACTGGCCCGGGTCATGGCACTGGAGGGCCCGTCGCTGCCGTTCCCCCAGGGCGGCCTGGTGGACGTGCTCGACGACGGCCGCGAGGTCCGCAGCCACGAGCGCCACCACCACCTCCAGAACGGCAACGAGGTGATCCGGGTCGTCTTCGACGGCCTGATGTTCTACCAGCTGATGGCCCTGGCGGCGGGGCTGCGGATCGCCCACTTCCACGCGTTCCCCGGCACCAAGGTCTTCGCCCCGCAACTGGTCCACGCCGGAGGCATCTCGTACTGGCACCGGCTGCGGCCCGCCGAGATCGCCGCAGGCATCCATGAACTGCCGTGGTCGGCCCACGTCGACGCGCTGCTCCTGGAGGACTTCAACAAGCGGCCCGACGCCCCCGCCGCCTACCGCAGGCGCAGCGTCCGGCTCGCCGCGAGCCTGCGCCAGTCCCACACGGACCTGGAGAAGCTCCGCGTCGAGCTGCGCACCGAGCTCGCCGGCAAGGGAGTGGACGTGACCGACCCTCGCTGGGCCGCAGTCCTCGACTGACACGCCACCGCCCCGGCACGCCGGCGACGCACACCGCCGACGTACACCGGCGACGCACGCCGGACCTACCGCCGCAGGACCTCACCCCGGCCCCCGAGGGGCGCCGACGGGCTGTAACGGAGACTTTCGATGAGAGTGGGAATCGTCGGGGCCGGCCGCATGGGACGGCTTCACGCGCGCACACTGCTGCACCTGCCCGACCGGCCCGACCTGCTGGTGTACGACGTCGACACCGACGGCGCCCGCCGACTGGCCCGCACCCTGACCGAGGAGACCGGCGCCCGCGTCGAGGCGCGGCCGGCCCTCGCCGACGTCGTCGCCGGGGCGGACGCGCTCATCGTGGCGACGCCCGCGAGCGAACGGCGGGCCCCGCTGCTCGCCGCGGCACGTGCGGGCCTGCCGGTGTTCTGCGAGAAGCCGCTGACAGCCGACCCGGCCGAGGCCCGCGAACTGGCCGGGGCGCTGGCCGGCACCCGGACGCACGTCGGCTTCCAGCGGCGCAGCGACCCCGGCTACCGGGCCCTGCGGGAGCGGATCGCCTCCGGCGGACTCGGCCGGATCCTGCTGGTGCGCTGCACCGCGTTCGACCACGAACCGCCGGCCGCCTCGTACGGACGGACGTCGGGCGACATCTTCACCGACTGCCTCATCCACGACATCGACGCGGTGCACTGGCTCACCGGCCGGCGCACGGTCGCCGTCCAGGCGGACGGGGCGCGGCTCCTCGGCGGTGCGGACTACGACGTGGCCACCGCCGTCCTGACCCTCGCCGACGGCACCCGCGCGGTGCTCTCCGCCTCCCGGCTCGACCCCCACGGGTACGACCACCGGGTGGAGGTCCTCGGCACCCTCGGCTCCGTCTCGGTGGGGCTCGACGCGCGCACCCCGCTGCGGCTGAACGACCGGTCCCGCCCGGGCTGCCCGCCCGGCCCCCCGGAGCAGCCCCCGTACCAGGACTTCACCGACCGCTTCGCCGTCGCCTACCGGGAGGAGATCCGCGACTTCCTCCGCATGGCGACGAGCGGGACGCCCAGCCCCTGCACCGCCGACGAGGCGCTGCGCGCGCAGGAGGTGGCCGCGGCCGCCGGACGCGCCGCCGCCACCGGCACCCGCGTCGTCCTGGACCCGCCCCCCGCCCCGGCCGCCGGCGCCGTCACGCAGGTGGGGGGCCGCACACGATGAGGCACGGCACGAACGGCACCCACGGCACGCGCCCGTGGCGGCGCGCCGCCGTCCTGGGCACCGCGCTGCTCACGCTGGTGACCGTGTCCGGCGCCGCCACCGCCACCGGGGCGGACGGGCCGGACCGCGGCCGGCCGCCGGCGGACAGCGTCATCCTGCTGATCGGCGACGGGATGGGCGACGCGGAGATCACCGCAGCGCGGAACCACTCCGCCGGGGCCACCGGCAGACTGGCCATGGACACCCTGGACGAGGCCGGCCGGCGCACCACCTCCTCGGTCGACGAACACGGCCGGCCGGTCTACGTCACGGACTCCGCGGCGGGCGCCACCGCCTGGGCCACCGGCCGGCGGACGGTCAACGGACGCCTGTCCAAGACCCCCGACACCGACCGGCCGCTGCCCACCCTCCTGGAGAAGGCCCGCCGCCAGGGGTACGCCACGGGCAGCGTCACCACCGCCTCGGTCGTCGACGCGACCCCCGCCGCACTGACCGCGCACCTCACCGACCGCTCCTGCAAGGGCCCCGCGGACATGGCCGCGTGCCCGGGGGACACCCGGGCCGCGGGCGGCGCGGGCTCCGCGGCGGAGCAGACGGTCGCCGCCCGCCCCGACGTGCTGCTCGGCGGCGGGGCCGGGCACTTCGCCCAGACCGTCACGGACGGCCCGGACCGCGGCCGCACCGTGCTGGAACAGGCCCGGGCGGCCGGCTACCAGCTGGTGCGCGACCGGACGGAACTGGCGGCGGCCCGACCCGGCCGGCCCGTCCTCGGACTGTTCGCACCCGACTACGTGCCGGTCGAGTGGACCGGGCCGGCGGCCTCACCCGGCGGCACCGCGCCCGTGCGCTGCACGGCCGCGAACCCCGCCCGGCCCGCCGGCACCCCCACCCTGGCCGAATCCACCCAGGCCGCGCTCGACCTGCTGACCGTCCGCCGTGACCGGCCCGGAGACACCGGCAGGGGCTTCTTCCTCCAGGTCGAAGGAGCCTCGATCGACGACCGGGCCCATGAGGCCGACCCCTGCGGCCAGATCGGCGAGACCGTGGCCTTCGACCGGGCCGTCGCGGTCGCCCTCGCCTACGCCGAGCGGCACCCCCGCACCCTCGTGATCGTCACCGCCGACCACGGCCACGCCACCCAGATCCTGCCCGACGACGCCCGCCCGACGGGGCTGTCCGCGACGCTCCTCACCGACGAGGGCGGCCGGATGCTCCTCGGGTACGCCACCACCGCCGAACCCGGCGGGACGCAGGAGCACACCGGCGTCACGGTGCCCGTCACCGCCCGCGGACCTCTCTCGCACCAGGTCCGCGGCCTGCGGGAGAACACCGAACTGTTCGGGACGGTGAGCGCCGCCCTCGGCCTGCGCTGACCCGCCCCTTCCGACCTCCCGACCGACCAGTGAACAACGGACCGAAAGGTATGACGCGTTGAACGCCTTCCAGGAACTCCCGCGCTGGCCCCAGCTGACGGACGACGACATCGAGGCGGCGGTGGCCGCCCTGCGCTCCAACCGTCTGGTGGGGCTGGGCAACAGCGTCGTCGAAGAGTTCGAGGCGGCGCTGGCCGCCGGCCACCAGGTGGAGCACGCCGTCGCGGTGTCCACCGGCACGGCCGCGGTGCACCTGGCGCTGCACGCCCTCGACGTCGGCCCGGGCGACGAGGTCATCGTGCCCGCCCACACCTTCATAGGCTCGGCGAGCCCCGTCGTGTACCTCGGCGCGCGGCCCGTCTTCGCCGACGTCACCCCGGACACCCACTGCCTGGACCCCGACTCGGTGAAGTCCCTGATCACCGAGCGGACCAAGGCCATCGTGGTGGTCCACATCAACGGCGTCGCGGCGGACATGGCCGCCCTGACCGCCGTCGCCGCCGAGGCGGGCGTCCCCCTCATCGAGGACGCGGCACAGGCGATGGGCACCGAGATCGGCGGCCGGCCCGTCGGCGGCTTCGGCGACCTGGCCTGCGTCAGCCTCTTCGAACAGAAGGTCATCACCTCGGCCGGTGAAGGCGGCGCCGTCCTCACCAACAACCCCGTGTACGCGGAGAGGGTGCGCCGCGCCCGCAGCCACGGAGAAGGCCCCGTCGAGGGCCGGCCGGGGATGATCTGGGCCCACGAGGTCGGCTACAACTACCGCCTGACCTCCGTCCAGGCGGCCGTGGGACTGTCCCAGCACAAGCGCCTGGGCGAGATGGTCGAGGCCCGGCGGCGCAACGCCGCGTACCTCTCGGAGCGGCTGGCCGGCGTCGAGGGACTGGAGCTCCCGGTGGAGCCGGAGGGCACCACGCACGCGTTCTGGAAGTACGCGGCGCGCGTGGCGCCCGGCGGCGGCCGCCGGTCCGCCGGCGACATCGCCGCCGACCTGCGCTCCCGGGGCGTCCCGGTGCTGCTGCGCTACCCCTACCCGCTGCACAAGCAGCCCGCGTTCGCCCAGCAGCACCAGGGCGTGTCCCTGCCGGTGGCCGAGCGCCTGTCGGAGGAACTGCTGGCACTCCCGTCGCACCCGGCGCTCACCGAGGGCCACCTGACCCACATCGCGGACGAGGTGCGCAAGGCCGTCTCCGTCACCGTCTGACGGCGCCCGGGTGACCAGGTGACACGCACAGTAAGCGGGGGACAACCACCACAACCGCCCCAACCCCACCAAACGACCGACCCGCC
>NZ_JBWKEZ010000065.1:14228-41255 GCF_056434525.1 Streptomyces sp. NPDC044002
GCGGGACCGCTGACGATGTCCCCCCCCCCGCCCCCCCCCCCCCCCCCCCCCCCCCCCCCCCCCCCCCCCCCCCCCCCCCCCCCCCCCCCGCGCCCGCCCCTCACGACGACCGCAACCGGACCAGGAGAACACCATGACCCCCGATCCGCGCCCCGCCGCCGACCTGCCGCCCGGCCCCGAAGGCCCGCCGCTCCTCCTCGGCACCTCCGCCTTCGGACAGAACGAACGCGGCTTCCCCGTCTACGACGCCTACTGGGAGGGCGGCGGCCGGGCCTTCGACACCGCCTGGCTCTACGGCCACGCCTACGGGCCCGGCTGCTGCGAACGCACCTTCGGCGACTGGGCCCGCTCGCGCGGCGTCGAGAAGGACGTCTGGGTCCTGGCCAAGGGCGCGCACACCCCGGACTGCCTGCCCGACCGCATCGAGGCCCAGCTCAACGAGAGCTTCGAACGGATGGGCCGGACCGACGCCGCGCTCTACATGCTGCACCGCGACAACACCGACGTCCCGGTGGGGGAGTTCGTCACCGCCCTCGCAGACCTGGTGGACCGCGGCACCATCGGGGCCTACGGCATGTCCAACTGGACCCTGGAGCGCGTCGTCGAGGCCGTCGGCTACGCCCGCGAGCGGGGGCTGCCGCTCCCCGCCGGCATCAGCAACCAGTACAGCCTCGTCAACATGGTCCACCCCATCTACCCGGGCACCGAGACCTCCAACGACCCCGCCTGGCGCGACTGGCTGAGGACCGCCGGCGTCCGCCTCTACCCCTGGGCGAGCCAGGGCCGCGGAGCGCACGCCCTCGCCGACCCCGACGAGCTGCGCACCGGCCCGCTCGCGGAGAGCTGGTACAGCGAGACCAACACCGCCCGGGTCCGGCGCGTCCGCCTGCTCGCCGAGCGCACCGGGATCTCCGCCACCGGCATCGCGCTCGCCTGGACCCTCTCCCAGCCCTTCCCGGTCACGGCGCTCATCGGCCCCCGCCAGCCCGAAGAGGTCCGGGACTCCCTGGCCGCGGCGACGCACCGGCTCACCGACGCCGAACGCGACTGGCTGGAAACCGGCGAGGGACACCCCCCGACCCGGTAACACCATCCGCGGCCTGTGGGTGCCGCACCGGGTGCCCGAACCAGCGTTCGAGGTTCTCCCGCAGCTCCTCCGCGGCCGCGTCCACGGGCGCCGACGCGGCGCTCGTCCACGCCGCGTGCCCGTCCGGACGGACGAGGACGGCGCGGGCGTGCTCCAGGCCGTCCGCGCGGGCACGGGCGATGGCGACCCGGTCCGCCCACGGCCGGACGGCGGCGGAGAGGGCCTGCGCGCCCGCCGTGCCGTCGAGCAGGAGTGCGCCGCCGCCGGCCGACCGGGCCAGCAGCGCCGTGAGGCTGTCACCGCCGTCCCGTCCCAGCGGGACGTCCGGCACCATCCGCCCCGCCCACGGGTGTCCGGGGTCCCCCGAGGCGGGGTAGCGGGTGCCGACGCCGGTGATCGCCTCGGCCAGCGGGCCGGCCGTGTCCCCGGAGCCTGCCAGCTCGGCGAGCAGGTCGCGGACGGGAGCCAGGCCGTCGTCGTCTGCCTCGGCCCGGGCGAGCAGCGCCTGCGCGCGGGTGTTGCGGAGCAGGCGCTCGCCCGCCGCGTGGCGCTCGTCGTGGTAGCTGTCGAGCAGCGTGTCCGGAGCCTGGCCGCGCACGACCAGGGCGAGTTTCCAGCCCAGGTTGAAGGCGTCGTCGATCGCCGCGTTGACGCCGATGGCGCCGGCCGGGGGGTGGATGTGCGCGGCGTCCCCGGCGAGCAGCACCCGGCCCGTCCGGAACCGCTCGGCGAGCCGCGCCGCGTCCCCGAACCGGGTCAGCCACAGCACCTCGGCGATCTCGGCCCGGTGTCCCAGCGCGGCGTCGATCGCGCGCTGGAAGGAGTCGAGCGCCACCGGCTCGTGCGGGTCCGCGGGCGGCGCCGGGTCCTCGGTGAGGAGACGGACGTGGCCGGGGCGCGGGATCGCGAACACCGAGCGGCCGCCGGGCCCGGCGTGGGGGCCGAACGGGACGGCCGACGGGTCGGTGAGTACCACGTCCCCGAGCAGGGTGAACGTGCGTGCGGGCGTCCCCGGGAAGCCGGTGGCGGTCGCCTTCCGTACCGTGCTGCGGCCGCCGTCGCAGCCGACCAGCCATCGGCAGCGCACGGCTGACGGGCCGTCCGCGCCGTCCGTCTCCACCGTCACGCCGTCGGCGTCCTGCCGCAGCCCGGTCAGGCGCCGGCCGCGCAGGAGGCGCGCGCCCGCCCCCACGGCCCACTCGGCGAGCAGCTCCTCCACCCGGGTCTGGGGGATGCCGAGGACGTAGGCGTGCTTCGTGCGCATGGCGGCGAGATCGAGCCGCGAGGGGCCGACGAACGCCGTCGTCGGGACGGTCGGCCCCTCGGCGAGGAAACGCCCGGCCAGTCCCCGGCGGTCGAGCAGCTCCAGGCTCCGGGCGTTGAGGTTGAACCCGCGGCAGAAGCCCGGCGATTCGCTCTCCCGCTCCAGGACCAGCGCCCGCACCCCCGCGCGCCCCAGCTCCCCGGCGAGCGCCAGCCCGGCCGGACCGGCTCCGGCTATCAGGACGTCGACGGCCTCGGCCCGCGGTGCGCCGTCACTCACCGTCCGCCCCTTCCGGCCACGCCAGCGTGCCGCGCTCGACCTCGTCGGCGGTGTGCTCCACCCAGGCCAGCTCGGCCCGTGCCATGGCGGCGGCGTACTCGGCCTCGATGACGAACAGGCGCGGTGCGCCGTGCTCCTCGCGGGCCGTGCGGTAGCCCTCGGCGTCCTGCTCGATCCGCTCCCTCAGCGCGGCGGCCCGCTCGCGCAGTGCCCCCGCCGCACGGACACGCCCCAGCGCGCCGAGGTATCCGACGGCGGAGAGGAACCGCGGGTACTCGGGTGAGGGCTCCCGGATCAGCTCGTCGAGCCAGTCGGTGAAGCCCTCCCGTCCGGCGGCGGTGTGGCGGTAGACGGTGCGGGCAGGGCGGTTGCCGACCTGCTCGGTGCCGTCCGCCTCGATCCACCCGTCCCTTGTGAGCGCGCGGACGGTGTCGTAGAGCGAACCGGTCGTCAGCTTGAAGGCACGGTCCATCCCGCGCTCGCGGAGCGCGCCGGCCATGGCGTGGGGGTGCATCGGCTGCTCCAGCAGCAACCCGAGCACGGCGAGGGCGAGGGCGTTGGCGGGGCGTTTCCGGACGGCGGAGGGTTCACGGGTGGGCATGGAGCTCCAGTACGTCGGCTCGGCAGCATACTCGATGCCAATTACTCGGATCCAAGCATAAGAACCGAGGATCCCGCGCGCAAGGATGCGCGTCCCGGCGAGCCCGCCCGGCCGGGAGGCCGGTGATCTGCGAGCGCGGGGCGGATCACCATCTGAGACGTGATCCAAAAGTGCTGGTCCAGCGGCGGTCGGCGCGGTTAGCGTCGGCCGCTGCCCGCACACGCACCCGGGGGACCGATGCCTGCACACACGTCCAGACCGATCACCGCCCTGCCGGCCGCCGTCCTCGCCGTTCTCCTCGTCCCGGGCTGCGGGGCCGCGGAGACCACCCCCGGCGCGACCGGCGGCCCCGCATCGGCCGGCAAGCACACCCCGGTGGCACCCCTGACGGTGGCCCAGCTCAAGGACGCGGCCTTGACGGACGCCGACGTACCGCAGGTCAAGGCGGCGATGAACGCGCAGGAAGTGAAGCACCAGCCCAGCAAGTTCCCGCCGGTATCGGAGCCCGCCTGCCAGACCTACCTCGACATCCGCAACGGCGAGCGGTCGTACGCACGCGTCGAACAGCTCTACGACTGGAAGGACGACGTCTATCCCGGCAACTCCACCCTCGCCTCCTACGAAGCGGGCGCGGCGGAACGGAACTTCGCGGAACTCAAGAAGGCCCTCGCCGCCTGCCGGACCTTCGAAGCCGAGAACTGGACGGGCAAGCACACGGTGTCCATCACTGCGGAAGCACCCCCGCCGTTCGGGGACGAAGCGGTGACCCTGCGGGAGCACGTCCCCCTCCCGGAAGGACCTCCCGCCGACAAGCAGGTGACCGTCGTACGGGCCGGGAACACCATCGCCACCTTCACACGGCTCGACATCGGACGCAGCTCCTCCTTCCCCACCGAGCTGATCGAGCGCCAGGTCGCCCGCCTCAACAACGTCCAGCAGAACGCCGCCTTCGCTGACGGGCCCGCCCGGGGTGAAGGGAGTGGATGAACCGCGGGCAGCAGCGGGCGATCTCGTCCCGCGCCTTGACGAGCTGGCGGCCGGGCTCGCGGATCCTGACTGCGACCTGGACGACCTCGCCGAGATCGAAGGGGAGCTCGTAGCCGCTCAGCGGCAGGAGCTGATTCCGTACGTGGAGCGGCACCTCGCGAAGGCCGTGGAAGCGGGGAACTGGTACGCCCGTCATGTGCTCGCCCGGATTCTGGCCGAGACCGCGGGCCGCACGGCCCTGGCCGCCCTGCTGCGGGCCCACTCCCGTGATCTGGGTGACGACCAGGACTCCCTCTCGACGACCCTCCATGTGTTCGCGCAGGAGGACCCGGCAGCCGCGCGCGAGATCCTCGTGCCGTGCGCCTCGGGCGACGACGGGGACCTTCGCCGCGCTGCGATCTGGCTGCTCGGCTTCGTACCCGAGCCCGCCGACCTCGCCCTGCTGGCCCGTGCCGCGCAGGACTCGGACGAGGGAATCCGCAGCGCGGTCGTGGGCACGCTCGGCAGCCACGGGACGGAGCCGGCGGCCGTCGACCTGCTGTTGCACCTGCTGGACGATCCCGCCCCGCAGGTGCGCGTATCCGCCCTCAGCGCCCTCGGCTTCCTCCAGCAACCCAGAACCCTGCGGAAGATCCGCTTGCTCGCGAGCGACGACAGCCCACACGTCCGAGCCTGGGTCGCGATCGCCCTGGGCCGCTTCCCCGTCCCGGAGCCCGCAGACCGCGCGACCTCGACCGTGCTCGACCGGCTGGCCGCAGACACGGACCCCTACGTTCGCGACCAGGCGGCCACGGCCCGCCGGCGCAGTCTGCTCCGCGGGTAGGACCTGGGAGTGCGGCTCACTGGATCAGGTCGGTGTGCGGGTGTTCCGGGGATGCCGTGCAGACGTAGATCTGCATGCTGTCCGTGCTGCCGACTTCGACGCCGGTCGGCTGTGTGCACTTGGAGGCGTGGTCTTCGTACGGGACCCAGCCGCGCGTGCCGCTGTCCCACTCGAAGGAGGCGATGGTCAGCAGGGGCACCATCCGGGCTTCGCAGCACCGTCCCGGTCGCAGTGCCAGGTGCGGCCACGAGAAAGGGGTGCGGCCTCTGCCTCACGGTAGGAGGCCGTCTTCTCCTCTGTCCGGTCCGCTTGCGGCCGCGGCGGTCTCGGCCGCGCGCGGTTCCGGCCCGTACTGGAGCACCGCGCTCACCACTGAGCCCGCCCCGAGCAGGGCCAGGATGATCAGAACCGTACGACGACGGCGCACTCGCAGCACCACGGTGTGCCCGTCGGCGGCAGTGCCGGGAGGCAGAGCGCTGACCCGCCGCCATGACGCGGTGGCGAACCAGAGCACGAGCATCAGCACGGCGGCGCCCAGGAGAAGCCCCAACCGGCTCAACCCGCTTTCCCGGGCCGGACTCCGCGGCGCGGCGGGACTCGCGTAGGGTCGCCGAATCCTTACCGATCAGGGGAGTTAGCGATGGAGCACACAATACGACGGGGGGCCCGCGCGGCACTGACGGCGGTGGCGGGAGCCGCACTCCTGTTGGGCTGCACGGAGGAACCGCGGAAGCAGGTCATGCCCGGTCCGACGGCCACGGCCACGGCCGCTCCTCAGGACGCCGCGGCCCTGGCAGAGCGCTACCGGGCGGCCGGCGGAGACCCGGACGTGTACGGGATCCAGGTCGAGGACGGACCGGATGGCGTGCCCCGGGTGGTCATCCGGACCCGCAACGCGGATCAGGCGGACGCGATCTTCCGCCGGCAGAACACCTCGGTCACCACCCACCTGACGACGAAGGAGGGGAGGTCCTTCAAGAAGGGCTACTTCATCGACGTCTTCGGCCCCGACGGCGGACTCATCCACCGTATGGACGCTCGTCCCTAGAGCGTGCCGTTCAGGACAAAGCGGCTCCAGGCCGGGCGGCGAGGTGGAGGAAGGCCATGCAGGCCAGGCTGTCCGGCCTGCCGAAGGGGAGACCAGAGCTTCGCCGAGGGCAGGGTGCCTTCCCCGCGCCGGGCCGGAGTCACGTGTGGGCGGATGCAAGGGGCTGGGCGGCGACCGGGGCCGGGTGGGGAGTGGCCCGCCGGGCCAGGGGGAGGGCCAGGGCGGCCGCCGCCAGGTAGACGGTGCCGATCAGCAGCCAGCCGAGGTGCTGCAGCGAGGACAGGGCCAGGGTGACCGCGAGTGGGCCGGCGGCGCGGACGAGCTGGGTGCCCAGGCTCCACACCCCCTGGTATTCGCCGAGCCGGGCCGGCTCGGCGAGATCGTACGACAGGCCCCAGGACCCCGCGGACTGGAGGAGCTCGGTGAGGGTGAGGAGGACGACCGCTGCGAGGAGGGCCGTCACGGACCAGGCCGGTGCCATGGCGCCGGAGGCCGCGAACAGGCCGGCGGCGGCCAGCAGGCACCAGCCGCCCTTGCGCATCGCGCGGGCCGCGGAGCCGACATCGGTGACGCCTCGCCCGACCCGGATCTGGAGCCCGATGGCGACGAGGACGTTGGCGAACAGCAGGACCGACGTCGCCCAGGCGGGGGCGTCGGTGTGTCCGGCGACCCACAGCGGCATGCCGATCTCCAGGAGTTCCATGTGCATGATGAGCAGGCCGTTGAGCAGGGAGAGCGCCACATAGGGACGGTCGCGCAGTACCCCGGCCCGGGGCCGGGCAGCCGGCCGCCCTCCGAGCCGGTCCGTACGGGTCTCCGGGAGGCGGGCGGCGATCAGGGCGACGGCCAGCACGCTGACGGCGCCGCCGCCGATCAGCACACGGAAGGCGAACGGGCTGTCGACGGCGAGGGCCACACCGAGAGCGGGGGTGCTCAAGGTGGCCCCGATGTTGCGTACGACCCGGTTGAAGGCGAGGGTCGCGACCCGGTTCTCGGCCGTGGTGATGGTGCCGAGGTACGCCTGCCGCACGGGGGCGACGGCGCTCTCGGCGAGACCGGAGAGACAGGCGACCACGAGGAAGGCCGGGTAGGAGCCGACGCATTGGTAGCCGGCGAGGACCAGGGCGCGGAGCAGACTGAGGCCGATCAGAAGGCGCCGGTGGCCGATCCGGTCGCCGAGGCGGCCCGCGGGAAGGGCCGCGGCCAGCCCGGCGAGGGCGGCGGCCGACAGGCCGCTGCCGACCTGGACGGCGCCCAGACCGGCGACCTTGGTGAAGAAGAGGACGCCCCCGGCGAGCATGATGCCGGGCACCAGGGAGTCGAAGAACGTCAAGGTGGCATAGACCCGCAGAGGGCCGCGCGAAGGCAGGAGCATGCCCATCACTGAACCGGGGCGGGCTGCCCGCTGTTAGTTTTTTAGGCATGGACTAAAGCATCGTCCGGGGAGGCGGGGAGGCATGGGCCATTGATCGAGATCGTGCTCGGCGTGGACGACCTGACGAGCATCCGCTTCGCCGTCTCGCCCCTCCAGGAGACCTGCCACAGCCTGTGGGCGCTGCGCGATCCGGGGGACTTCCCGCTGCACCTGCGCTGGCTGCGCCGGGTCCGGGAGCTGCTGCCGGAGCTGGACGGGGAGATCCTGTCGGCACTGGTCAGCGAGCGGCGGTGGCTGCCGGACTTCATCACGCCGCGCCCGCTGGCGCGGATGCCGGAAATGGCGGAGGAGCTGAGGACCCTGCGCGGCACCGACGCGGCGACGGTGCGCCGCGACCTTGATGCCGCCTGGCTCGGGCAGCGGATGCCCGAGGTGCTGCGCGGCGACGCGGAGGCGCTGCGGGAGCGGATCGCCGATGCGCTGGAGGCGTACTGGCGGGCCGCGCTGGAACCGCACTGGCCGCGGATGCGGGGCGTGCTGGAGGCGGACATCCTGCACCGGGCACAGCTGCTCGCCGACGGCGGTGCGGCGGCACTGTTCGCGGGCCTGCACCCGAACGTGCGGTGGAAGTCGGGGGTGTTGCGGCTGCACCCGATGGGCACGGACAGCCGGGTGCGGGCGGGTACGGGGCTGACGCTGTGCCCGACGCTGTTCGGTCGGAAGGCGACGGCGCCGATCGGGGAGGTGCCGCGGGTGGACTATCCGGCGCGCGGGGTGGCGACGCTGTGGGAGGCGGTGGCACCGCCGGCGCCGGAGGCCTTGGCGGCGCTGGTCGGCCGGCCGAAGGCTGCGCTCCTGCGGGCGCTGGAGACGCCGGAGTCGACGGGGGCCCTGGCACGGGTGCTGGGGGTGACACCGGGCGCGGTGTCGCAGCACCTGGGCGTGCTGGCGGCATGCGGGCTGGTGACGCGGACGCGGGCGGGCCGGAACGTACTGTACGCGCGCAGCGAGCTCGGCGACCGGCTCGCCGCACGCGGAGACTGACGTTCAGGTACAGGCGCGGGCAGGCCGATGGGGGCGGCGGCCAGCTAGCAGCAGGGGCTGCCGGCGCGCACGACTGCCGCGTCGCCCCAGCAGACGCGCCAGGTGTCGGCGCGGATAGAGCGAAGTTCATGCAGCAATACGACCCCCAGCCGTACAGCGAATCGGCGTGTCTCGGGGCATGTGTCGCATACTGCCCCGACGGCGGGGCCGGGCAGTATCTGCCCCGGACAGCCGGCGCTGCCCTGCCGCAGCAAGGCCAGCGACCCGGGTCACCAGGGCGGGACCCTCTCGCGCAGGGGCCGGAAACGGAGGCTTTGGATCGGCCCCCCTGACCATCGCACTGCCGGCCGGCGGTGGCGGCTGGGCATGGAAGTCCGGCTGGTTCGACGGCAACGGCCGGGAACTGACCTACGCCCAGACCCCGCCGCCGGGGAACGCCTACGGTGGACCGGCCAGCGGAGCCACATCCGGGGGCAGGCCGGGGACGAGTGGGGGACGATGCCCGAACTCGGCCTTCAGAAGGCCGTGGCCCGCGGTGCGGCGAAGGGCCACCAGCCTGCCGTTCATCCTTGTCACGGATACCTCGCATACACGACGCTGCGTCACTTGACGCTGTGCGCTGACACCCCGTGAGCCTGGATCGCTGCTGACCGTGGCCTTGGCGTTCGCGGTAACGCGACGGTCAGCCAGGCTAGTAGGACGCGCTTGCGAAGGAGCTGGAATCCTGTGCGGCCGAACATCTGGCGCTTGAGGATCTTGATCCGGTTGGCATGGCCTTCGACCACGCCCGAGCTCCAGGGCAGGGGGAGTCCGGCGGTTGCGGCGTCGATGTCGCGGTCGACGCCGGCGGCGCGTGGCGGGGTGCAGGCGAGAGGGAAGGGCGGGTTCGCTGCCCGGATCGTGGAGGAGGCGGTCCGCACCAGCAGCGTCGCCGATGTCACCGCACTCGCTCTCCTGCTCCTGGCCGCCGTAGGCGGGTCCGACCGGCCTCGCGACTGCCTGGCCGCAACCCCCGAGATGAGTCCCGTCGGTCCCGCCGCGGAGACATCCTAGAGGGGTTGGAGCGGCGCCTCCGGGTCCTTCCGCCCGGGGCCGGGGTAACGGAGCACCGACCGGCTGGCGCGCTCTGACCTGCTGGTTCCGGCGGCCGGCTCGCCGTCTACGAATGCGTCCTGAGCGGCCGGGCCATCGATCGCGGGGTGTGGTCGGCGGCTGTGCGCACGGTGGTCCTGCCGTGGGGCCGCCGCCACGGCGACGCGGCGCTCTACCGCCACCTGTGGCGCAGCGTGCTCGACTTCGACACAGCTGGCGCCTTCGCCCGCTGACTGCGCCGGGCCGACTTCACGGACGTTCGCGTCCAGCCGCCGCCGGGCGGGCAGACGGGCATCACGCTCATCTTCCTCACGGCCTGAAGCGGCCCTGAGAACGGTCACCCCCCGCCGCATCCGCCGAGCGCCCGCGGCCGTGCTCACGCTCCGGATCCCCGGCCGCTGACCCGTCGCAGTCGCTTCGCCTCGCGTGCCGCGCGGCGGGCGATGTCCGCCTCCATCTGCGGGTCGGGCGCCCAGGGGGTCCCGCGGCGCTCTTCCAGAAGTGCGCGCAAGAGCGCGACTTCCCCCAAGAAGGCGGCTTCGTCGAGTTCGCGGTTGTCGACATGCGCAAGGCGTAGGCGTCGGCCGTTGGCGAGGTAGGCGTAGGCGACCGTCAGGTCGCGGCCGTTGGGCGAGGGGGCGCTGCGGATGTCATAGATGTTGTTCCAGACGACACGTCGGGTCCAGCCGTCGGCCCGCACGGTGAGGCTGTCATCGGTGACGTGGGTGGCGGAGCGCGGTGCCTGGTAGAGCACCCAGCCGTAGAGGGACGTGAACACCATGGTGCCCGTCACCTGGAACCAGAGCGATAAGCTCTCGTTCCATACTTCGAAGAGCAACGCGGCCAAGGGGGCAGCCATCGTGATGAGGATCGTCCGCCTCTTGCCCGGTTTGCATCGGTAGTGCCGTGGCAGCGTTCCTGTTGGCATGTCTCCCCCTGTGGTTCGGCCGCCCGATCGTGTACTGATCATGATCGCCCAGGGGACCGGCTCCGCCACCAGAGGGGCGGCTCCTTTCGCTTGCTGACCGCACCACGGACCGGGGGGAACAGCGGCGGCCCACGGGGAGCCCCGGCTCGCAGTAGAAGGTGGTCGCTTCCTCGGCATTCGCCTTCAGCCGCACCGTTCCATCGCTGCAATACGACACGATGTCGTCCCGGTCCTGGCTCAGCGTAGGGGAGGCCTGCTCTGGTGCCTGAAGGTCTGGAGAATGGCGGCATGGCGATCACCGTGGTTCCCTACTCCGATGACTGGCCCGTCTGCTTCGATCAACTCGCGGGTACGCTGCGTGCGGCTTTGAGGTTCGTCCCCGACGCCGTGGTGGAACACGTCGGGTCCACCTCGGTGCCTGGTCTCCCGGCCAAGCCCGTCCTGGACGTGGACGTGATCGTGTCGGGTGCAGAGGTGTCTGCGGCCGTGGCGGCGCTGCAGGCCATTGGCTATGTCCACCGTGGCGACCTGGGAGTCGTCGGCCGTGAGGCGTTCCGCGCGCCGGATGAGGACCCGGCACGCCACGTGTACGTGTGCACCCGCGGCACCCTGAACGTTCGCAACCACCTCGCCGTCCGCGAGGTCCTGCGCCGCCGGGCCGATCTGCGCGAGGAGTACGGCGCCGTGAAGCTGGCCCTGGCGGCGGACCCGCGGATGGATGTCCCGGCCTACCTGGCGGGCAAGACCGCTGTGCTGCAGAAGGTGCTGGCCGCAGCCGGCTCCGCCTTCACCGAGGACGAACTGTCGCAGATCAGGCGGTTGAACGACCCCGAGTCGTGAGCCCGGCCTCCCGGGCCCGGGGTTGTTTGGGGAAGCGTCATGCGGACGGGTTGACTGTCCGGCGGGCGAGGTTCCCACTGGCGGCGTCGTCACCAGCGGCGCCGGGGTCCGTACCGACGACTCGGCGGCCAACGGCAGCGGCTGGAGGGTCCGCGCAACCAACACCACGGGTGCCGGACAGACGCTGGCCGCGTTCGTCGTGTGCACCATCCCCTGAGAGACCACGAGCGGCAGGGCGGCGTGACCGCGGTGCCCTTGTTCGACGGCCGCAGCACCGGAGTGGGCCGTCGTCCGGTTCCTCAGGCGCGGCTGAACCCTCTGGCGCGATCCGCACCCGCTCCGGCGTACCGACTCCTACCGCCTGGCCACCACCCGAGCACGCGCCGAGCAACAGCCCGTCAGCTGCACCTTGACGGATCAGCACTCACTGAACGCTTCGAAGGGACCCGAAGGCTCGCACCACCCACTGATCCATCCGGGCTGCGAAATCACATGCTGAGGTGATGTCCGAAGCCGGCAGAGGTCCGAAATCGTCAAAGCCGTCGAAGAAGTCCACGTCAGCCCAGCCGCCGCGAAACAGAACCACCTGCAGCTCTGCCTCCGTCGAACCCGAGATCACCACCCCGAGGGAATCGGGATCGTTCACCCGAGCCCTCTCGGTCTCCAGAGGCTGGGGCCACTTCGCCTCCCAATCCCTCCAGGTCATCTCTCCAACCTCAAGGTCAGCCGACCTCCAGTTCTCGACTCGCTCGCGCAGCAGCGCGGCCGCTTCATCAAGATCAACAACTCTGTCCATGAAGGGATCATCCCTCATCGGCAAAGCTCAGCAGCCCGGAGCATGCAGCCGACGGATCACGCGACACAACAGCCCGATGTTCGTACTTCTCGCCAACATCTCCAGGGCCACACGAGCTGCGGCGTTCCGCGGATCCGCCAACAACCGTTCCTGCTTGTGAGGCTCTGGTCCACTTCTTGTGGTGCGGTAACGAGAGGTGAGGCGGGGGCCTGTGTCAGAACGGCGGGTCGTCGCTGTAGCTGCCGCCGCCTGTCCAATCGCCGCCCCAGGAAGTACGGGGAGCTCTGAGGCGGGCGTAGTGCTCGCGGGCCGCGATGTCGGACGCGTTCTCCAGCCCGCTGGTGTCGTGGCCCCAGGCCTCTAGCGCCTCCAGGGCACGGTCCCGGTGGTGCTGGTCAGTGCTGGTGGCCAGTAGACGTCGGGCGTGGTCGGCCAGATCGGCTTGGTGGTGGGTGAGGAGGGGGTGCTCGATGAGGGGGATGGCGGTGGCCAGGGCGGTGTGGCGGACGTCGGCCTTGTCATGGGCGAGGAGGGGATGAACAGCGGAGAAGATCGCCGGGCGTGCGTCCCGGAACGCCCGCATCGCGTCGTACTCGTCGAGGAAACCCCCGTCGAAGAGGCGTTCGCCGGCAGCGACGCACTCGTCGTCGGCGTCGTCGGCGGTGTCGCCGAGCCATTCGAGCAACGGCACAAGTGTCGAGCGGTGCTGTGTCCCGATGCCTGGGATGTCGTCGTCTGCCGTGATGGCCGGATGGTTGAGGATGGCCGCGACGTAGAGCGCCACGGGCACGGTGGCCTCGTAGATGCTGTTCTGGTGGGTCACGGGCCCCAACGCATCGTGGAGCGCGGACTCCCTGATGACTGGGTCGGGGTCGGTGAGGAGTGTCAGCGGCGCCGGCAGGTCTTCGCCGGTCCCGAAGGCTGTGTCGAACGATCCCCAGTTGGTGCTGTTCAGCAGCGTTTGGAACGGTGGGAGGGCGGCGGGGTGAGGCTGCTCGCTCTGGCTGCTGCTGTGGGTCACAGGCTGAGGCTATTGCGTTGGCGAGCCAGAGCTGTGAGCGGGTGCCACGTGTAGAGCAGGACACGTCTGCGGAGGAGCTCGAAGCCTGCACAAACGGGTCCTGCTCTACTCCTGAAATTGCTCAGGGCGCATCGTCGATGAGCCCGAAGCACTTCGGGAACTCGTCCAGGAACTCGCGGCGAGCCGGGTTGCTCTCGGCGACTGCCATCTCCCCGACCAGCTCGATCAACTCCTGTCGCTGATCACTGGTCAGCGTGCTGACCGCATGGGCAACACCCTCCATGACCTTGACCGCGTCATCCTGATCCATCGACTCGTCTTCGCTGCCGTCGATGAACCACAGGACATGGACCAAAGCCTCGGCCAAGGCGCGAGTCAGAGATGGGTACGAGGACGTCACGAAGGGCTCCCAGAGGATCAACGGCACAGTCCAGCCATCCCACCGCACACCACACCACTGACATCACGGTCCGTGAGCCACCACAAGAAGTGGACCAGAGCCGAGGTCCGGCTCGTGCGCGGTGACGATCTCGACTCTGGACCCGAAGGCGTCATGATCTACCCCCGGACCATGTCGATGCAGGACGCCTGCCTGACCAGCAAGAACGGAGACACCAAGGTGCGACAGCTCACCCGACCCTTCGCGGTAGGAGCTTTGCGCCGAGGGAAGCAGATCGAGCAACTCCTCGGCAGCTTCGAGCATGAGGGCCGCCAGGCGCTTCGCTGGATCGCTCTCGGCCCAGACCGCGACGGCATCACCATCTACCTGAGCGAAGTCGAAGACGCCGGCTCCGTCACCTGCTCGGCCATCGACAACTTCCCGCCCATCGACCCCGATGACGAGACATGGGGGAAGGTCATTGCCACTATGCCGACTCCCGAGGAAGCACTCGACTTCGCCGAGAGCGAGCTCGGTGCTCAGCCCGGTCGCTGGGTCAACCAGGGCCTTGTCTGCTCCGAATACCACGACTACAAAGTGGCGGCGCAGGATGCACCCCCGAACCCGTGAGGTTTCGGCGCTGCCTCACACACGTTCGCCGGACCATGTGCGCTTTGCTGGACGTCTTGTTCGAGGTCAGGATGATCGAGCCCTTTTCGTCGCAATTTGAGATCACCTGGAACACCGGGGCGGCTACCAAGGGAGCCGCCAGGTCGTCCGCAAGCACCTCGCCGCCCTCCGCGCCGGCACCGCCGAACCCGTCCACGCCGACATCCCCAGCCCCCGCAAGATCACCGGCTGGATCATGGGCCTGCAGGACCCCCTCCCACCCGGCCTCTCCAGACGTCTGCTGGATGTCCGGCTCGCCTGCCCGGACATCGCCCGCGCCTATGACCTGGCACGGGCGTTCGCCGCACTTCTCCGCAACCGGCGCGGCTTCCTGCTGACCAAATGGATCCGCCAGGCCGAGCAAGACGGCCCCAAGCACGTAGACAACTTCCCCGGCTTCCTCCGCGGCGACCTCGACGCCGTCACCGCCGGCCTGACCCTGCACTGGAGCTCAGGAGTTGTCGAAGGCCACGTCAACCGCGCGAGAACACTCAAGAGAGCCATGTACGAGCGCGTCCTTCACCCTCCTCCGGACCCGCATCCCCACCCAGGGTGAGCAGCGGGCCGGTCACCGCAGTGGTTCGAGAATCCTGCGAGCTTCTCTGCTCACGTCGCCATCCACATCCGATGTCAACGCTGAGCACAGTTCCGCGAGCCGTTCCCCGTCCTCCTTCGACTGATGGCAGACATTGAGGATCGCAGCATCAAGGTGATCTCCAGTGTCGTCATCCGCCCTGGCGAGCGCGGCCAGCACCATGCGCAGACCAAGAACGTCCCAGCGTTCGAGCAGGGCCTCTGCGGTCTCCTGAGTGACGAAAGTGTCGCGGCCATCCAGCAACAGCCGGTGCAGGACCTCGGCTGCTTCGGGAACCTCCGCGACGGCTGCCAGACTCCGGCCTGAGGCTGCTCTCACGGACCATGACGCCGAAGCGGACCCCTCAAGGAATGGGGTCAGGTCGGCATCAAACTCGGAACCGGTCATGGTTCTCACTCTGGCACACCCCCTTTCGCCCGTACTTTCGACCATCACGCAATCGCGGTCAGAGCCCTTGCCGGTCGCGGGTCGGCCGCTCGTGGAGTGTGCGGGCCGTGTCGACGGGTCAAGGGCTTCTTTGCCCGGCGCGTGTGGGCTTCGCCTCTCATGGACAGTCCGTCCCGGGAGGACGACGTCGTCACCCTCGAGCCCATCGACGCGGACTACGCCGGAACCGGAACCTCATAGCCGTCTCTGTTCGGTGGCCGCCGCATCGTGAGTGGCGGCCACCGAACGGCCGGGCGCCGGCGCGCGTACACCTGGAAGTGATGACGGCGTCGCCTGGCCGTATGAGATCGGCCAGGAGCAGCATTCTCGCCCGGCGTGGAGGTGGTCCACCCTGCGGTGGACTGGCGGGCCGTGCGCACGGTCGGGGCCGGCCACCGTTCCCCGCTCGCCGCCCTGGACCCGGTCGCCCCGGGTGGTATCGGGTGTTGTTGGCGGGGGTGGCGCGCATCGCGGGGGTGGGCAGGGCCGCGGTGGTGAACTGGCGCCGACGCCACCCCGACTTCCCCGCCCCGGTGGTGTCGGCGTTGGCCGGGCCGTCGCCGCGCTCCTGGCCCGGCAGGGCGCTGCCGTACCGGAGGCTCCGGCTGGGGTTCCCGCCGCCCGGCGGCCCCGGCCCCGGAGGCGGTGGTGGTGGGCGCGGACGCCCGCGGGATGTGGGGGCCGTTGACCGAGGCCTGGCCGTTCCGAACGACCTGGACCTGGCCGCCCGGCCCGCCGCCCTTGAGCGGCTCGGGGTCAGCGGGGCGGCGAACAGCCGACTGCTGACCACCGCAAAGGACAACATCAACTCCGAACGGGAGACCGCCCTGCCAGTCTCCACCCGGGTCTGGTCCGTGCTTGCGGCGCGCAGGCCGACGTCGCCCGGGGAGCGGAGGGAGAGCAGGGGCTGCGCGCGCGGTTGAAGGCCGCCTTGCTGAACAACCCCGCCTGGGAGCAGGGCCCGCCCGGCGAGCTCGCGGGCCGCATGGTCGGGGCGGTCCTGCGCTCCCTGACCGCTCCGCCCGGTGCCCCGGTTCCTGACGGACCCGCGTCTCGCTTCCGCTGCCGTTCCAGCTCTGCCGCCACCCGTCGGCGCGGCCCCGGCCAGCACTGGCTCACCCACATCGGGGGCCGCTCCGTCATCGCCCGCTCCGTCATCGCCCGCACCGCCGACGACTTCGCCGCCGAGGTCCGCCCCGGCGAGGAACGCCCCTGGCAGTACTGAAGCCTGACGAATCGTCGGCCGGGCACCCTCCACTGGCGTAGCGTCGGCCCTGGACCGACGGGGGAGGGGTTCGCATGAGCGGGGACGGGTCCGCGCGCTGGCGGGTGGGGGAGATCGTCGACGGCCGGTACGAGGTGACCGCGCTGCTCGGCCGGGGCGGCATGGGCGAGGTGTTCCGGGTCCGGCACCTCGGCTGGGGCACCGACCTGGCGGTGAAGAGCCCGCTGCTCGGCGGCGCCGACAGCCCGCGCCGCCGCGCGCTGTTCACCGCGGAGGCCCAGACCTGGGTCTCGCTCGGCCTGCACCCGCACGTCTGCGGCTGCCACTACGTCCGCACCATCGGGGGCGTGCCGCGGGTCTTCGCCGAGTACGTGCCCGGCGGCAGCCTGGCCGACCGGATCCGCAGCCGGCAGCTGTACGCGGGCGGGGAGGCGGAGGTGCTCGCCCGGATTCTCGACGTGGCGGTGCAGACGGCCTGGGGCCTGGAGCACGCGCACCGGCGTGGCGTGGTGCACCAGGACGTGAAGCCGGCCAACGTCCTGCTCGACGACTCCGGCACCGCGAAGATCACCGACTTCGGCCTGGCCCGGGCCCACGCCGCCGCCCTGACCGGCTCGGCCGAGGTCCGGCCGGGAGCGAGCCTGCTGCTCACCGGCGGCGGGATGACCCCGGCGTACGCCGCGCCCGAGCAGGCGGCCGGCCGCCGGGTCGGCGCGCGCAGCGACCTCTTCAGCTTCGGTGTCTCGGTGCTGGAGATGTTCACCGGCGAGGTGCGCTGGCTGCTCGGGCCGCTCGCGGAGGGCGTGCTGGAAACCTGCCGCGCCAAGGGTTCCGCGGGCGAGGGGCTACCGCCGATCCCGCCCGAGCTCGCCCGGGTGCTGGCCCGCTGCCTGCGTCAGGACCCCGCCGATCGGCCCGCCTCGGTGGCCGCGGTGGCGGTCGAGCTCGCCGCCGTGTACCACCGCCTGCTCGGCCGCCCCTATCCGCGGCCGGAGCCCCGGGCCGCCGACCTGCTCGCCGCCGAGCACGGGAACCGGGCGCTCTCCCTGCTGGACCTCGGCGACGAGGAGGGCGCCGCCGCCGCGTTCACCGCAGCCCTGGAGACCGACCCGCAGCACCTGGCCACCCGGTACAACTCCGGCCTGCTGGACTGGAGGAGGGGCCGGATCACCGACGAGGCCCTGCTCGCCGACCTGGCCGCGGCCGGCGAGGGCGGCCCGGACGACGCCGGGCCGGCGCTGCTCACCGCCCAGGTCCACCTGGAGCGCGGCGACCTCACCGGGGCCGGGCGCCTGCTGGCCGCCGCCGAGGGCCGGCCGGGCCCGGAGCACCCGGAGCTCGCGGCGGCCCGCCGGGCAGCGGCCGCGCTCGGCGCCCCGGCCGACCAGGTCCGGGCGATCGACTGGTACCACTGCGCGCCGAACCGGCTCCCGCCGGACTTCCCGGTGAGCACCGGCGCGGACGGCCGCCTGGCGCTGACCGCCGTGCAGGGCGGGCTGCTGCGCCTGTGGGACCTGACGACCGGTCAGTGCCTGCGCGAGCTGGACTGCGGGGAGGCAGGGGTGCCGCAGGCCGACCTCGGCGCGGACGGCCGCCAGGCACTCGTCGCGGGCCGCGACGGCGCCGTCCGGCTCTGGGACCTGCAGGACGGGAGCCGGCTCCTGACCCTGCGTCCGGACGGGACCGGCCGGGCGACCCGGATGCGGCGGCCGCGGCTGCACCAGGAGGCCGGGGTCGCGCTGGTCCCGATCGCCGAGCCGGGTGATTTCGGGCCGATGGACACCCGGGGCCGGGTGGAGGTGTGGGACCTGCGGACGGGCCGGGCCCGCTTCACCATCGACGACGGGCTCGGCTGGGAGGCCGCGGGCGTGCTCGGCCCGGACGGCCGGCGGGCCCTGGTCACCGGCTACGCGGACGGCGCCGCCCGGCTCTGGGACCTGGAGGCCGGCCGCCGCCTCCAGGTCCTGCCCGGGGGAGAGGCCCAGGTCGCGACGGCCTCGTTCTCCGCCGACGGCCGACACCTCGTCACCGGGGACCACTTCTCCCGGGCCGGGGGCGCGCTGCGACTCTGGGACCTGACGACCGGCCAGTGCCTGCGCGTCCTGACCGGGCACACCCACCGGATCACCGCCCTGCGGCTCAGCCCGGACCTGCGCCTCCTGCTCTCCGGCAGCCTGGACGGGACCGCCCGCCTCTGGGACCTCGCCACAGGCCGCTGCCTGCGCACCTACCGGGGCCACGGGCGGGACGTGGAGCTCGTCCAGCTGGACCGGCCGGCCGGGACGGTCCGCACGGGCAGCTCCGACAACACGCTACGCCGCTGGGACCTCCCGGGCCGGTACACCGCCCCCCACCTGGTCAGCCGCCCGCAGCGGCAGGGCGAGACGGCCGCCCTGGCCGGCCGGGTGCGGGCCCTCGTCGAGGAGGCGGAACGGGCCCGGACGGCGGGCGACCACAGCACCGCGCTCACCCTGCTCGGCCGCGCCCGGGCCGTCCCCGGCCACGAGCGCTCCCCGGCCGTGCTGGCGGCCTGGCGCGGCCTGGCCCTGCACACCACCCGCACCGGGCTGCGCTCGGTCTGGTCGCGGCAAATACTCACCGGGCACCCGTCCAATGTGCTCTCGGTCGTCCTCTCCGCCGACGCCCGGACCGCCGTCACCAGCGGCAGCGACCGCACCGTCCGGCTCTGGGAGGTGGCGAGCGGGGACTGCGGACACACCCTGCCGACCCGCGACATCGGCCGGGCCGCGATGAGCGCGGACGGAAGCCGGCTGCTCCACTCCACCTTCGGCGGCGAGCTCTCGGTCTGGTCAGCGGAAAGCGGTGAGCGCCTCGTCCACCTCGACGGGCGCGAGGTCCAAGCCTCCCTCCCGGCCTCGTTCTCCGCCGACGGCCGGCACGCCCTGGTGATCGGCCCGGACCACGTCGTGCGGCTCTGGGATCTGGACCGCGGCCGGGTGACGGCCGAGCTGGCCGGGCACGAGGCCCAGGTCCACACCGCCCACCTGGACACTGCGGCCGGGATCGCCGTCACCGGCGGCCGCGACCTGACGGTCCGGCTGTGGGACCTCGGCTCCGGCCGCTGCCTGCGCACCCTGCGCGGCCACGGCCGGACGGTGGTGGCGGCCCGGCTCTCCGCCGACGGCCGGCACGTGCTCAGCAGCGCCGACCAGGAGCCGGCCCTGCGGCTCTGGGACGCCTCGACCGGTGAACTCCTGCGCGCCTTCGAGCCGCAGCCCCGCTTCGCCAACGCCGTCCGGCTCGCCCCGGACGGCCGGTTCGCCCTGTCGGCGGGCGAAGACGCGACAGCCCGGCTGTGGGAGACCGGGACCGGCCGCTGCCTGAAGGTGCTCCCGGGCCACGGGCAGCGGGTGATCGGCGCGGACTTCACCCCGGACGGCCGGTACGGCGTCTCCTGGAGCATCGACACCGTGCAGCTCAGGGAGTTCGACTGGGATCTGGCCGTCACCCCGGGCGGGTGAGGCCGCTCAGGTGCACTCGTTCGGGTAAGGGTGCTCCGCCGGGCGGGTGGCGGGGGTTCATGGGGCTTGCGGCGGGCGGTGGGTGGTCAAGGGCGATGTCGGGACCGCCGTTGAGGTCGAGGCGTTGGTCGACCGACACCTGCACTCCCCGTTTGCGCCGGCTCCACAATTCGGGCAGTGAGCCGGTACCTGCGTGACAACGGGGCCCGACGTGCGCTGACAGAGCACTCCGGACTGCCAATCGACGTGCACATGGCGCCGTGCATCACGGTCAACGGCCGGATCGACCTGATCGGCCACCTGGACACGGGAGAGTTATCCGTCGTCGACCTGAAGTCGTCCGAGCGAGCACAGGCTGACTGAAGATCGCAGCTGCACGCAGTGCTGCACGAGCGGAGAGAGCGGGACTGGGTGGAGCGCACGGGCAGGTGGAGCTCGGTGACCGGTGCCGCTCACCTACGAGAAGGCGCGGGCGTACGGGCTCCCGGCGACGGAGGGCAAGCGCTGCGACCCGAGGTGGCCGCCCTTCGCCCGCTACGGCTTCGACATCGAGCACCCGCTCCAGCAGGAGGTGGAGGCGCTGGAGCCGAACGAACTCCAGCGCCTGGTCCTCGCCGCGGTCGACCCGTACATCGACCGCGACGTCCTCGCGCAGCAGATCGCACGCGTGAGCATCGCCTTCTGTCTACGACCAGGCGGCGACTTCATCGATGGTGTCCGCGATCAGTACGGGTAGGTGTTCCATGGCCCGTTCCAGGATCTTTTCGATGGGGACCGCGTGTCGGCTGCCGTCCACGTTGATGTGGTTCGCCCACTGGGCGGGCTGGTATCGGGCGAGCATCGATAGTGCGTACAGCGCCGCCCTTCTGACATCCGTCGGCGGACCGGCGTTTGCATGCGGCGTCGACGCCGCTTCCGGCGGATCGGATCAGGGTGGGACACACCGCGGATCTCTGGGAGGCTGGTGTCATGACACATGATCGGGCCACCGTGGCGAAAATGTCCGAGCTCTTCGACCCGGGACCCGGCCGGTGGGGGTTGCGTGGCGATCCGCACGTCTGGCAGGCGCTGAGGGAGGCCTTGTCCGGTAGGGAGGTCCCGCCGTCGGCCGAGGCGGTCGCCGCCCTCCTGCGGTCGACGTTCGAGGAGCTTGTGGAAGTCGACCTACTCGGTGAGCCGGCCCCGCACGTGTACCGGGAGCGGTATGCGCACGGTGGGATGTCCGGTGGCATGGTTCATCTCGACACGTGGCGGTATAGGTTGCTGCCGCTGCTGGTGGCACGGTCCGGCAGGCCGCGGGACCCACGCACCCTGCTGGCCCGCTGACCGGCCTGAGGGCTGCGCCGTACGGGCACGGAGCCGGCCCCGGCCTTCCTGCCCGTGCTGCGCGGGAAGCCGTATGTCCGCCCGGCACGGCCAGGGGCTCTGCTGCGGAGCTCGTTGTCGTCGCTGGCCGGCAGCACCTGGAATCTGCCCAAGCAGCTGCAGTGTCGGCGCGGTCCAGGTGCGCCAGTCCCACAGGCTCGGACGGTCCGGCTGGCACGCTCCGCACACGTTCAGTTCTGGCGGTGCCGGCCGGTGTGCCGATGTTCGGTGGTCGCCAGGAGCAGCAGGGCGAGGCCGGCAGGAAGCTGGAACAGCAGCACTCCAGGCCCACTGGCCGAGGTTTATGGCGCTGAGGTCTCCCGCCAGACGAGCTCCACGATCACCGACGAGCTCCTGGACGGCATGCCCGAGTGGCAGAACGGACCGCTTGACGTCGCCTGTCCGGTGGTCTTCACCGACGCCGTCCATGTGAAGATCCGCGACGGTGCAGTCGCCAACCGGCCCGTCTACGGCGAGTAGGGTGCAGGGACATCTTTGGGCTCCGGGTCGGCGACGGCGATGGGGGCGCCAAGTGCGATCGCCCGCCCGGAGCAGAGCGCCCAGATCTCCTTCAGCAGTTCGGGGTAGTGCTCGCCGTGCGTGTGCAACGCATGCCAGACCGCGTCCAGAGCCGCTTTCAGCGGATCGGGCTCAGCAGCAGCGAGCAGGGCGGGGAGAGCGAAGTACGGCTGTGAGATCGGTCCGCGGGCGTCCGGTGTGCCGGGGTACACCAGCAAGGAAGCGGACTCCATCGGCGCGCGGCTGCCCGGTAGCCGGTCGAGTTCGTAGCACGTCGCCCCGTCGTCTCTCGGCTCTGCGGCCGGGACCCACGTCCACCCTGCCGGCGGTGGGGGGATGTACGGCGGTCGCTCGGGGGGCATCGCCCCGAGCACCGTCGGACCCGGGACGAGGGGGGAGGATCGCAGGGTTTCCCACATCTGGTCGTCGTCGTCGAAGGGCGCCGGTAGGGGATGCCCCTGCGCCAACGCGGTGAGCGCTGGGGCGACCCACCGCACATCGGTCAGGCCCGCCGCGTCGCACGCCCGCCGTGCGGCGCACAATGCCACTGAACGCTGGATCTCGGGACCCGCGACATCGAGGGCGTGCACCAGGTCACTGTCGAAGGTGAGCAGACCCAGGACGTTGCTCCCGCGGACACCGTGCAGCCTCTCGCTTGGCAGCCTTCCGCCCCACTGCCACCTCTCGTAGTGCAATTGCCGATCCTCCGTGACCCCTACCTCATCTGCGACCAGCTTGTGCACAAAGCCCCCTGTTGAAGACGGTCTCGGAAGTCACTATTGGATGCGCCGTCAGACCCAGCATCATGCCGCAGGCCACTGACACGCCCGGCTCCTGGGCGTGTATTGCTTCGCCCAAAGGCTGATACCTAGACCGGCACCCGGTGGCTGGGCCAGCAGTTTCCGCTGTTCAAGAACCGACGTCCGCGAGTCGGCGAGACGCGGGACGATCAGCGCGGCTGCTTCTGTGTTGCAGCCTGCTGGACCAGCATCCCGGTGCAGGAGGACAAGCCGGAGGGCCCGGGGGTCACGATGTCCCGGGGTCTCCACTTCGCTGAGCTCCCGGCTCAATGACGGGCGGGGTGGCGTGTCACGCCCAGTCGACGCCGAGCTCGGCGAGTGCGGCGTGTTGGTCGGTGGTGAGTTTGTCGCGTCGGGTTTTGGTGTTGGAGACCCATACACCGAGCTTGACGATCACCGTCTCCGCCTCACCTTCGACCGTGATCTCCTCGCCGTGGGCGCGGGGGACGGGCCGGTGGGTGCCTTCCCGCTCTACCCACTGTGTGAGGGCTGTCAGGCCCCGCTGGAATGCCTGCTGTGCCTTGCTCGGCCCCTTTGCCCCGCGGCTGGCCGCGGGGGCGGGGGACGGCTTCTGGTCGGGTTGTACGCCCAGCGCGGTCAGCCGCGCCTGCTGCTCGGGCAGCAGCCGCGCCCAGGTGGCCGGCTGCTTCTGCTGCTGGAGCCACCGCCCGATGTCGTCGCCGTCCCACAGCACGCCGGGCGCGATGTCGGGCGGCCGTCCGTCGGCGTCGACCAGGTCGGCCAGGACGCGGTGGTGCCGCTGCCAGTCGAGTGGCCAGGGGCAGTTCCAGTCCTTGTCGATCGCGGCGAGCTGCGCGGCCCGGGTGGTCGCGGTGTCCTCGTCCTTCCCCAGCCCGTTCTTCGCGCCCTTCCTGCGGAGTTGGCCATGTACTGCCCGACGGGCACCATCGCGTCGTCCACGCCCCACACGGCGTCCTGCCGGGGCGCGAGATGCCCGGTGGCCCGCCGGTACGACCGGAGCACGGCGAGCTTGGCCTCCCACGCCTCCTCGCCCGGTTCCCACACCATCCCGGCCTCCGAGGCGTCCAGGAGGACCTTGCGCCGGTCCTCGAGCTCCCCGGCGCGCAGGGCCTTGCGCTGCTGGTGCACCCACCGTCCGAGCGGGAACGCCTTGGTGACGCCGACCTCGACCTCCACGTCGTAGGGGACGGCGTGGACGCCGGTGATCTCGTTCTCCGCCCGCCACCGCAGCAGGGCCTGGTAGCCCTCCAGCCACACCAGGGACTCTGGCCGGTAGACCCGGGTGCGGAGGAATGCGGCGATGGTGGCGGCGTCGCGCGGGCTGGAGAAGTGGAGCAGCGCCGACTCGGTCGCCGCGTCGGCGCCGTCCTCCTGGTCCTCGCCCTCGCCACCGGTGCCGACGATCTGCCCATCCGCGTCGCGCCGGATGTGCAGCCGGCGCTTCCCGCTGGTGAGGGCGCGGGAGGCGAGCTGCTCGACCAGACGGTCGTCATGACTGCGCAGGCCCTGGAGGACGGCTACAAGGGGGCGGAAGCTGGCGCTGGCGACCATGTCGGTCGGGTCCTCGCCGGGCTCCAGGAAGACGGGCACGATGATCCGGGCGACCTTGGTGGAGCCGTCCTTGTTGAGCCGGAGCGCGCGGCCGATGTTCTGGACGATCTCGACCTGGGAGCCGCGGGTGTCGGCGAAGCAGATGGCTTCGACGCCGCGTTCGCCGGTGATGTCGACGCCTTCGCCGAGGACGCGTACGGAGGCGAGGAAGGCGCGGTGTACGCGCCGGTTGTCGGCGTCGATGCCGTTGGCGAACTGGCGCAGGACTTTTCGGCGCGGTCGAGGCCGGCCGGTTGATGGGCGTCACAGGTCTTTCACTGGCTGGCGACGGGAGTGTTCACCTGCTTGTGGTGTCCTGACCTGGGCCGATGGGACGAAAGATGTCGCCGGCCCGGTTCAGGTTCTTGTCGTTTCTCGGGTAGTTCCGGTGGCGTGCGTGTAGGCGCGGCCGGATGGATGGCCACTGCCGGGGTGCCCGCAGCCCGGCCTGCGCCCGCCCCCGCCCCGTACGCGGCCGTCTCGTCCGTCGGGCCGGAGGCCGTCCCTGCTGCTCCTTCCTGCTCCGGCTCCTGCTGCGGAGCCGGTGGCGGTGAGTGCGGATGCCCGCGCGATGTGGGGGCCGCTGACCGAAGGGTTGAGTGTCCCGAACGACCTGGATCTGTCGGACCGGCCTGCGGCCCTTGGGCAGCTTGGCGTTGGCCGGCGGCGAACAGCTGGCTGGTGTCCCTCGTGCGGAACTGCGTCGGCTCCGAGTGGGAGAGCGCCCTCCTGGTCAGTACCCGGGCCTGGCCTGTGCTGGCTGCCCGCATGGCCGGTGTCGCCCGCGGTCCGGAGGGAGAGCAGGGACTGCTCGACCGTCTGAAGGCCGGGCTGGGGGACGTCACCGCCTGGCAGCAGGGTTCGCCCGAAGAACTCGCGGGCCGCATGGTCGGCGCCACGTTGCGCGCCCTGACCGCCCCGCCCGGCGCTCCGGTTCCCGACGGTCCTCGTGTCTCCGCCGCTGCTGCCCGTTCCCGTTCCACCACCCCCCACCGGCGCGGCCCCTGGTCAGGCCGCGCCGGTGGAGCCTGCGGTGCCCGCGCACCGGCAGGCGGCCCCCGCTCAGACTTCGGGCCGGGGGCAGGGCCGGTGACGGCCGGGGCTCCCGGGCGGCGGGGTATCGGTGCGTGGGTGGAGCGGGGGCGGCCGGCTTGGTGGGGGCTGTCCGGCCGGGACCGGATCGCGGTCGAGGGCTTCTTGCTGACCGGCGTCCTGGTCGTGGCGGGCTGGCGGGCGGGCCACCTCGGTCTGGTGGAGTCGGACTTCGTGTTGACGTTCCTGGGCGGCATGGCCGGCGTGGTCACTCGGTACCGGGGCGCGGTGTACCGGCCGCGGCCTGCTCCGCCGCCGACCGGGCCGCTGGTCGCGCCCTCGGAAGAGGTCCAGCGTCATGCCGCCGAGGAAGCGGGCGGCGGGCCTGGAAGGCGCCCGTAGCCGGGACCGTACACAGCATCCGACGCTCCCATCCCCGGCCGACGACTGTCTCGGCGCCCGGGGACGGGACGGGCGATCAGGAGCCGGCCCACTCCACCCCGAGCCCGGCGAGGACTTCGAGCTGCACAGCGTCGAGCCGGTCGCGCCGCTGGTGCTGGTTGGCCAGCCACACCCCGGTGCGATGCGGGCCGTCGGGCAGGTGATCGACGGGGCCCTTCCGGGCCGGCTCACTGCCTTCCGCTCATGGCACCCGGGATCACCAGTCCGCCAAGCGGAGGACAGAACCGGTAAGGGCCGGGAAGAGGGGGGATTGCTTAAGGGTTCGTATACGTCCAACCAGGCAAAACGCATCATCGCCGCGTGTGTTCGGCCTTCGTCGTCCTTTTGGCGAACGGTCTGTTCGCCGCGGTGATCTGAGATCTCATCGACGCAGCGCAGGACAGGAGACGACATGGCCGATGATGGCCTTTCCGAACAGCCCCGACTCTTGATCACCGAGGCTGTACAGGTCAGTGACGAGGACAAGGCCACCCTCACACTGGAAGCCCGAGATCAGACCTACATCGTCAGGGCAACTGGTGGAACCGCCCTGCCTGGGTGCCTGACTGTCCTGGACGCCGACGGACACACCATCACGGCATACAGGCTGGAGATTCCGCCCAGTGAGAGCCCGATGACACGGAGCGCGAATCACGTCTTCACGCTCGCGGACCCGTCCACCTGGGCCATTTTTCCCTGGCCGCAATTCGATCACTATCCCATCACCGGCGAAGCGACCTGAATCTGCCGAAGACTCCCCTCAGTCGAACAGCCCGAGATCAGCCAACTGCTGCCGCTGGTCTGCAGGGAGTACTGCTTGCCGGCTGCGCATGTTGCTGCGCCACACCCCCAACCGCACTTCGACATCCTTCCCGTCGTGGCGCACGACCTCGATGTGCGGGCGAGGGATCCTCGCCACTGTGCCTTCGCGTTCGAGGTACTGCTGGAGGGCTTGGAGGCCCTTGTGGAAGGCTTCCGCACTCCGCCCGGACGTGGACGTCGCTGCGGCTGTGCGGGCCTGTACGGCCCGCGCGGGCTTCACCCCGAGTGCGGCGAGCCGGCGCTGCTGCTCCTCTCCGAGCCGGCGGAAGTCGCGGCGCTGGGTGGCGAGCCACCGGCCGACGTCCTCGCCGTGGCGGGTGACTCCGGGGACGATGGCGGCGAGGCGGGCGCCGTCGTCCAGGAGCTGGGTGCGATCTCTCGGTTTGGGGGCAGTGGTGTGAGAGACAGTGAGTCTTTGGGGTGTTGGTGCTGGTCAGGGCTTGTTTCGAGATCGGGTGTCACTGTCTTTGATGTGAGAGATCGGTGGGGGATCGCTGTCTGGGGTCTTTATCGTT
>NZ_JBWKEZ010000066.1:0-35431 GCF_056434525.1 Streptomyces sp. NPDC044002
ACGCCCGGTTACATTCCGAACCCGGAAGCTAAGCCTTTCAGCGCCGATGGTACTGCAGGGGGGACCCTGTGGGAGAGTAGGACGCCGCCGAACAACCCGCCCTTTTAGCTCAGTCGGTAGAGCGTCTCCATGGTAAGGAGAAGGTCAACGGTTCGATTCCGTTAAAGGGCTCCAAGGAAAAGGCCCCCGCCATCTGGCGGGGGCCTTTTTTGTTTTATTGGACCCGCGCCGCCGCCGCGTCGATGAAGGCTGTGACGGCTTCCTCGAAGCGTTCCTCGATCGCTATGACCGCCTGGCGGTCGGCGGCGTGGGAGATGGCCCCGAGGTGGGTCGAAATGGCGGTCATCAAGGGGCGCAGGCCGGGATCGTCCGCGACGAGGCGCAGACGGAAGGCGGCGGCTTCGGCCGCGGCTCCGAGGCGGTCGCTGTCCAGTTGCGCGGCCTGGAGTTCCTCGCGCGTGTCCTGGTCCCGCAGGGCCCGCCGGCGGCGGAACCACAGCGTGATCAGCCCGCGTTTGAGTTCCGTGACGGCGGCGGCGTACGTGCTGAAGGCAGCCAGCCGCTCCTGCCTGAGCCGTTCCTCCCGGTTCACCGCCTCGGCCCGCTCGGCAGTGCGCCGCTGGAACAGGTACGTGCTCCAGGAGCCGATCAGCGTGCCGCCGACGGCGATCGCGCTGGTGAGAACAGCAAGAAGGATATTCACGCGCGGGAGTCGACCACACTGCCCGCCGAAACGACAGGGGGCGGCCCTCGCGGGAGCGGCTCAGTCGCCGGTGCGCTGTTCCGGGACGCGGAAGGCCAGGATGGCCATGTCGTCCGAGGCCGGTTCCGCGGCGAAGCGTTCGACCGCGCGCAGGACGCGGGAGGCGACCGCGCCCGCCGTGAGGCCGGTGCAGGTGGTGAGGACCGCCGCGAGGCCGTCGTCGCCGAGCATCCTGGTGCCCTCGCGGCGCTCGGTGACGCCGTCCGTGACGCAGAGCAGGACGTCGCCCGGGTCGAGGGTCATGGTCTGTTCGTAGAGGTCGAGGTCGTCGATCACCCCGAGCAGCGGCTGCGGCTCCGCCGCCGGGGTGACCTCGCCGTCCGGGCGCAGGCGCAGCGGGAGGGGGTGGCCGGCGCAGACGACCTTCATCAGGGCGCCGCCGTCGGGCTGCGGGTGCAGTTCCCCGTAGAGGAGGGTGAGGAAGCGGCTGCGGGCGCCCTCGTCGAGGATCGCCGCGTTGAGGCGTTCCAGGACCGCCGGACCGCCGAGGCCCTCGCGGGCCAGGAGGCGCAGGGCGTGGCGGGCGAGGCCGGTGACGGCCGCTGCTTCGGGGCCCGTACCGCAGACGTCGCCGATGGCGAAGCCGTACGCGCCGTCGCGGATCGGGAAGACGTCGTAGAAGTCGCCGCCGACCTCGTTGCCCTCGCCGGCGGCGCGGTAGATGACCTCGACCTCCATGCCGGGGATGGCGGGGGAGCCGGGCGGCAGGAGGCTGCGCTGGAGGGAGCGGCTGATGGCGGTGCGCTCGGAGTAGAGGCGTGCGTTGTCCAGGGCCAGGGCCGCGCGGCGGGAGAGGTCGTCGGCGAGTTCGAGGATCTCCTGGCGGAAGTGCTCCTCGCTGGGCTTGCCGAGGGTCAGCATGCCGATCACCCGGTTGCGGGCGAGGAGGGGCAGGACGACCGTCTCGCCGCCGACTGCGGCGGCTGTCGCCGGCCAGGGGCGGGCGCCGGCCTCGCGGACCGGTTCGGGCGGGTCGACGCGGGACAGCAGGGCCTTGAGGCCGTCGATGCGCTCCTCGTCCTCGTGCAGGACGTAGGCGAGGTAGGGGTCCGAGGCCTGGTCGGCGATGGTGTAGACGGCGCACCAGGTGGCGAGCGTCGGGACGGTCATCTGGGCCATGAGGGCCAGGGTCTGGTCCCGGTCGAGGGTGCCGGCGAGCAGGTCGGAGGCCTCGACGAGGAAGGACAGGGAGCCCCGGCGCAGCCGTTCCAGCTCGCCGAGGCGGGCGGACTCGACGGCGAGCGCGATGCGGTCGGCGGCGAACTGGAGGCGCAGGGCCTCCTCGTTGGTGTAGCGGCCCGGGCCCTCGGCGGCGACGCCGAGGGAGCCGGTGAGGCGGCCCTCGACCTTGAGGGGGACGGTGACGACGGAGCGCATGCCGGTGGACTCCAGCAGCGGTACGGCTCCGGGGACGACGGCGAGGTCGTCGTGGACGGCGGGCAGGCGGGCCGATCCGTAGCGGCTGGTGCCGGCCTCGACGGGGACGCGGGCGAAACGCTGGCGGGTCGAGGGCAGGCCGGTGGTCGCGCGGACCTCCAGCTCGGTCTCGTCGTCGGTGGCCAGCAGCAGGAAGGCGGCGTCGGCGTCGAGCATGTCGCGGGCCCGTTCGACGGTGCGTTGCAGCAGTCCGTCGAGGTCGTCGGGGGCGGGCGAGCCGATGAAGACCTCGAAGGGGTCGGTGGGGCGGGGCTCGCTGTGCTGGCCGTCGGAGGAGGGGACGCGTACGGGGGTCTGGAGGAGGGCCCGCTCGTCGTCGTGGACGAGGAGGCAGACGATGGAGGGCTCGCCGTGGGCGTCGCGGACCCGCAGGTGGGAGGCGTAGACGGGGATGACGCGGCCGTCGGCGCCGCGGATGCCGTAACTGCCCTCCCAGCGGGACAGGCGCAGGGCCTCGGCGACGCCGGTGCCGGTGCCCGGGGTCTGGGGCCAGGCGGCGATCTCGGCGAGGGGGCGGCCGACGGCCTTCTCGGCGGGGTGGCCGAAGATGTGCTCGGCGTCGTCGTTCCAGGCGGAGATGGCGTCGTCGGCGTCGATCTGGAGGACGGCGACGCGGACCCGGCTCTCGGCCAGGGGCAGGAACTGGTCCGGTACGACGGGGCCCGCGGAGCGGGTACCGACCGGCCGGTCCGGGAGGTCGAGGCGGAACCACACGTGCTTGTGGGTGGCGGTGTACTCGACGCCCCAGCGGGTGGCGAGGGCGGCGCAGAGCATCAGCCCGCGGCCGCTCTCGCGGTCGGGGTCGGCGTACGGGCGCTCGCCGGGGTGCCGCAGGGGCAGCTCGCGCTCGGGGTAGCGGTCGGCGACCTCGACGCGTACGCCGTCCTCGGCGCGCAGGCACAGGACCTCGGCCCTGGTCCCGGCGTGGACCACGGCGTTGGTGACGAGCTCGCTGGTCAGTACGACCGCGTCGTCGACGATGTCCGCGAAGCCCCAGCCCTGCAGCGTGTCGCGCACGAACGCGCGGGCGGCGGCGACCGACCGCCCCTGAGGGTCGAAACTGGCAGCCGCCCGTGCCGTGATCACGAGTCTCCTTCGACGCGGTTGGACATCGGATGCCAGGTTACTTACCTTCGCGGTCGCCATGAGGCCGTCGTACCGGATTCCACCCGCAGGGTGCGGCCGGTGTGCGATGGTGCCGAAGTGTTATCGCCGGGTTCGGCCAGGGTGAAACACTGGGCAGGCTTGGAGAGCCGGCGCTTGGACAGCCGGCGTCCGGTGGAACAGAGGTCGACCCTTTCGGGAGGGACACGGTGGAGTCCAGCGCAGCGGTGCGGCGTACGGGAACGCGGCCCAAGGGCGGGCGGTCCCGGCGGAACGGGACCACGGAAGTCGACACCGCCGCTCTGAACCGCCTGCTCACGGCCCTGGTGTCGATGCGGGACGGGAACTTCCGCAAGCGGCTGACGGTGTCCGGCGAAGGCGTGATGGCGGAGATCGCCGCCGTCTACAACGAAGTCGCCGACCGGAACCTGCACCTGACCGGGGAGCTGTCCCGGGTCCGGCGGATGGTGGGCCGTGAGGGCAAGCTGAGCGAGCGGCTGGAGACGGGGGCCTGCGAGGGTTCCTGGGCCGCCGCGATCGACGCGTCGAACCAGCTGGTGGACGATCTCGCGCGGCCGGTGTCCGAGGTGGGCCGGGTGCTGTCGGCGGTGGCCGAGGGCGACCTGGACCAGCGGATGGACCTGCGCACGCCGGCCCCGGACGGGGTGGGGCATCCGCTGCGCGGGGAGTTCCTGAAGGTCGGGCGGACGGTCAACAACCTGGTCGACCAGCTGTCGGCGTTCACCGACGAGGTGACGCGGGTGGCGCTGGAGGTCGGTACCGAGGGCAAGCTGGGCGGTCAGGCCCAGGTGCGCGGAATGTCCGGTTCTTGGAAGGACCTGACCGACTCCGTCAACACGATGGCGTACCGGCTCACCGCTCAGGTGCGTGACATCGCCCTCGTGACGACGGCGGTCGCCAAGGGCGATCTGTCGCGCAAGGTCACGGTGCACGTGGCCGGCGAGATGCTCCAGCTGAAGAACACCGTGAACACGATGGTGGACCAGCTGTCCTCGTTCTCCTCCGAGGTGACGCGCGTCGCCCGCGAGGTGGGTACGGAGGGCGAGCTGGGCGGCCAGGCGAAGGTGCCCGGCGTCGCCGGCGTGTGGAAGGACCTGACCGACTCCGTCAACACGATGGCGGGGAACCTGACGGCGCAGGTGCGCGGGATCGCGCAGGTCACGACGGCCGTCGCGAACGGTGACCTGTCGCAGAAGGTGCGGGTCAGCGCGCGGGGCGAGGTCGCGCAGCTGGCCGAAACGATCAATCAGATGACGGAGACGCTGCGGACCTTCGCGGACGAGGTCACGCGCGTGGCCAGCGAGGTCGGTGCGAAGGGCCTCCTCGGCGGTCAGGCGCAGGTGCCGGGGGCGGCGGGTACGTGGAAGGACCTCACCGACTCGGTGAACACGGTCTTCCGCAACCTGACCACGCAGGTGCGGGACATCGCCCAGGTGACGACCGCCGTGGCCAACGGCGACCTGTCGCAGAAGGTCACGGTCGACGTGGCCGGCGAGATGCTGGAGCTGAAGAACACCGTCAACACGATGGTGGACCAGCTCCAGTCCTTCGGCTCCGAGGTGACGCGCGTGGCCCGGGAGGTCGGCGTCGAGGGCGAGCTGGGCGGTCAGGCGCAGGTGCCGGGGGCGGCGGGTACGTGGAAGGACCTCACCGACTCGGTGAACACTGCCTTCCGCAACCTCACCGGGCAGGTCCGCAACATCGCCCAGGTGACGACGGCGGTGGCCAACGGCGACCTGTCGCAGAAGGTCACGGTGGACGTCTCCGGTGAGATGCTCCAGCTGAAGAACACCGTGAACACGATGGTGGACCAGCTGTCCTCGTTCGCCGACCAGGTCACGCGGATGGCGCGGGACGTGGGCACGGAGGGCCGGCTCGGCGGTCAGGCCCGGGTGGAGGGGGTCTCCGGTACCTGGAAGGAGCTCACCGACTCCGTCAACTTCATGGCGGGGAACCTGACTTCGCAGGTGCGTCAGATCGCCCAGGTGACGACGGCGGTGGCGCGGGGCGACCTGTCGCAGAAGATCGACGTGGACGCCCGGGGCGAGATCCTGGAGCTGAAGAACACCATCAACACGATGGTCGACCAGCTCTCCGCCTTCGCGGAGCAGGTGACCCGGGTGGCCCGCGACGTGGGTACCGAGGGCCGGCTCGGCGGTCAGGCGCAGGTGCCCGGTGTGGCCGGTGTGTGGCGGGACCTGACGGATTCGGTGAACGGCATGGCCGGGAACCTGACTTCGCAGGTGCGCAACATCGCGCAGGTCGCGACGGCGGTGGCGCGTGGTGATCTGTCGCAGAAGATCGACGTGGATGCCCGGGGCGAGATCCTGGAGCTGAAGAACACCCTCAACACGATGGTGGACCAGCTGTCGAGCTTCGCCGAGCAGGTGACGCGGGTGGCCCGTGAGGTGGGTACCGAGGGCATCCTCGGCGGGCAGGCCGAGGTCAAGGGCGTCTCCGGTACCTGGAAGGACCTCACCCAGTCCGTCAACTTCATGGCGAACAACCTGACCTCGCAGGTGCGCAACATCGCCGAGGTGACCACGGCCGTGGCCACGGGCGACCTCTCGAAGAAGATCACGGTGGACGCCAAGGGCGAGATCCTCGAACTGGTCACCACCGTCAACACGATGGTGGACCAGCTGTCGTCCTTCGCGGAGCAGGTGACGCGGGTGGCGCGCGAGGTGGGCTCGGAGGGCATCCTCGGCGGCCAGGCCCGGGTGCGCGGGGTGACCGGCATCTGGAAGGACCTGACCGACAACGTCAACCTGATGGCGAACAACCTGACCTCGCAGGTGCGCAACATCTCGCAGGTCTCCTCGGCGGTGGCCAACGGCGACCTGACGAAGAAGGTCACCGTCGAGGCGCGCGGCGAGGTGGCGCAGCTCGCCGACACCGTCAACACGATGGTCAAGACCCTGTCGTCCTTCGCGGACGAGGTCACGCGGGTGGCGCGCGAGGTGGGTACCGAGGGCATCCTCGGCGGCCAGGCGCACGTGCCGGGCGTCTCGGGGACGTGGAAGGACCTCACCGACTCGGTGAACTTCATGGCGTCGAACCTGACCGGGCAGGTGCGGCAGATCGCGATGGTGACGACCGCCATCGCCAAGGGCGACCTGACCAAGAAGATCGACATCGATGCCCGCGGGGAGATCCTGGAGCTCAAGACGACCATCAACACGATGGTCGACCAGCTGTCGTCCTTCGCCGACCAGGTGACGCGGGTGGCGCGCGAGGTGGGTACCGAGGGCATCCTCGGCGGCCAGGCCCGGGTGCGGGACGTGGACGGCACCTGGCGGGACCTGACCGAGTCCGTGAACGAGATGGCCGGCAACCTCACCCGGCAGGTCCGTGCCATCGCGGCCGTGGCCACGGCGGTGACCCGCGGCGACCTGAGCCTGAAGGTCGACGTGGACGCGGCGGGCGAGATCCAGGTGCTCCAGGACAACATCAACACGATGATCGTGAACCTGCGCGACACCACCCTGGCCAACAAGGAGCAGGACTGGCTCAAGGGCAACCTCGCCCGGATCTCGGCCCTGATGCAGGGCCGCCGGGACCTGGACGACGTGGCCTCGCTGATCATGAGCGAGCTGACGCCGGTGGTCTCCGCGCAGCACGGGGCCTTCTTCCTCGCCGTCCCGGCCGGCGGGACCTCCGAGATCGGGACGGACGGCGGCGCGGAGGGCTCGTACGAGCTGCGGATGCGCGGGAGTTACGCGTACGCGGGCGGCCAGATGCCCATCTCCTTCCGGCCGGGCGAGGGGCTGATCGGCACGGTCGCCGAGGAGAAGCGGACGGTCCTGGTGGAGAACACCCCGCCCGGCTACCTGAAGATCTCCTCGGGGCTGGGCGAGGCGCGGCCGGCGCACGTGATCGTGCTGCCGGTGCTGTTCGAGGGGAAGGTGCTCGGGGTCATCGAGCTGGCGTCGTTCACGCAGTTCACGCAGATCCAGAAGGACTTCCTGAGCCAGATCGCCGAGATGATCGGTACGAGCGTCAACACCATCTCCGTGAACTCCAAGACGGAGATGCTGCTCAAGCAGTCGCAGGAGATGACCGAGCAGCTGCGCGAGCGTTCCGACGAGCTGGAGAACCGGCAGAAGGCGCTCCAGGCGGCCAACGCCGAGCTGGAGGAGAAGGCCGAGCTGCTGGCCCAGCAGAACCGGGACATCGAGGTGAAGAACACCGAGATCGAGGAGGCCCGGCAGGTCCTGGAGGAGCGCGCCGAGCAGCTCGCGGTCTCCATGCGGTACAAGAGCGAGTTCCTCGCGAACATGTCGCACGAGCTGCGGACCCCGCTGAACTCGCTGCTGATCCTGGCGAAGCTCCTCGCCGACAACGCGGACGAGAACCTGTCGCCGAAGCAGGTGGAGTTCGCCGAGACCATCCACGGCGCGGGCTCGGACCTGCTCCAGCTGATCAACGACATCCTGGACCTGTCGAAGGTCGAGGCGGGGAAGATGGACGTGTCGCCGACGCGGATCGCGCTGGTGCAGCTGGTGGACTACGTGGAGGCCACCTTCCGGCCGCTGACCGCGGAGAAGGGGCTGGACTTCTCGGTGCGGGTCTCGCCGGAGCTGCCCGCGACCCTGCACACGGACGAGCAGCGGCTGCTGCAGGTGCTGCGCAACCTGCTGTCGAACGCGGTGAAGTTCACCGACAACGGGGCGGTGGAGCTGGTGATCCGGCCCGCCGGGGCCGATGTGCCGACGGCCATCCGGGAGCAGCTGCTGGAGGCGGGGTCGCTGCGGGACGCGGATGCCGACCTGATCGCCTTCTCCGTGACGGACACCGGGATCGGGATCGCGGCGAGCAAGATGCTGGTGATCTTCGAGGCGTTCAAGCAGGCAGACGGCACGACCAGCCGCAAGTACGGGGGCACCGGCCTCGGGCTGTCGATCAGCCGGGAGATCGCCCGGCTGCTGGGCGGGGAGATCCACGCGGCGAGCGAGCCCGGCCGGGGGTCGACGTTCACGCTGTACCTGCCGCTGCACCCGAGCGAGCTGCCGCCGCAGGGGTACGCGCCGCCGACGCCCGGCGGGGCGCGCGGGGAGTACCGCAGGGCGGCCGAGGAGGAGCCGTCGGCGGTGCAGCCGCTCCCGGCGGTGCTTCCGGCCCCGCTGGGTGCGGCGCCGCGGCAGGCGCTGCCGGCGGCGGAGCCGGCCGGGCAGGGGTCCTCGGCGCTGTTCCGGCGCCGGCGCAAGCCGTCGGCGGGCGGTCCGCTGCCGCGCACGGAGGTGCCGGGGCAGCCGGAGGGAGGCGACGCGTGGGGGGTGGAGGAGCCGCTGCCGGCGCCGCCGCGGACGTACGACTTCCACGGTGAGCGGGTGCTGATCGTGGACGACGACGTGCGGAACGTGTTCGCGCTGACGAGTGTGCTGGAGCAGCACGGGCTGGCGGTGCTGTACGCGGAGAACGGCCGGGAGGGCATCGAGGTCCTGGAGCAGAACGACGACGTGGCGGTCGTGCTGATGGACATCATGATGCCGGAGATGGACGGGTACGCGACGACCTCGGCGATCCGGCGGATGCCGCAGTTCGCGGGGCTGCCGATCATCGCGCTGACGGCGAAGGCGATGAAGGGCGACCGGGAGAAGGCCATCGACTCGGGGGCTTCGGACTACGTCACGAAGCCGGTCGAGCCCGATTACCTGCTGACGGTCATGGAACAGCACATGCGCGGAAACTGATCGGACGGCGGGCCGCGGGCGGAGACCGGGAGGGGGGAACCTTCGGGTCTCCCCCCGCGTTTCCGCTTCGGGCACAGTGACATCTTGGTGACAGGGTGTGGCGATCTCGGGACTGGGGCTACGATGACCGGCACAAGGACGGACGGCTCAAGGATGCCGTCCTCTGGGGCGGGGCCCGGCGCGCATGCCGGAGCCAGGAGCCGGGGAGGCCCCATGCCGGGGCGAGGAGGACAGGGCATGGTGCAGAAGGCCAAGATCCTCCTGGTCGACGACCGGCCGGAGAATCTGCTGGCGCTGGAGGCCATCCTCTCCGCGCTCGATCAGACACTGGTCCGGGCGTCGTCGGGGGAGGAAGCGCTCAAAGCGCTGCTTACGGACGATTTCGCGGTCATCCTGCTGGATGTCCAGATGCCGGGCATGGACGGATTCGAAACGGCCGCGCACATCAAGCGGCGCGAACGGACCCGGGACATCCCGATCATCTTCCTCACCGCGATCAACCACGGTCCGCACCACACCTTCCGCGGTTACGCGGCGGGCGCGGTCGACTACATCTCGAAGCCGTTCGACCCGTGGGTGCTGCGCGCCAAGGTCTCGGTGTTCGTCGAGCTGTACACGAAGAACTGTCAGCTGCGGGAGCAGGCGGCCCTGCTGCGCCTCCAGCTGGAGGGCGGCGGCACCAACGGCGACGGCGGCCGGGAGACGGCCGGGCTGCTGGCCGAGCTGTCCGCGCGGCTGGCCGCGGTCGAGGAACAGGCCGAGGCGCTGACCAAGCAGCTCGGCGAGGACTCCGCGGACGCCGGGGTGGTCGCCACGGCCGCCCACCTGGAGCGGAAGCTGACCGGGCTGCGGCGGGCGCTCGACGCGCTGGAGCCGGGCGCCAGCGGGGGAGCCGCGGTCCTGCCCGCGCAGGGCTGAGACCGCCGGGCCGCCCCGCCGCGCGACGGCGGAGCGGCCCGCCCGGCAACGCGGCTGGGCACCCGTCAGTTCTGTCACGGCGTCAAAGCGCTTACGGGCGGGGCGACACGAACGGGTGAAGGGGTGGGCACGCGTGTCCACCGGCGTGCGCACAGGTAACCTCGGCCCCATGGCCTCAAGTACGTCCGGCAAGGGTTCCCAGAGCACGGCGGGCACCGCGAAGGGCCGCACCGGCCGTACGACGGCGCCGACGAAGAAGACGGCCCCGCGTAAGCCCCCCGCGAAGAAGGCCGCCGCGGCCAAGCGTCCCGCGGCGAAGAAGGCCGCCGCGAAGCCGGCGCCGTCGCCGAGCGGGGGAGTGGTGCGGCTGGTCCGCTGGTGCTGGCTCGGTCTCGCACACGCCGTCGGCGGGCTCTTCCGCGGGATCGGCAGGGGCGCCAGGAACCTGGACCCGGCCCACCGCAAGGACGGCGTGGCGCTGCTGCTGATCGCCCTCGCGCTGATCGTCGCCGCCGGCACCTGGTCGAACCTGAGCGGGCCCGTCGGGGACCTGGTCACGATGCTGGTCACCGGGGCCTTCGGGCGCCTGGACCTGCTCGTGCCGATCCTGCTGGGGGTCATGGCGGCACGTTTCATCCGCCACCCCGAGCAGACCGACGCCAACGGGCGCATCGGCATCGGCCTGTCCGCCCTGGTCATCGGAGTCCTGGGGCTGGTGCACATCGCCTGCGGGGCACCCGGCCGGGACGAGGGCACCACCGCCATGCAGAACGCGGGCGGGCTGATCGGCTGGGCCGCCTCCAAGCCGCTGATCTTCACCATGGGGGCGCCGCTGGCCGTGCCCATGCTGGTGCTGCTGACGGTCTTCGGGCTGCTGGTGGTCACCGCCACCCCGGTCGCGGCGATCCCGCAGCGGCTGCGCCGCGCCGGGATCCGGCTCGGGGTGATCCAGCCCAACGCGTACGACGAGGGGTACGGGGAGCCGCACGAGGGCGCCGGGCGGCCGGACCGTCACGACGCCGAGCAGTGGCAGGCCCGTACCGGCGGCACCGTGGACGAGGCCGAGGAAGCGGCCCTGGCCCGGCGGCGCCGGCCCCGGCGGAGCGCCGCGCGGCCCGGCGGGCGCGAGCCGGACGCGGTCGACGTCGCGGCGGCGGCAGCGGCCGCGCTGGACGGGGTGGTCTACGGGGGGCTGCCGCCGAACCCGCTGGTCGCCGATCTCACCCAGGGCATCTCCGGCCGGGGGGAGGGGGCGGAGATCACCGCTCCGGTGCCGCCCGCGCGGGAGGAGCGGCCCGTCGCCGCCAAGGCTCCGGCCCCGGCTCCGGGCGAGGCCCCGGCTCCGGGCGACGGGTTCGACGGCGCCCCGCACGAGCGGACCGCCGCGGTCTCCGGGACGCTGTCGGTGCCGGACCTGACGAAGACCCCGCCGGCGGCCCAGCCGCTGCCGCCCCGGGCCGAACAGCTCCAGCTGCGCGGGGACATCACGTACGCACTGCCCTCGCTGGAGCTGCTGGAGAAGGGCGGGCCGGGCAAGACCCGCAGCGCCGCCAACGACACGGTGGTGGCGGCGCTGACGAACGTGTTCACCGAGTTCAAGGTGGACGCGCAGGTCACGGGCTTCACCCGGGGCCCGACGGTCACCCGCTACGAGGTGACGCTCGGCGCCGCGGTGAAGGTCGAGCGGATCACGGCGCTGGCGAAGAACATCGCGTACGCCGTGGCCTCGCCGGACGTGCGGATCATCAGCCCGATCCCGGGCAAATCCGCCGTGGGCATCGAGATCCCGAACACCGACCGCGAGATGGTCAACCTGGGCGACGTGCTGCGCCTCGCGGACGCCGCCGAGGACGACCACCCGATGCTGGTCGCGCTGGGCAAGGACGTCGAGGGCGGCTACGTCATGGCCAACCTCGCGAAGATGCCGCACGTGCTGGTCGCGGGCGCCACCGGTTCCGGAAAGTCGTCCTGCATCAACTGCCTGATCACCTCGATCATGGTGCGGGCCACCCCGGAGGACGTCCGGATGGTGCTGGTCGACCCCAAGCGGGTCGAGCTGACCGCCTACGAGGGCATCCCGCACCTGATCACGCCGATCATCACCAACCCCAAGCGGGCCGCCGAGGCCCTCCAGTGGGTCGTGCGCGAGATGGACCTGCGCTACGACGACCTGGCCGCCTTCGGCTACCGGCACATCGACGACTTCAACCAGGCGATCCGGGACGGCAAGATCAAGCTGCCGCCGGGCAGCGAGCGCGAGCTCAGCCCGTACCCGTACCTGCTGGTGATCGTCGACGAGCTGGCGGACCTGATGATGGTGGCCCCGCGCGACGTCGAGGACTCGATCGTCCGCATCACCCAGCTGGCCCGCGCGGCCGGCATCCACCTGGTGCTCGCCACCCAGCGGCCCTCGGTGGACGTGGTGACCGGTCTGATCAAGGCGAACGTGCCCTCGCGGCTGGCGTTCGCGACCTCCTCCCTGGCCGACAGCCGGGTCATCCTGGACCAGCCGGGCGCGGAGAAGCTGATCGGCAAGGGTGACGGACTGTTCCTGCCGATGGGCGCGAACAAGCCGGTCCGCCTCCAGGGCGCCTTCGTCACCGAGGACGAGATCGCCGGGATCGTCCAGCACTGCAAGGACCAGATGGCGCCCGTCTTCCGGGACGACGTCACGGTCGGGCAGAAGCAGAAGAAGGAGATCGACGAGGAGATCGGCGACGACCTGGACCTGCTGTGCCAGGCGGCGGAGCTGGTGGTCTCCACCCAGTTCGGCTCCACCTCGATGCTCCAGCGCAAGCTGCGGGTCGGCTTCGCCAAGGCGGGCCGGCTCATGGACCTGATGGAGTCCCGCGGGGTCGTCGGGCCGAGCGAGGGTTCCAAGGCGCGCGACGTGCTGGTCAAGCCCGACGAACTCGACGGGGTGCTCGCCGTGATCCGCGGCGAGGAGGCCCCGTAGGGGGGTCCGCGAGGCGCCGGGAGTCCCCGGGGACACCCGGGTCCCGGGAGAAGCGGAATCCCCGGGAGTCCCGGGCGGCCCGCTAGAACGGGGGTCCGGCCGCCTCACCCGACCGAATGGGATCGTGGCCGGATCGTCACCTGATCCGGCGGCAACCGTTTCCCTTGGGCGTGCGTCAAGTTGAGGGAGGCACCGGCGGCCGTTCCCGTCGCCATTCGGATGGCGTAGGAAGCGGACCCTCCGGTTGCCCCACCCTTTCGTCACCCCCCTAGACTGGACATCCAGCAGGTGGCTACACGCTCGAAAGGCGCCCTTGTGTCCATCGGCAACTCCAACTCCCCCGAAGAAGAGCGGCCTTCGACCGACGCCCGGTCCGAGGACCGGTCCGAGGACCGCATCGTCGAGCGCTCCGTCGAAGAGCCGTCCATCGGGACGACCCTGAAGAAGGCCCGGATCGCCGCCGGGCTCACCGTCGACGAGGTCAGTTCCACCACGCGGGTGCGCATCCCGATCGTGCACGGGATCGAAGAGGACGACTTCACCCGCTGCGGCGGCGACGTGTACGCCCGCGGCCACATCCGCACGCTCGCCCGCGCCGTCAACCTCGACCCGGTACCCCTGGTCGAGCGCTACGACGCGGCCCACGGCGGCCGGCCGGCGCCCACCCCCGCCGCACCCATGTTCGAGGCCGAGCGGCTCCGCCCCGAGCGGCAGCGGCCCAACTGGACCGCCGCCATGGTCGCCGCCATCGTCGCGGTGATCGGTTTCGTCGGCTTCACCGCCTTCGGCGGCGACGACGAGCAGTCCAAGCGGCCGGTGGCGGAAGGTTCCGTCTCGCCGAAGCCCGCGCCCAAGCAGACCGCGGGCAAGCAGCCCGCCGCCCCGACCCCGCAGGCGCCCAAGGCTCCCAAGCCCGAGCCCTCGGACAGCGCCATCGCCGCGGCCCCCAAGGACCTCGTCACCGTGGTCCTGACGGCCGACGCCGGAGAGAGCTGGATCTCGGCGAAGGACCACAGCGGCCGGCTCCTCTTCGACGGCACCCTCGAACAGGGCGAGTCGAAGACCTTCACGGACAAGGAGTCCGTGGACCTCGTCCTCGGCGACGCCGGGGCCGTCAAGCTGTTCGTGAACGGCAAGGAGATCAAGGAGCGGTTCGAGTCGGGACAGGTCGAACGTCTCACCTACACCCGGGACGACCCGCGCCAGGGCCAGGCCCAGGCGGGCTGACCAGCACGGAATAAGAAATTCCAGATCCCCGGGATCCCGCGCGGCGGCCGCCGCCGGCCCCGGGGATCTTGTCGTGGGGGGACTTGGGGCGGGGGTGGGCGCCGGGACGAAGTAGTCTTGAGTCCATGCCCGAACGCCGTACCGTCGCCCTTGTCACTCTTGGCTGCGCCCGTAACGAGGTGGACTCGGAGGAGCTCGCAGGCCGCTTGGCGGCGGATGGCTGGGAGCTCGTCGAGGACGCCGCCGACGCGGACGTAGCCGTCGTCAACACCTGCGGCTTCGTCGAAGCCGCCAAGAAGGACTCCGTAGACGCCCTGCTGGAAGCCAACGATCTCAAGGATCACGGCAAGACCCAGGCCGTCGTCGCCGTCGGCTGTATGGCCGAGCGCTACGGCAAGGAACTCGCCGAAGCGCTCCCCGAGGCCGACGGAGTCCTCGGTTTCGACGACTACGCCGACATCTCCAACCGCCTGCAGACCATCCTCAACGGCGGCAGCGTCGAGGCGCACACCCCGCGCGACCGCCGCAAGCTGCTGCCGATCAGCCCGGCCGAGCGGCAGAGCGCCGACGTGGCCCTGCCTGGCCACGCCCAGGCCGCCGAGGAGCCCGCCCCGGCCCCCGCCGACCTGCCGGACGGACTCGCGCCCGCCTCCGGGCCGCGCGCGCCGCTGCGCCGCCGCCTGGACAAGAGCCCGGTCGCCTCCGTGAAGCTCGCCTCCGGCTGTGACCGGCGCTGCTCCTTCTGCGCCATCCCGTCCTTCCGCGGCTCCTTCATCTCCCGCCGCCCCAGCGACGTGCTGGGCGAGACGCGCTGGCTCGCCGAGCAGGGCGTCAAGGAGATCATGCTGGTATCCGAGAACAACACCTCGTACGGCAAGGACCTGGGCGACATCCGCCTGCTGGAGACCCTGCTGCCCGAGCTGGCGGCCGTCGACGGCATCGAGCGCGTCCGCGTCAGCTACCTGCAGCCCGCCGAGATGCGGCCCGGTCTGATCGACGTGCTCACCTCGACCCCCAAGGTCGTGCCGTACTTCGACCTGTCCTTCCAGCACTCGGCCCCCGACGTGCTGCGCGCCATGCGCCGCTTCGGCGACACCGACCGCTTCCTGGAGCTGCTGGACACCATCCGCTCCAAGGCCCCGCAGGCCGGCGTCCGGTCCAACTTCATCGTCGGCTTCCCCGGCGAGAAGGAGTCGGACTTCGCCGAGCTGGAGCGCTTCCTCACCAACGCCCGCCTCGACGCCATCGGCGTCTTCGGCTACTCCGACGAGGACGGCACCGAGGCCGCCGGCTACGAGGACAAGCTGGACGAGGACACCATCGCCGAGCGGCTCGCGCACATGCAGCGGCTCGCCGAGGAGCTGACCTCGCAGCGCGCGGAGGAGCGGATCGGCGAGACCCTGGAGGTGCTCGTCGAGACGGTCGTCCCGCTCGACGAGGCGGAGGAGGGTGAGGGCGCCTACGGGCGTGCCGCCCACCAGGCCCCCGAGACCGACGGCCAGGTCGTCTTCACCGACGGCGCGGGCCTGGTCCCCGGCCGCATCGTCACCGCCAAGGTGGTCGGAACCCTGGGCGTCGACCTCGTCGCCGAGCCCCTGGGCCTGGAACTCGAGGAGGCGGCCGGATGACCGGAGTCCCGGCATCGGCGGCGGGCGGGACCGGCCGCCGGCCCACGCCCGGCGCGAAGCTCGGGACTGCGGCCGTCAACCAGGCCAGCCTCTGGAACATCGCCAACATCCTGACGATGATCCGGCTCGTCCTCGTGCCGGGATTCGTCCTGCTGCTGCTCGCCGACGGGGGCTACGACCCCGTCTGGCGGGCGCTGGCCTGGGCGGCCTTCGCCGTCGCCATGATCACGGACGTGTTCGACGGCCACCTCGCCAGGACGTACAACCTGGTCACCGACTTCGGGAAGATCGCCGACCCCATCGCCGACAAGGCGATCATGGGGTCGGCGCTCGTGTGTCTCTCCTGGCTCGGCGACCTGCCCTGGTGGGTGACCGGGGTGATCCTCGGGCGCGAGCTCGGCATCACGCTGATGCGGTTCTGGGTGATCCGGTACGGGGTGATCCCGGCGAGCCGGGGCGGCAAGCTGAAGACCCTGGCCCAGGGCACGGCGGTGGGCATGTACGTGCTCGCGCTGACCGGGCCGCTGGCGACCCTGCGGTTCTGGGTGATGGCCGTCGCCGTCGTGCTGACCGTCGTCACCGGTTTGGACTACATCCGGCAGGCCGTGGTGCTGCGCCGGGCCGGTCTGGCGGAGGAGCGGGCCGCGAAGTGACAAACGGGGCGGGGGATGCGCCGGGGGCCGCGGAAGCGGCGGAAGGTGCCGCGGGGGCGGCAGGGGTGGCCGAAGACGTGCTGCGGCTGCTCGCGGAGAGTGACCAGACCCTCGCGGTCGCGGAGTCGCTCACCGGCGGAATGGTGGCTTCCGAGCTGACGGCCGTGCCGGGGGCCTCGCGGGCCTTCCGCGGCTCGGTCACGGCGTACGCCACTGAACTGAAGCACCGCGTCCTCGGAGTGGACGCGGAGCTGCTGGCGGCCGAAGGTGCGGTGAACGCCCAGGTCGCCGAGGAGATGGCCGCCGGGGTGCGGCGGGTGCTGGGCGCCTCGTGGGGGATCGCGACGACCGGAGTGGCCGGCCCGGACCCCCAGGACGGGCAGCCCGTCGGCACCGTTTTCGTGGCCGTGGCGGGCCCGGGGGGCAGGAAAACGGCCCGGCTGCGGTTGAACGGCTCCCGCGCGGAAATCCGTAGGGAGAGTGTACGGACAGTGCTCGAACTCCTCTCGAGCGAACTCCGCGAGAATCTGCGGGGGCAGGATACGGAACAGAACGGGGGGATTTGATGTTTGCAGCCCTGAGTGAACACGACATCGCTCCCCGCACGGCCGCGGCGCGAGGCGGTACGGTGGGGCGTGAAGGTTACGGCTACACGGTCAGAGGAGGGAGCCACCGATGATTCTGCTCCGTCGCCTGCTGGGTGACGTGCTGCGTCGGCAGCGCCAGCGCCAGGGCCGTACTCTGCGCGAAGTCTCCTCGTCCGCCCGAGTTTCGCTCGGCTATCTCTCCGAGGTGGAGCGGGGGCAGAAGGAGGCATCCTCCGAGCTGCTCTCCGCGATCTGCGACGCGCTGGACGTACGGATGTCCGAGCTGATGCGCGAAGTCAGTGACGAGCTGTCGCTGGCGGAGCTCGCGCAGTCGGCCGCCGCAAGCGAACCGGTGCCGGCACCGGTGCGCCCGATGCTCAATTCGGTCTCCGTGGCCTCGGTCACGGGCGGACCCGAGCGGGTGACCATCAAGGCACCCGTGGAAGCGGTGAACGTCGTAGCCGCTTGAGCATTGCCGTTGGGCATGTGAGCGTGGCGGGAGCCCCGGTCGGTGTGTGAGCACCGGCCGGGGCTCCTTGCCGTTCCGGGGGCCTCACGGGGCCGCTGCCCGGCGTTCTGGGTGCGGTGGCGCGGAGGGTGCGGGAGGATGGGCCCGTCCGGGAACCGGCCCTCCGGGAGGTCGCCGTGCGGCGGTTACTGCGCATACCTGTGACGGTGCCCTTCGCCCTGGCCGTGGCGGCGCTGTGGTGGTGGGCCGTGCTGCGGCTGGCGCTGGCGCCGGCCGGGGCGGGCCCGGTGGAGGGCGCCCTGGCGCTCGGCGGCTGGGGCCTGGGGCTGCTGCCGGTGCACTGCGTGCCGGGGCCCGTGCGAGGGGCCGGCCGGGAGCCGTCCCGGGCCGGGGCTACCAGGGCATCGACACTCCGCCGTTCGGGCGCAGGATCTGGCCCGTCATGAAGGACGAGGCGTCCGAGGCCAGGTAGAGCACGGCCTGGGCGATGTCCTCCGGCTCCCCGACCCGGCCCAGCGGGGACATGCGGACCATGGCGGCCTCCGTCTGCTGCTGGACCTCGGGGCCGTGGCGGCCGGTCATGGGGGTGCGGATCCATCCGGGGGCGACGGCGTTGACGCGGATCCCGTGCGGGCCGCTCTCGGTGGCGAGGGTCTTGGTCAGCTGGACCACGGCGGCCTTGGAGGCGCTGTAGCAGAGCAGGCCGGGCTGGGCGGCGTCCACGGCGCCGGAGGCCATGGTGACGACCGAGCCGGGGCGGCCGGCGGAGATCATCGCGCGGACGGCCTCCTGGCAGGTGCGCAGCACGCCCTTGAAGTTGATGTCGAGGATCCGGTCGAGGTCCTCGTCGGTGGTGTCCAGGACGCTGCTGGTGTGCATGACCCCGGCGATGGCGGCCGCGATGTCGAGCGGTCCCGCGGCGGTGACGGCGGCTCGCAGGGCGGCCCGGTCGGTGACGTCGAGCGGGTGGGCGGTGGCGGAGCCGCCGTCCTTGGAGATCAGGGCGGCGGTCTCGGCGAGGCCCCGTTCGTCGCGGTCGGCGCAGTGGACGGCGGCTCCGGCCCGGGCAAGGAGGAGGGCGGTGGCGCGGCCTATGCCGCCGGCGGCTCCGGTGACGAGCGCGGTGCGGCCGGTGAGGTCGTACGAGGCGATCGGTGTGGGCATGCCAGGACCGTACGAGCGGATCTGACGGGCCGTCAACTAGTCGGGGGTTCCGGGACCGGGCCGGACTGGCAGCGGGGGCACCAGTACGTGGGCCGGCCGTCCTGCGGGGCCTCGCGGACGGGGGTGCCGCAGCGAAGGCAGGGGCGGTGGGCGCGGCCGTAGACGAAGAGCTCCCGGCCGGGGCGGCGGCTGCCGGTGGTGTTGCGGGCACCGCCGTGGCCGGTGTTCGCCGCCAGCAGGCGCCGGGCGGCGGCCGCGACGCGGGGGAGGGTGGCGGCGGGGTCGGGGAGCGCGCCGACCGGTGTCCAGGGGGTGACCTGGGCGAGGAAGCAGAGCTCGCACTTGTAGATGTTGCCGATGCCCGCCAGGTTGCGCTGGTCGAGCAGGGCCTCGCCGAGGGGCCGGCCGGGGTCGGCCAGGAGGTTGGCGGCGGCCCGGGCCTCGTCCCAGTCGGGGCCGAGCAGGTCGGGGCCCAGGTGGCCGACGGCCCGGGCCTCGTCGGCGGTGCGCAGCAGTTCGAGTACGGGGAGCCGGTAGCCGACGGCGGTGGCGGCGGCGGTGGACAGGACGGCCCGGATCTCGTGGGCGGGTCCGCCGCGCCACTTCTCGCCGGGGCCGAAGAGCCTCCAGGCGCCGTCCATGCCGAGGTGGCTGTGGAGGGTGAGGCCGCCTTCGAGGCGGGTGAGGAGGTGCTTGCCGCGCGGGGTGACGTCGAGGACGGTGCGGCCGGTGAGGTCGGCGGTGGCGAAGCGGGGCACGCGCAGGTCGGCGTGGGTGAGGGGGCTGCCCGCGAGGGCGGCGTGCAGCCGGGCCGCCGCGCGGTGGACGCTGTCTCCTTCGGGCATGGGGCCATTGTCCGGGCCCGGGGGGTGCGGGACCCCGCGGACACCGCCCGGGGACGCGCGGAACCCCCTGGGCGGGGTGGCCGCCGCAGGGGGTTCCGTGATCAGGAGCGGTGAGGGCCGGGTGGGCCGCTCGTCACTTCCAGGTGAGGCCCTTCTGAGCCGGGGAGGACAGGTTGTTGTACGGGTCGCCCCAGTACAGGGCGCCGGAGACCTTGGTCCCGGTCGGGGCCAGGGCCACGGCGCAGGAGTTCTGCGACTGGCCGTTGGTGAAGCCCTTCGGCAGCGACTCGTTCGGGCACTTCTCGAACTTGCCGGCGATCAGGAGGACGTCGGACTCGCTGCCGCCGTCGAGCAGGCCCTTCATGTGGCCGACGGAGGCGTAGGACAGGTCCGTGTTGCCGGTGTTCTTGACCGTGTAGCGGATGTAGAAGGGGGTCTTGCCCTTCACCTTGTCGGCGGCGATGTTCACCGAGGCCAGGTCGGACGGGTTGCCCGCGTCGATGCCGGTGACCGTGATGGCGAGCTGGCCGCCCTTGTTGCTGCCGTAGCTGAACGGGACGGTGGCCGCCTCGCCGATCTTGAAGGACTGGCCGGACTTGGCCACGGCGCCGCCGGCGGCACCGCCCGGGGCGGCGGAGGCGCCCGCCGAGCCGTCGTAGCCGCTCGCCGAGGAGCTGGGCGCCGCCGGGGAGACCGGCTGGGCCGAGGCGCCGGCGGACGCGGCGGCGGAGGGCGCGGCCGGAGCCGCCGGGGTCTCCTCGATGCCGTCCTTGCAGCCGGTCAGGACGAGGGTGCCGGCGACGGCGAGGCCGGCCGCGGCGAGGGTGGTCCTGCGCATGCTGTTGGTGCTCACTGTTCTTGTCCCCCATGACGGGGCACCGCCGAGCGCGGTGCCTGTGATCACCTTTGATAAGCCACGGATAAGCGTCCGGGCCAGCCCGGGAGCCCCTGCGGAGCGGCTGGCAGCAGTTTCGTGACATGCCCAAGACATACGTGTCCGGTCCGAGACCGGACCGGCCCCCCGGCCCGGGGTGTCAGCTGCGCAGCCGCAGCCCCCTCGGGGTGGCGTGGAAGCCCGCCGCCTCCAGGGCCGGACCCAGCGGGGAGGTCAGGGCCGCCGCCGCGTTGATCCGCTCCACCGTCAGCGCCGGCAGGGTGCCCGCGCGGGAGCCGGCGGCCAGCGCCGCCACGGCCGCCTCCAGCCGCGGATCCCCCGGCTCCGGCCAGGCCAGCAGGGTCTTGCCGCCGCGCTCCAGGTACACGGTCAGCTCCCCGTCGACCAGCACCACCAGGGAGCCCGCCTTGCGGCCCGGCTTGTGCGAGGCGCCCGCCGGGGGCTCCGGCCAGGGCAGGGCCGCCCCGTACGCGTTCGCCGGATCGGCGGCGGCCAGCACCACCGCGGCCAGCGGCGGGGGGTTCTTCTCGGCGGCCCGGAGCCGGTCCACGGCGCCGTCCATCGCGAACTGGGCCGCGCCCAGGCCCTCCACCACGTACCCCCGGCGGGCCTGGCCGCTGTCCTCGAACGCCGACAGCACCCGGTAGACGGCACTGAAGCCGCCCTCGACGCCCTCCGCCGCGACCGCCCCCCGGGTGACCACCCCGTGCCGGTCCAGCAGCGTGCGGGCCAGGGCGTGCGCCCGCTGGGTCGGATCGGGGGCCCGCTCGGGCAGCAGCGCCCAGCGGCCCGAGACCGTGGGCGGCCCGTTGCGCGACACCGTGGCGCTCAGGCTGCCGTACCGGCCGCGCGGCACCGTGCGCCGGGCGCGGTGCGCGGTGGCGCCCGCCGTACGGCCCGAGCCCAGCAGGGAGCGCAGCGGGGCCAGGGTGTCGTTCGTCAGCCGGCCCGACCAGGCCAGGTCCCACAGCACCTCGGAGAGCTCCAGGTCGGAGGCCTCCGGGTGGCGGGCCCGGACGGCCTGGGTGATCTGCCGGAAGAACAGGCCGTACCCGCCGGACAGGCTCTCCAGGACCGCCTGGTGCAGCGGGCCCGCCTCCAGCGGATGCGGCTCGGGCAGCAGCAGCGGCGCGGCGTCCGCCAGGTACAGGGAGATCCAGCCGTCCTTGCCCGGCAGCGCCCCCGCACCCGCCCACACCACCTCCCCGGTGCTGGTCAGCTCGTCCAGCAGCGTCGGCGAGTACCCGGCCACCCGCGAGGGCAGGACCAGCCGCTCCAGCGCCGAGGCCGGCACCGGCGCCCCCTGCAGCTGCTCCACGGCCCGGGCCAGGCCGTCGATCCCGCGCAGGGCCCCGCCCAGGTGCTGCCACTGGGGCAGGAAGGTGGCCAGCGAGGCCGGCGGGACCGGCTCCAGCTCCTGGCGCAGTGCCGCCAGCGAACGCCGCCGCAGCCTGCGCAGCACCGCCGCGTCGCACCACTCCTGGCCGATGCCCGCCGGATGGAACTCGCCCTGCACCACCCGGCCCGCCGCCGCGAGCCGGTGCAGCGCGCCCTCCGTCACCGCCGCGCCCAGGCCCAGGCGGGCGGCCACCACCGCAGTGGTGAACGGCCCGTGGGTGCGCGCGTACCGGGCCAGGAGATCGCCGAGCGGATCCTTGACCGGCTCCGTGAACGCCTCCGGCACCCCGACCGGCAGGGCCGTGCCCAGCGCGTCCCGCAGCCGGCCCGCGTCCTCGATCGCCGCCCAGTGCTCCGCGCCGCCGATCCGCACCCGGATCGCCCGCCGGGCCGCCTCCAGCTGCTGCGCCCAGGCCGGTTCGGCGCCGCGCGCGGCCAGTTCGGCGTCCGTCAGCGGGCCCAGCAGCCGCAGCAGGTCCGCCACCGACTCGGCGTCCTTCGCACGCCGGTCCTCCGTCAGCCACTGGAGCTCCCGCTCCAGCTCCTCCAGCACCTCCGCGTCCAGCAGCTCCCGCAGCTCCGCCTGGCCCAGCAGCTCGGCCAGCAGCCGGGAGTCCAGCGACAGCGCCGCCGCCCGCCGCTCGGCCAGCGGCGAGTCCCCCTCGTACAGGAACTGCGCGACGTACCCGAAGAGGAGGGAACGGGCGAACGGCGAGGGCTCCGGGGTGGTGACCTCGACCAGCCGGACCCGGCGCGCCTCGATGTCCCCCATCAGCTCGGTCAGGCCCGGTACGTCGAACACGTCCTGGAGGCACTCGCGCACGGCCTCCAGCACGATCGGGAAGGAACCGAACTCCGAGGCCACCTGGAGCAGTTGCGAGGCCCGCTGGCGCTGCTGCCACAGCGGGGTGCGCTTGCCCGGACTGCGGCGGGGCAGCAGCAGGGCGCGCGCCGCGCACTCGCGGAACCGGGAGGCGAACAGGGCCGACCCGCCGACCTGGTCGGTGACGATCCCCGAGACCTCGCCCTGGTCGAAGGCCACGTCGGCCGCGCCCAGCGGGGCCTGTTCGTCGTCGAACTCGAACGCCGCCGGCCGCGCCGGGTCGTGGTCGAGGAGGTCCATGGAGAGCAGGTCGGCGTCGGGCAGGCGGAGCACGATCCCGTCGTCGGCGTGCATCACCTGGGCGTCCATGCCGTACTTCTCGGCGAGGCGGGCGCCCAGCGCCAGCGCCCACGGGGCGTGCACCTGGGCGCCGAAGGGGGAGTGGACGACGACCCGCCAGTCGCCGAGCTCGTCCCGGAACCGCTCGACCAGGATGGTCCGGTCGTCCGGGACGTGCCCGCAGGCCTCCCGCTGCTCCGCCAGGTAGGCGAGCACGTTGTCCGCGGCCCAGCCGTCCAGGCCCGCCGCCAGCAGCCGCAGCCGGGCGTCCTCGTCGGGGAGCGCGCCGAGCTCCCGCAGGAACGCGCCGACCGCGCGGCCCAGTTCCAGGGGGCGGCCCAGCTGGTCGCCCTTCCAGAACGGCAGCCGGCCCGGCACCCCGGGCGCGGGGGTGACCAGGACCCGGTCACGGGTGATGTCCTCGATCCGCCAGGAGGTGGTGCCCAGGGTGAACACGTCGCCCACGCGGGACTCGTACACCATCTCCTCGTCCAGCTCGCCGACCCGGCCCCCGCCCTTCTTCGGGTCCGCCCCGGCCAGGAACACCCCGAACAGCCCGCGGTCCGGGATGGTGCCCCCGGAGGTGACCGCCAGGCGCTGCGCCCCGGGCCGCCCCGTGATCGTCCCGGCGACCCGGTCCCACACCACGCGCGGTCTGAGCTCCGCGAACGCGTCCGACGGATAGCGGCCCGCCAGCATGTCCAGCACCGAGGTGAACGCCGACTCCGGCAGCGCCGCGAAGGGCGCCGCCCGCCGCACCAGCGCCAGCAGCTCGTCCAGCTGCCAGGTGTCCATGGCGGTCATCGCCACCACCTGCTGGGCGAGCACGTCCAGCGGGTTGGAGGGGATCCGCAGCGACTCGATCGCCCCGGTCCGCATCCGCTCGGTGACCACGGCCGCCTGCACCAGGTCCCCCCGGTACTTGGGGAAGACCACACCCGTGGAGACCGCGCCCACCTGGTGCCCGGCCCGGCCCACGCGCTGGAGCCCCGACGCCACCGACGGCGGCGACTCCACCTGCACCACCAGGTCCACCGCGCCCATGTCGATGCCGAGCTCCAGGCTGGAAGTGGCGACCACGGCGGGCAGCCGGCCCGCCTTCAGGTCCTCCTCGACCAGCGCACGCTGCTCCTTGGACACCGAACCGTGGTGCGCGCGGGCCAGCAGCGGCGGGGCGCCCAGCGCGGCGCCCGACTGGGCCATGATCTCCGCCGGGGGCGGTGCGCCCTCGGCGAGCGGTGCGCCCGTGGCCCGCTCGTGGGCGATCTCGTTGAGCCGGTTGCACAGCCGCTCCGCGAGGCGGCGGGAGTTGGCGAACACGATCGTGGAACGGTGGGCCTGCACCAGGTCCGCGATCCGCTCCTCCACATGGGGCCAGATCGACGGCTTGTCGCCGCCCTCCCGGCCCTCCGTCGCCGGGGAGCCTCCCAACTCGCCCATGTCCTCGACCGGGACGACCACCGACAGGTCGAACTCCTTGGACGAGGGCGGCTGCACGATCTCCACCCGGCCGCGCGGCGCCAGGTAGCGGGCGACCTCCTCCACCGGCCGGACCGTCGCCGACAGCCCGATCCGGCGGGCCGGACGCGGCAGCAGCTCGTCCAGCCGCTCCAGGGACAGCGCCAGATGGGCACCGCGCTTGGTCCCTGCGACCGCGTGCACCTCGTCCAGGATCACCGTCTCCACCCCCGACAGCGCCTCCCGCGCGGCCGAGGTCAGCATCAGGAACAGCGACTCCGGCGTGGTGATCAGGATGTCCGGCGGGCGCGTCGCCAGCGCCCGCCGCTCGGCGGCCGGGGTGTCGCCCGAGCGGATCCCCACCCGGACGTCCGGCTCGGGCAGCCCCAGCCGGGCCGACTCCTGCCGGATCCCCGTCAGCGGACTGCGCAGGTTCCGCTCCACGTCCACGGCCAGCGCCTTCAGCGGCGACACGTACAGCACCCGGCACCGCTTGCGCGCCTCGGCCGGCGGCGGCTCGGAGGCGAGCCGGTCCAGGGCGGCGAGGAAGGCGGCCAGGGTCTTGCCGGACCCCGTCGGCGCCACCACCAGCACGTCCGAGCCCTCCCCGATGGCCCGCCAGGCGCCCTCCTGCGCGGAGGTGGGCGTACGGAAGGCCCCCGTGAACCACGACCGGGTCGCGGGGGAGAACGAGTCGAGCGCAGCGCCTGCCATGCCCCCATCGTGCACCCCGCCTCTGACAACCGGGCCCGACCTGCGCAAACGCCCCGCCGGGCCGGGGCGCAGAATGAGGACATGGGGACGGACGGCGGGCGCGGCCGAGGGCGCGGCGAATGGGCACGGCACTGGCAGTACGAGCAACTGCCCGGCCTGGACCTGCTGCGCGCCCACTACGTGCGCCACACCTTCCCGCGCCACGCCCACGACGGGTACGTCATCGCAGCCGTCACCGGCGGCATCGAGGAGATCGGCCTGCCCGGCGGCACCGTACGGGCCGGGCCGGGCAGCGTGGTGCTGATCAACCCGGAGGTCGCGCACACCGCCCGCGCCGGGGTTCCCGAGGGCTGGGCGTACGCCACCCTCTACTCCCCGCGCGAGCTGATCGCCGAGGTCGCCGCCGAGATCGCCACCCCGCGCGGCACCCCCGGCTTCACCACCGACATGGTCGCCGACGCGCAGGGCGCACGGGCCATCACCGAGGTCCACCGCGCCGCCGAGGCCGGGAACGCGCTGGCCGCCGACAGCCTGCTGCGGGGCGTGGTGGCCCGGATGCTCAGCCGGCACGCGGGCCCGCTGCCCGCCCGTCCGGTGCGCGGCGCGGGCGCCGCCGACGCCGAACGGGCCCGGAACGTGCTGGAGGAGCGGATGGCCGCGCCGCCCTCGCTGGAGCAGCTCGCGGCCGAGCTCGGCACCAGCCCCTTCGCGCTGCTGCGCGCCTTCCGGGAGCGGTACGGGATGCCCCCGCACACCTGGCTGACCGACGCCCGCGTCCGCAGGGCGCGCCGCCTGCTCGACGCGGGGACCCCGCCCGCCGAGGCCGCCGTCACCGTCGGCTTCACCGACCAGCCGCACCTGAACCGGCACTTCACCCGCATCGTCGGAGTCCCGCCGGGCGCCTACCGGAGGGAGCGCGCCGGTTAGGCTCCCGCCCATGGACACCGGGGGACTGCTGGACCTGTACGAGACGAGGGTGCGGGGGCGGGTGCCCGAACCGCCGCCGGTCGGGGCGGTGGTGTGCCACGACGGGCCGCTCGTGCGCACCCACTACGGCACCCACGGCACCGTCGGCCACGCCCCGCTCACCGGCCCGCTGCCGCCCGGGCTGGTGCGCCGCCAGGCGGAGGCCTTCGCCGCCCGCCGCGAGGGCGCCCGCTGGAAGGTCCACGGCCACGACCCGGCGGGCCTGGCCGGGGAACTGGAGGCGGCCGGGTTCGAGCCCGGCCCCGAGCGGTCGGTCCTGGTCGCCGCCTTCGACGGGCTCGCCCCGCCCCAGGGCCCGCCCGCCGACGTGCGCTCCCTGGGCGCCTGGGAGGCCGATCCCGCCTGGTGGCCGCGGCTGCGGGAGCTGGCCGCCGTCTGCGGGCCGCACCCCGACCCGCTGGAGGAGTTCGAGACCGAAGCCGCCTGGTGCGGCGGCTGGGGCGACGCGGCCGTGGTCCTGGAGGACGGCCGCGTCGCAGCCGCCGGCTGGGCGCGGGTGGTGCCCGGCACGGACGTCGTCGCCGTCGGCGGGCTGACCTCGGCCCCGGCCGCGGCCGGCCTGGTCCGCAGCTGGCGGGGGCTCGGGGCGATGTACCGGTACGAGGGCGCCCGGTACTGCTGCGCCGAGGCCGCGGGGGAGACGCGTACGGCCCTGCTCGCGGCCGGGTTCACCGAGGTGGCGACCGTACGCACCTTCACCCTGACCCCCGAGGGTGCTCCGGGCGCGACGGCCCGCCCCGTGCTGGGCTTCGGCGGAGCACGGCAGCACGCGCTGTGGGACCGGCTGCGGGGGGAGTTCGGCTTCCGCACCAAGGTCGTGGAGATGCCCGGCTTCGCCCCGCCCGCCCCGGCCGCCACCTGGCCGCTCGGCGACCCCGTCGAGGAGCACACCCGCCCGGTGGAGCGGGCCGTACGGCGCGCACTGACCGCCGCCACCGCACCGGGGGACCGGCTGTACTGGATGGACTGGCAGCACCCCTGCTACGACTTCGACCCGCACCGGGCCGGCCGGCCCGGACAGCCGCCATGGCCGGGCCGGGCCTTCCCGGACGGCGACTTCTACCTCTACCTCGACCCGGAGCTGCGCTTCGGCACCTTCGGACACCCCTGGGAGCCCAGCCTGACGGTGTTCGGGGCCCCGCTGCTCGCGGCCGCCGGGCCGGAGCTGACCAGGCTCCTGGGGGACCCGGTGCGCCGGCGGGACTGAGCCGGGTGTCCGGCGGCCGCCGCCGGAGCGCGCAAGAACGTACAAGACCCGGCCGGCCCTCCCCGCCTACGTTCGGGGCGTGGGAGAACATCGGATGGTTATACAAGAGGCCCCCGGCGAGGCCCCCGGCGTGGTCGAAGGCCGGCCGCGGGCCGCCGTCGTACGGGATTCGCTCGGGGTGGGCGTGGCCGTCGGGCTGTCGGGGTTCGCGTTCGGGGTGACCGCGGCCGGGGCCGGGATCAGCACGCTCCAGGCCTGCGTGCTGAGCCTGCTCGTCTTCACCGGCGCCTCGCAGTTCGCGCTGGTCGGAGCGCTCGCGGCGGGCGGGAACCCGTTCACCGCCGCCGCCGGGGCCTTCTTCCTCGGCACCCGCAACGCCTTCTACGGGCTGCGGCTGTCCCAGCTGCTGGCCCTCCCGAAGGCCGTACGGCCCCTCGCCGCGCACTGGGTCATCGACGAGACCACCGCCGTGGCCCTGGCGCAGCCCGACCGCAGGTCGGCCCGGCTCGGCTTCACCGTGACCGGGCTCGCCCTCTACGTGCTGTGGAACCTCACCACCCTGCTGGGCGCGCTCGGCGCCGAGGCCATCGGCGACACCGCCGCCTGGGGGCTGGACGCCGCCGGACCTGCGGTGTTCCTCGCCCTGCTCGCGCCGATGCTCAAGGGCGCCACCGAGCGGGCCGTCGCCGCCCTCGCCCTGGTGCTGGGGCTCGGCTTCCTGCCGGTGCTGCCGGCCGGGGTGCCCGTACTGATCGCCGCGCTGGCCGCGCCCGCGGTGCTGTGGATGAAGGGCCGCCGGTCGCCCGAGGGAGAGCGCTCGTGAACGTCTGGATCGCCATCGGACTCACCGTCGCCGGCTGCTACGCCGTCAAGCTCGCCGGACTGCTCGTGCCCGCCGGGGCCCTGGAACGCCCCGCCGTGCGCCGGCTCTCCGCCCTGCTGCCCGTCGCCCTGCTCGCCGCGCTCACCGCCCAGCAGACCTTCAGCACCGGCCAGGAGCTGGTCCTCGACGCCCGCGCCGCGGGGCTCGCCGCCGCCGGGGTCGCGCTGCTGCTGCGCGCCCCGTTCCTGCTGGTCGTCGGCGCCGCCGTGGCCGTCACCGCGGCCGTCCGGGCCCTGGGAGGCTGACCCCGCCGGCCCCGGCCGGGGCGGACCCGATCGGCCGTCCGTACGCCCGCAGGGTCAGCAGGGCCTCCAGGGTGGCGATCGGCCGCCGCTCCAGCGAGCTGCCCGGCGCCCAGGCCCGGCGGTGCACCGGCCAGCCGCCGTCGGGCTGCTGCTCCGCCGCGAGGAAGTCCAGCGAGCGCCGCATCTCCTCGTCGGTGAACCAGCCGCGGGCCAGCGACTCCGGCCGCCGCGCGTAGTCGTACGGGAACAGCTGCTCGCCCGGTGCGTAGCCGGGGGCGGTCGGGTACTCCGCGCGCCGGTCCGGTTCGAGCACCGCCAGCCGCCGCTCGCGCACCAGCCGGCCCAGCCGGTCCGCGGCCGCCGCGGCGCGGGCCCGGTCGGGGGCGCCGTCGAGGAAGGCCACCGCGCTCTGGACCTCGTACGGGTGGGTCTGGCGCAGCGTCTCGACCCGCTCCCAGCAGAAGTCCGTGGCCCGGAACAGCCAGGCGTGCCAGATCCGGTTGCGGTGCAGCACCCCGACGACCGGGCCCGTGGTGAGCAGCGTCCCCGGAGGGTCGTCGCACACCGGGTGGTACGGGGCGGCGGGATAGTCCCGGGGGCCGGCCAGGACCAGCGGGAGCGCGCCCTCCGGGGTGGAGACCCGGGTCAGGTGGCGGCAGAGCCGCTCGATGCGCTGACCGGAGCACCGGCCGAGGGCGTCGAGGATCCGCAGGGCGTGCGCGGTGTGCAGGGGCTGGCTCAGCGGGCCGCGCAGGTCGGGGTCGAGCGCGTGCCCGTAGCCCCCGTCCTCGCCGAGGTAGGAGCCGAGGGCGGCGTCGACCGGGTCGGGATCCCCGCCGAGGAAGTGGAACGCGAACCGCCGCTGCTCCAGCACCCGGGCCGTGAGCCAGGTGAACCGCTCGGCGCGGGCCAGCGGGCCGGGCGCGGGGGTGGAGGGGGCGGAGGTGGCCGTCGGGCCCGGTGGGGCCGGGGCGGGAGCTTCGTCTCCAGGCATGCGTGACACCGTAGGGCGCGCGCACGGGGGTGCAGGGGAGCAACGGGGCGGGTGCACTCTCCGGGGCGGGATACTGGTGGCATGCGGTTGACGATTTTCTGGGAGCGGATGGCCGAGCACTTCGGCGCGGGCTACGCGGACTCCTTCGCCCGGGACCACGTGATGGCCGAACTGGGCGGGCGCACCGTCCACCAGGCGCTGGACGAGGGCTGGGAGACCAAGGACGTGTGGCGCGCGGTGTGTTCGGCGATGGACGTGCCGGCCTCGCTGCGCTGAGGCGGCCCCGCCGCGCCGGCGCGGTCCCGGACCGGCGCACTGCCGCGGGCCGCGGGCCGTCCGGGCGCCGGGCGGCTTCGTGGTCCGGGCGGCGGTTGGGACAGACTGGACGGCGTGGCAGCAACAGAAGAGACGAACGGCCGGACGGCGGGCGCGACGGCCGGTGAACAGACGGCCGGTGAAGCGGCGGCCGGTGAACAGCCGGCAGGTGAACCGGCCGGCGGTGAACCGGCGGGCCCGTCGGGTGGTTCCGCGGACGGCGCACCCGCGGCCCCCGCGGGTGCGGGAGCCGTCCCGCCCGGGACCGCCCCGGCCGCGGGAGAGGCGCGGATGCCGCGCTGGCTGCCGCGCGCGGTGGTCCTCGTACTGGCCCTGGTGGCCTGCTTCCAGCTCGGCAGCTGGGCCTTCCACCAGCTGATCGGGCTGCTGGTCAACATCCTGATCGCGTTCTTCCTCGCGCTCGCCATCGAACCGGCCGTGGCCAGGATGGCGGCCCGCGGCATGCGCCGCGGGCTCGCCGCCTTCCTGGTCTTCCTGGGCGTGTTCGCCGCGGGTGCGGGCTTCCTCGCGATGCTCGGATCGATGCTCGCCGGGCAGATCATCGACATGGTCGAGGGCTTCCCGGGATACCTCGACTCGGTGATCGACTCGATCAACCGGACCTTCCACACCGATTTCTCCCGGCTGGAGATCCAGGACAGCCTGCTGCACTCCCAGTGGCTCCAGAAGTACGTGCAGAACAGCGCCACCGGTGTGCTCGACGTGTCCGCCACTGTGCTCGGCGGGCTCTTCAAGCTCCTGACGATCTTCCTGTTCTCCTTCTACTTCGCCGCCGACGGGCCCAGGCTGCGGCGCGCGCTGTGTTCCGTGCTGCCGCCCGCCAAGCAGCGGGAGGTGCTGCGGGCCTGGGAGATCGCCGTGGCGAAGACCGGCGGCTACCTGTACTCGCGCGGGCTGATGGCGCTGATCTCCGGCATCGCGCACTACGTCGTGTTCGTACTGCTCGACGTGCCGTACGCGCCCGCCCTCGCCGTGTGGGTGGGGCTGGTCTCCCAGTTCATCCCCACCATCGGCACCTACCTGGCGGGCGCGCTGCCGATGCTGATCGCCTTCACCGTCAACCCCTGGTACGCGCTGTACGTCCTCGGATTCGTGGTGGTCTACCAGCAGTTCGAGAACTACGTCCTGCAGCCGAAGCTGACCTCCAGGACCGTGGACATCCACCCCGCGGTGGCCTTCGGCTCGGTCATCGCGGGCACCGCCCTGCTGGGCGCGGTTGGGGCGCTCATCGCGATCCCGGCCGTCGCCACCCTGCAGGCCTTCCTCGGCGCGTACGTGAAGCGGTACGAGCTGACGGGCGCGGCGGCCGAGGAGGCTACTGAGCTCCGTCCCCGCCGAGTACGGCTGCGAGGACTTCGGTGACGGTCGCCTCGGCGGCCGCCTTGTCGAGGCCGGCGGCGCTGAGCGGACCCTCGCCGTTCTCCAGCTCCAGGAGCGCGAGCAGGATGTGCTCGGTGCCGACGTAGCCGTGGCCCAGGCGCAGGGCCTCGCGGAAGGTGAGCTCCAGGACCTTCTTGGCGTTCGCGTCGAAGGGGACGAGCTCGGGGACCTCCGGCTGGGCCGGGGGGAGGGCGGCGGTCGCGGCGGTGCGCAGGTCCTCCGGGGAGACGCCGCCTGAGGCGAAGACATGTGCCGCCAGGCCCTCGGTCTCGCCGAGCAGGCCGAGCAGCAGGTGCTCGGTGCGGATCTCGGCGTTCCCGGCGGCGCGGGCCTCGTTCTGCGCGGACATGACCACGTTGCGGGCGCGGGGGGTGAAGCGGCCGAAGCCCGCGTTCGGGTCGAGGCCCGGGTCTCCGTCCTTGTCCGCCTTGGGGACGAAGCGCTTCTGGGCCGCCTGGCGGGTGACGCCCATGCTGCGGCCGATGTCGGTCCAGGAGGCGCCGGAGCGGCGGGCCTGGTCGACGAAGTGGCCGATGAGGTGGTCGGCCACGTCGCCGAGGTGTTCGGCGGCGACGACGGCGTCGCTGAGCTGGTCGAGGGTGTCGGAGTGGACCTTCTTGATGGCCTCGATCAGGTCGTCGAGGCGTACCGGATTGGTCATGCGAACGGGTTCCACCGAAGGGTTCGTCATGAGTGCAACCCTAGGTTGACACCCCGAGGGTGTCAACCGATGGTTGTCACTCGGCCGCCAGGGGTGCCGGGCCGCGCCGGGCCGCGCGCGGATCGCGTATGCGTGTATGCGCGTATAGGAGCGTGATGCGGAGGGTGCGTAGACCTGGCCCCCATGAGTGTGGACACGAGTGACACGCGTACGGGCCGTGCCGCGAAGGCGGTCGGCCGTGCCCGCCCGGCCCTCCCGAACGCGCTGGCGGGACGCGCCCCGGCGCCCGCGTCGCCCGCCCGGACCACCGCCCTGCACAGCGGCGGGGTCGCGGCGGCCGCGCTGCTGGCGCTCGTCGGGATCGGTGCGCTGCTGCACGAGCCGGTGCTGATCCCGCCGATCGCGGCGAGCGCGGCGATCGTCTGCGGGGTGCCCGCGCTGCCGCTGGCCCAGCCGCGCAGCGTCGTCGCAGGGCACCTGCTGTGCGCGGCGGTGGGCTATCTCGGGCTGGCCCTGCTGGGGGGCGCGCCGTGGGTGGCGGCGCTCGGGGCGGGGGTGGCGGTGGGGGCGATGACCCTGGCCCGGACCCCGCATTCGCCGGCGGCGGCGACCACCGTGGTGGTGGTGCTCCAGGCGCCGGATCCGGTGGTGTTCGTACCGCTGCTGGCCGGGGCGGCGCTGCTGCTGGTGCTGGCCGGGACGGCCGCCTCGCGGGCCCGGCGGGGGGCGGTCCGCTACCCCGTGTACTGGTGGTGAGCCGGCGGGCCCGGCGGCGGAGGGGGCTGGGGACGGGTCCCCTCCGCCGCCGGGCCGTCAGGCGTCAGGCGGTGGGCTGGTTCTGACCCGTCAGCAGGCCGAGCAGCTGGTCCATCTCGCCGCGCCAGATGCGGTGCACGTTCATCCGGGTCGGTGCGGCCTGGCCGGGGAGCTGCATGCGGAAGGAGCTCCAGACGGCGTTGCGCTTGACCTCGGTGATGCTGCCGACGGCCTCGGCGGGGGATATCGCGAAGACGATCTCCTGGGGGCGGTTGCTCATCCGGCTCGCCTTGTGGAGCACCACGGCCTGCTCGGTGACGGTGACGAAGTAGTAGGAGAGGAATGCCTGGCCGATGAGGCCGAGCATGCTCATCAGCCACACGCTGGGGCCGGCGATGGCCTGGATCGTGACGATGGGCTTGTCGGTGGGGTTGGCCTGGGCGAGGGCTTCTGCCACCTGCTGCTGGATCGTGGCCTTCTTGATGGCCATGGGTCCTCCTGAGCGGAATTTCACGGCCCCCGTCGTCGGGGGCACCGCAGAGTACCGGCCTTCCAGGGGCGGTTTAATGCCAGCCCGGGGCGGCGGCCCATGCGCCCCGGTATGGGCACCGGCGCCCGCCTCGTGGGGTGTTGGAATGGTTGATTCCGGATGTGCCGCCGGCCGCCCCGGCGGGCGCGCCGCCCAACCGGGAAGGCCCTCTTGTGGGTTGGGGCCCATGGTTTGAGAATGCGCATGACAACCGGAAGATCTTCGGTCCGTCGCATCCTTCACCAGAGGGGACCCCCCACATGAACAAGCCTCTCGCCGCCGTCGCGCTCTCCTTACTCCTGACCGGAGTGGCGGCCGCCCCTGCCATGGCCTCGGCCTCCGACACCACCCCCGCCGTCGCGGTCACCTACGCGGGCACGGTCGCGCTCAGCAACTGCTCCGGCTCCGTCGTCCGCACCCCCAACTCCCAGCCCGGCGACCCCGCACTCGTCCTGTCCAACGGGCACTGCCTGGAGACCGGCTTCCCGGCGGCCGGCGAAGTCCTCGTCAACCGGGCGTCCGGCCGCACGTTCTCCCTGCTCAACGCCTCCGGCTCGAAGGTCGCGACGCTGCGCGCCAGCAAGATCGCGTACGGCACGATGACGGACACGGACGTCTCGCTCTACCAGCTGACCAAGACGTACGCGCAGATCCAGAGCCAGTACGGGATAGCCGCCCTGACCCTCAACGACGCCCACCCGGTGCAGGGTTCGTCCATCAAGGTCGTCTCCGGGTACTGGAAGCGCACCTACAGCTGCAGCGTCGACGGGTTCGCGTACCGCCTCAAGGAGGGCGCCTGGACCTGGAAGGACTCGGTCCGCTACACCTCGTCCTGCAACACCATCGGCGGCACGTCCGGCTCGCCGGTGATCGACACGACGACGGGCAAGGTCGTCGCCGTCAACAACACGGGCAACGAGGACGGCCAGCGCTGCACGGACAACAACCCGTGCGAGGTGGACGAGAGCGGCAACGTGACGGTCCGCCAGGGCATCAACTACGCCCAGCAGACCTACACCCTCGTCCCGTGCATCGGCCCCGGCAACCAGATCGACCTGAACCGCCCCGGCTGCACCCTGCCCAAGCCGTAACCCCCGCCCGGCGCCGGGGCCCGTACGCGGGGCGGGCCCCGGTCAGGGTGTGGGCGAGGCCCCGGTCAGGGACATCCACTGCCGGACGGTCTCCTGGTGGGAGCCGGCCGCCGTGCCCGCCGCCACCGCCGCCGCGGCGGCGTCCCCGGCCGGGCACGGCGCCCCCGCGCGGGCCAGCAGGACGAGCGGCCACCCGGGGCCCGGGCCCGGCGGCGCCCCGTCGAACGGCACCCAGTCCCAAGGCCCCTCGAACCGCCACGCCCGGCCCGCGGCGTCGCCGACCTCGTCACCCGGCTCCAGGAACGCGTACGGGCGCATCAGCAGCTCGTAGGAGTACGGGATCCCGTTCTCCGGGTGCAGGCCGTACCCCCAGCCGTCGAGATGGCTGCCGTCCGGGAACTCCCGGTAGGACAGCCCGCGCGGCAGCACGCACACGGTCGTCCCGGGACGCGGCAGCCAGCCCGTCTCCTGCGGGGGGTCGTGCCGCCCGACCCACGTCACGTGCACCACCGTCGGCGGCACTCCGACCAGGCAGGCGTCCCCCGCCGCCAGGTGCTCGGGCGCCGGCTCGGTCCGGAACAGCTCCACCTCGCCCTCGGGCACGACGGACCGCTCCGTATCCACCCCCAGGGCGACGACCCCGTTCCAGCGGTGGAAATCACTGCCGGTGTCGATGCCCCACCACGGCCAACGCACGGACACGCAACCGTGCCGCACACCCTGCTCGACCACGGCCGGCGTGAAGGGACACGCGACCGACACCACGTCCCCGACCCGGAAGCCGGTCTCCCTCTCGTACGTCACCGCGCCAGGCTAGGTCCCGCCACCGACAGCGCCCGCCGGCCCTCCCGCGTGCGGCCGGGGCCCCGGCAACCATCGCGCCGCCGCCGGAGTCTTCTCCACCGGGCCCCGCGTCGCGGGGCGACGGACACAGGGCGGGGAGGCATCGTGCGGGTCCGCAGGGCAGTGAAGGCCGTCGGGGACTTCGTGATCGAGACGACGGGGGAGTTCGTCGGCGAGGCGATCCTCAGCCTGCTCGCCTGCGCCCTGCTCGGCTGCCTGGCGCTGGCCGCCTACCTGAGCTGGTCCTTCAGCCCGCGCCTGACCGTCGCGGGGGCCGGACTGCTGGGCCTGTTCCTCGCCTACGGCGCCTGGCGGACCTTTCGGGACCCGGCGAAGGGCCGCCCCCGGGGCCTCGCCGCCGTCGCGGCGGCCGGCTTCGTCCTGGCCGCCGCGAAGGCGTGCTTCCTGCTGCTGTACGGGAGTGGAT
>NZ_JBWKEZ010000066.1:35441-40956 GCF_056434525.1 Streptomyces sp. NPDC044002
ACCCCCCCCCCCCCTTCCACCACAACCCCCCCTCCCCCCACCCCCCCCCCCCCCCCCCCCAACCCCCCCCTCCCCCCCCCCCCCCCCCCCCCCCCCGCCCCCCCCCTCCCCCCCCCCCCCCCCCCCACGGCGTGCTTCCTGCTGCTGTACGGGAGTGGATGCCGCTGCCTGTGAGGCTGCTACGGGCCCTCCAGCCAGGCCGTGTACCAGGCGCGGAAGCCGGTGCCCGCCGGGACGAAGCCGCCCCAGTCGGGGTCGATCTGCCAGACCTCGCCCCGCCGCGGGCCGTTCAGGACCAGCCTGAGGAACATGCCGCAGCCCCGTTCGGCGAGCGTGAGCGTGCCCTGGGTCAGCGCGGCCTCCGGGCGGCGGATCGGGCCGGGCAGGGGAGCGGTGAGAGGGAACGGCAGGGCGAGCCGGCCCGGGAGCCGGTCCTCCTGCCATTCGTCGTCCACGGCCCACTCATCGCCGGCCTCCGGGCGGGGGACGGTCAGCGGCAGCAACCCGTGACAGGGCCCGGCGGGGCCGTCGCCCACCTCCGCGACGAAGGACCGGTACTCCCGGGGCAGGACGATCCCGTGGGCCTCCTCGAACGCCAGGATCTCCGCCTCCGGCACCGGTGGCGCCAGCTCGTACCGGTGCGTGTCCGCCCCGAAACGCTCCCGCCCGGGGTCCCCCGCCGCCATCTCCCGTATCCGTGTGCGCACGCCGCGCGCGTCCCAGCCGGTCATCCCGGGACCGTAGCAGCGGCGCCGCACCCGGCGCGGAACGGTGCCCGCCGGGGTGGGCGTGGCTCGCTTGACACGGAAATCGAACATCCATTCTGATGGGTTATCCACAGCCGAAACGGGCGTGGGAGCGCATTGTCAGTGGCAGGCGTTAGCGTCAATGGCGTGAAGCGATCGACTCAAGCAAACCGGGTGGAACCCATGGCAGGCACCGACCGCGAGAAGGCTCTCGACGCCGCGCTCGCGCAGATTGAACGGCAATTCGGCAAGGGTGCGGTCATGCGCCTCGGCGACAAGCCGAACGACCCCATCGAGGTCATCCCCACCGGGTCGACCGCACTGGACATCGCCCTCGGCGTCGGCGGTCTGCCGCGCGGCCGCGTGGTCGAGATCTACGGCCCGGAGTCCTCCGGTAAGACGACCCTGACCCTGCACGCCGTGGCCAACGCCCAGAAGGCCGGCGGCACCGTCGCCTTCGTGGACGCCGAGCACGCGCTCGACCCCGAGTACGCCCGCGCCCTCGGCGTGGACACCGACAACCTCATCCTGTCCCAGCCGGACACCGGCGAGCAGGCCCTTGAGATCGTCGACATGCTGGTCCGCTCCGGCGCGCTCGACCTGATCGTCATCGACTCCGTCGCGGCCCTCGTGCCGAAGGCGGAGATCGAGGGCGAGATGGGCGACTCGCACGTCGGCCTCCAGGCCCGCCTGATGAGCCAGGCGCTCCGCAAGATCACCGGTGCGCTGAACCAGTCCAAGACCACCGCGATCTTCATCAACCAGCTCCGCGAGAAGATCGGTGTGATGTTCGGCTCGCCGGAGACCACGACCGGTGGCCGCGCGCTGAAGTTCTACGCCTCCGTGCGCATCGACATCCGCCGCATCGAGACCCTGAAGGACGGCACCGAGGCGGTCGGCAACCGCACCCGCTGCAAGGTCGTCAAGAACAAGGTCGCGCCCCCCTTCAAGCAGGCCGAGTTCGACATCCTCTACGGCCAGGGCATCAGCCGCGAGGGCGGCCTGATCGACATGGGCGTGGAGCACGGCTTCATCCGCAAGGCCGGTGCCTGGTACACGTACGAGGGCGACCAGCTGGGCCAGGGCAAGGAGAACGCCCGCAACTTCCTCAAGGACAACCCCGACCTCGCCAACGAGATCGAGCGGAAGATCAAGGAGAAGCTCGGCGTGGGCGTCCGCAAGGACGCCGAGGGTGACGAGCCCGCCGCTGCCGCGCCGGCCGACGCCTCGGTGCCCGCCCCGGCGTCGAAGGCCAAGCCCGCGGCCAAGGCCGCCGTGGCCAAGAGCTGACCGTGCGGGAAGAGCAGGAGAGGGGCGGCAGAGCGAGGGGCGGCCGTGAGGGCCGCCAACAGCTGCCGCCCCAGAGTCCCGAGGAGCAGGCGCGGGCGATCTGCCTGCGCCTGCTCACCGGGATGCCGCGCACCCGGCGGCAGCTGGAGGAGGCCCTGGCGAAACGGGGCATCCCCGAGGAGGTGTCGCAAGAGGTCCTCTCCCGGTACGAGGAAGTGGGCCTGATCGACGACGCCGCCTTCGCCGGGGCCTGGGTGGAGTCCCGGCACCGCGGCCGGGGCCTGGCCCGCCGCGCGCTCGCGCAGGAGCTGCGGACCAAGGGGGTGCACACCACCCTCGTCCAGGAGGCGCTGGAACAGCTCGACTCCGAGCAGGAGGAGCAGACCGCCCGGGAACTGGTGGAGCGCAAGCTCCGCAACACCCGCGGCCTGGAGCGGGACAAGCGGATCCGGCGCCTCGCGGGCATGCTCGCCCGCAAGGGATACCCGGAGGGCATGGCCCTGCGGGTGGTCCGGCGCGCGCTGGAGGCCGAGGGCGAGGACGCCGACGACCTGGGGTACCCCGGGTACTGAGCCGGGCTTCGCGCCGTGGGGCCCGACCGCGGGGGACGGCCGGGCCCGGGGGGTGGGGGTAGCCCCCGGTCGAGGACGCCGGAGCGCTCCAGTGCCCGGAAACCGGCGCCCGGCCAGAGTTGACCGCATGATGCTGCGTTACGCCCTTCAGACCGTCCGGGACCGCAAAGCCGGCTTCCTCGGAGCCTTCGTCGCGCTCCTGTGCGCGGCGGCCCTGATCACCGCCTGCGGCACCCTCCTGGAAACCGGACTCCGCGGCCGGATCGCCACCGAGCGCTACGCCGGCACCCCGGTGGTCGTCTCCGCCGACCAGAACGTCCACCAGACGACGGTCAAGGAGAAGAAGGGCAAGACCAAGACGAAGCACAAGGCCAAGCCCGTCGCCGAGCGGGCCTGGCTCCCGGCCTCCACCGTGGAGACCGTACGCTCCGTCCCCGGCGTCGAGCGGGCCGTGCCCGAGCTGACCTTCCAGGCCGCCCCGGTACTGGGGGCCCCGGCCGACCCGGCCAGGCCCTCGTACGGGCACGCCTGGACCTCCGCCGTCCTCACCCCCTTCACCCTCGCCGAGGGCCGCGCCCCCCAGGGCGGCGACGAGGTCGTCATCGACCGCGCCCTCGCCGCCCGGGCGGGACTGGCCGCCGGAGCACGGCTGACCGTACAGGCCACCGGCGAGCCGAAGACCTACACCGTCAGCGGCATCGCCCGGACCGCCCACGGCGACCTCGGCCGGCAGACCTCCCTGTTCTTCAGCGACACCGAAGCCGAGCGGCTCGCCGCCCGCGCCGGCCAGGTCACCGCCATCGGAGTACTGCCCCGGCCCGGAACCGACGCCGGCCGCCTCGCCGGACAGATCAAGCAGGCGCTGGCCGCCACCCCGCAGGGCACCACCGCACGGGTCGCCGCCGGGGACGACCGAGGCCCCGTCGAGTTCCTCGACGCCGCCGGAGCACGCATCAAGCTCGTCTCCATGGGCGGCGCCATGGGAGGCACCTCCCTGCTCGTCGCGATCCTCGTGGTCGTCGGCACCTTCGCCCTCTCCGTCCAGCAGCGCCACCGCGAACTCGCCCTGCTGCGCGCCATCGCCGCCACCCCCAAGCAGCTGCGCCGCATGATCGGCCGCGAGGCGCTGCTCGTCGGCCTCGCCGCCGGCATCGCCGGCTCCCTCGCCGGACTGCCCCTCGCCGCCTGGCTGCACGGCCGCTTCGTCACCAGTGGAGTCGTCCCCGCCACCCTGGAACGCACCGCCGGGATCTTCCCGATGTTCGCCGCCGTCGGAGCCAGCCTGCTCGGAGCCTGGGCCGCCGCCCGCATCACCGGCCGCCGGATCGCCCGGATCCGCCCCGCCGAGGCACTGGCCGAAGCCGCCGTCGAACGGGCCCGCCCCTCCTGGATCCGGACCCTGGCAGGCCTGCTCCTGCTGGCCGGCGGAGCGGTGCTGGTCGTCGTCCTCGGCTCGCTGCGCACCGAACCCGCCTCCACCCCGGTGACCTTCCTGGCCGTCGTGGTACTGGCCGGCGCGGTGTCGCTGCTCGGCCCGCTCCTGGTCCGGCTCGCGACCGCGCTGCTCGCGGGACCGCTGCGGCTGGCCGGCCCCGGCGGCCGCCTGGCCACCGCGAACCTGCGCGGCAACGCCACCCGCATGGCCTCCGCCGTCACCCCGCTCACCCTCCTCATCGGCATGACCTGCACCGTGCTCTTCGTCACCCCGACCCTCGGCGACGCGGCCCGGGCACAGGCCCGCGAAGGGGTCCGCGCCCAGTGGGTCGTCACCGCGCAGGGCCCCGGCGTGAGCGCCGGCACCGCCGAGCGGATACGCCGCACCCCGGGCGTCACCGCCGCCACCGAGATCGTGCACACCTCGGTACGGGTCGGCCTGACCAAGTACGCGGCCCAGGGCGTCACCCCGGCCGGCCTCACCCGCACCTGGGACCCGCAGGTGATGCGCGGCAGCCTGGACGGCTTCGGCGAGAACAGCGCCGCCGTCAGCGAACTCGCCGCCGACCAGCTGGGGCTGAAGCCCGGCAGCCCGCTCAAGCTGACGCTGGGCGACGGGACTCCGGTGACCCTGACGGTGTCCGCCGTGTACGGGCGGGGCCTGGGCTTCGGCGACCTGACCCTCCCGCACGGCCTGGTCGCCGCCCACGTGGACAACCCCCTCGCGGCGAGCGTCCTCGTCGCGGCGGAGCCCTCGGTCGGCCGGGAGCGGCTCGCCGCCCCCGGGCTCGCGGTACTGTCCGCGGCGCAGGCCGACGCGGCCCGGGCCGAACGGCAGGCCGCCGGGGCCGAGATCAACCTGCTGGCCATGGGCCTGGTGCTGGCCTTCACCGCCATCGCGGTGGTCAACACCCTGGCGATGTCCACCGCCGAGCGGTTCCGGGAGTTCGCGATGCTGCGGCTGGCCGGCGCGAAGCGGCGCCAGGTGCTGCGGATGCTGCGCACGGAGACCCTGGCCGTGCTGCTGATCGGGGCGGTGCTCGGGTCGGGGATCTCGCTGGCCGTGCTGACCGCGTTCAGCGTGGGCATGACGGGGGTGGCCGCGCCGGCGGTGCTGCCGCTGGTGTACGGGGTGGTGGTCGGCGCGGCCGCACTGCTGGCACTGGCCGCCACCGCCCTCCCGGGCCGGGCCGCGCTCCGCCTCCGCCCGGTGGAGGTCGCCACCTCCAAGGCATAACCCCCGGCCCGCCGGGCCCCGCCCCCCGCCTCCTCCCCGCCCTGCGGCCGGGCCGGCGGGGGCGGGGCTTCGGCCGTGCGGGGTGCCGCGCGCCGGTTACGGGGTGCCGGGTGCGGGGGCCGGGGTGCCGCTGCGCGGGGCCGGGGTCCCCTACCCGCCCTTCGCCCGTTCCCCGGGGCTGCGCCCCGGACCCCCTGGGGGCTCCGCCCCCAGACCCCCGCGCCTCAAACGCCGGC
>NZ_JBWKEZ010000067.1:0-40899 GCF_056434525.1 Streptomyces sp. NPDC044002
TACGAGGTCTTCCGCCCGGCACGCCGAGAGCACGCACCGGACGCCGCGGGGCCCGCCCTCCGGGCGGACGGCGCCACTTTGCGGACACCCCCTAGGCCGCGTCGCCCGGCTACACGACGTCCCCGTCCCGCCAGTCGAAGTCGAGCCGCCCGGCGGAAGCCGGTACGACCCCGCCGGGCGGCGTCCACACGTAGGTCGAGCCCTCCTCCTCGGGCAGCCGCTCGGGGCCGGCCGGGCCGAGCACGCCGATCTGCCCGGGGTACGGCTTCCACCCCCGGCTCTCGTACAGGGCCGCCCCCTCCTCGGACGCGGACAGGGCGCCCAGTACGTAAGCCCGGGCGATCACGTCCTCCAGCGCGGCCATCACCGCTCCGCCGAGCCCGCGCCGGCGCCGGTCGGCGCGGACGGCCACGGCCTCCACGTACCCGGTCCGCAGGGCCCGCCCCTGGTGCAGCACCCGCCGCTGGACGAGGCTGCCGTGCGCGACGAGCGCGCCGTCCTCGTACACCAGCGCGTGCATCCCGCCGAGGGCGTGTTCGAGGTCCTCGTCGCCGAAGTCGCCGTCGAAGGCCCCGTCGAGCAGGTCCCGGACGGCGGCGAGGGTGCCCCCGTCGAGCTGGGAGGTGTGCGCGAGGCGGGTCCGCATGTCGTCGCTCATGCCCCCAGTCTGCCCCTCAGCCCCTCCAGTTCGGCGGCCGTCAGCCCGGCCGAGCGCAGGTAGGCGTCCGCATCCAGCCACTCGGCGGTGGACCGGGCCAGGGCGTGCACGGTGGTGCCGAGGCCGGCCGTGTACTCCTCGATCTCGCTGTCGTCGTAGGACCTGCCCCGGGCCGCGTACCGGGCCCGGACCCGCGGCTCGCTCAGCGCGTGGTCGTCGGCTATCTGCTCCGGGCTCGCCCCGGCCAGCCGCAGCAGGACGAGCGCGATGATCCCCGTACGGTCGCGGCCCAGACCGCAGTGGAAGACGACCCCGCCCGGCGGGGCTCCGGCGACGGCGCGGGCCACGGAGGCCACGCGGTCGGGGAAGCGCTCCAGGAAAGGCCGGAAATACGCGGGGGTGCCGAAGCCGGGAGTGCCCCACCACACGTCCCAGAAGTCCCGGTGCTCGATGCCGTCGAGCGGGATCCGCAGGGTGGTCAGCCCGGCCGGACGCGGGGCGTGGTCCACCTCGGCCTCTCCGTCGTTGCGCAGGTCGACGACGGTCCGCACCCCGTGAGCGGACAGTGTGGTCCAGCCCCGGGCGGTGAGCCCGTCGAGGCTGTCCGCCCGTATCAGCGCCCCGGGCCGCACCTCTCCCAGACCGCCGAGGTCGCGGGCGTTGAAGCAGCCTTCCCAGTCCACGAATCGACCGACGTTCGACACGGTCATAGCCCCCCTGTCAGTACACAACGGACATTGGTTCATGACGTCCCGCTGGCCTCGGGAGTTCCCTCGCTGGAAGATCTGGACATGTCGCCTGAGACCCAGCAGTGGACCCCCACCCATGGCCAGCCCTACCGGCCCGTCGCCTACCGTCCCGCGCGCATGCCCGGCCCCGAATCCCTCGCGCGGGCGGCGGAGCTGCGCGCCCGGATGGACGAACGGCGGACCGTGCGCCACTTCTCCCCCGACCCCGTCCCGGAGCAGGCCGTCCGCGACGCCATCGCCTGCGCGGCCACCGCCCCCTCCGGTGCGCACCAGCAGCCGTGGACCTTCGTCCTGGTCAAGGACCCGGCCGTCCGGCAGCAGATCCGCGCCGCCGCCGAGCAGGAGGAGCAGATCTCCTACGACGGCCGCCTCGGCGACGAGTGGCTCGCCGCGCTGCGCCCGATCGGCACGGACGCCGTGAAGACCCACCTCACCGATGCGCCGGCGCTGATCGTGGTCTTCCAGCAGCGCTACTGGCTCGGTCCGAACGGCACGAAGCGCAAGCACTACTACGTCGACGAGTCGGTCGGCATGGCGGTCGGCATGCTGCTCTCCGCCCTCCACCTGTCCGGCCTGGCCGCACTCATCCACACCCCGAGCCCGATGCGCTTCCTTTCGCACGTCCTGAACCGCCCTGAGAACGAGAAGGCCTTCGCGGTCATCCCGGTGGGCTACCCGGCCGACGACTGCGAGGTCCCCGACCTGGTCCGCAAGTCCCTGGACCAGGTCCTCGTGGAGGTCTGAACGCCGGGAGCCCTCCCGCCCCCGGAAATGGGGACCGCCCCCGCTCCGGACTTGGGGGTACCGGAGCGGGGGCGGGGTTCAGCGCAGGGCGGGTCAGCCCATGTGGGGGTAGCCGTACTCGGTCGGCGGGACCAGGGTCTCCTTGATGGAGCGGGTCGAGGTCCAGCGGAGCAGGTTGGACGCCGCGCCCGCCTTGTCGTTGGTGCCCGAGGCGCGGCCGCCGCCGAAGGGCTGCTGGCCGACGACGGCGCCGGTCGACTTGTCGTTGATGTAGAAGTTGCCCGCCGCGAAGCGGAGCTTCTCCATCGTGTCGGCGGCCGCGTAGCGGTCCTGGGCGATGACGGCGCCGGTCAGGGCGTAGGCCGAGACGTTCTCCATCTGCGCGAGCATCTCGTCGTACTTGTCGTCCTCGTACACGTGGATCGCGAGGATCGGGCCGAAGTACTCGGTCGTGAAGACCTCGTTCTCCGGGTCGGTGCACTCGATGACGGTCGGGCGGACGAAGTAGCCCTCCGAGTCGTCGTACGTGCCGCCGGCGACGATCGTGCAGGTCGGGTCGGCCTTCGCACGGTCGATCGCGGCCTTGTTCTTCGCGAAGGAGCGCTCGTCGATGACCGCGCCGATGAAGTTCGACAGGTCGCGGACGTCACCCATGGTGATGCCGTCGACCTCGGCCGCGAACTGCTCCTTGAAGCCGTCGTTCCAGATGGAGGCCGGGACGTAGGCCCGGGAGGACGCGGAGCACTTCTGGCCCTGGAACTCGAAGGAGCCGCGGGTCAGGGCGGTCTTCAGGATCGCGCGGTCCGCGGACGGGTGCGCGACGACGAAGTCCTTGCCGCCCGTCTCGCCGACCAGGCGCGGGTACGAGCGGTAGTTCGCGATGTTGTTGCCGACCGTCTTCCACAGGTACTGGAAGGTCTTGGTCGAGCCGGTGAAGTGGATGCCGGCCAGCTCGGGGTGGTTCAGGGCCACCTCGGAGACCGCGATGCCGTCACCGGTGACGAGGTTGATGACGCCCTTGGGCAGGCCGGCCGCCTCCAGGAGCTCCATGAGGAGGACCGCGGAGTGGGTCTGCGTCGGGGACGGCTTCCACACGACCACGTTGCCCATCAGCGCGGGGGCGGTCGGCAGGTTGCCGGCGATGGCCGTGAAGTTGAACGGCGTGATCGCGTAGACGAAGCCCTCCAGCGGGCGGTGGTCGCTGCGGTTCCACACGCCGGCGCTGTTCGCGGCGGGCTGCTCGGCCAGGATCTGGCGGGCGAAGTGGACGTTGAAGCGCCAGAAGTCGACGAGCTCGCAGGGGGTGTCGATCTCGGCCTGCTGCGCGGTCTTGGACTGGCCCAGCATGGTGGAGGCGGCCAGCTTCTCGCGCCACGGGCCGGCCAGCAGCTCGGCGGCGCGCAGGATGATCGCGGCGCGGTCGTCGAAGGACATCGCGCGCCAGGCCGGGGCGGCGGCCAGGGCGGCGTCCACGGCCTCCTGGGCGTCGGCCTGGGTGGCGTTGGCGTACGTGCCGATGACCGACTTGTGGTCGTGGGGCTGGACGACGTCGAAGCGCTCGCCGCCACCCATCCGCTTGACGCCGTTGATCGTCATCGGGAGGTCGATCGGGTTCTCGGACAGCTGCTTCAGCTGGATCTCGAGGCGCGCACGCTCGGCACTGCCGGGGGCGTACGAGTGGACCGGCTCGTTGACCGGCGCGGGGACCTGGGTCACAGCATCCATGGGGCGGTAACTCTCCTTGACCTGGTTCGGGCGGGCTAGTTCTTGGTGATCATCGAGCGGAGGAAGAAGAGCAGGTTGGCCGGCTTCTCCGCGAGACGGCGCATGAAGTAGCCGTACCAGTCGGTGCCGTAGGCCGTGTAGACCCGCATGCGGTGCCCCTCGGCGGCGAGCCGCAGGTGCTCCTCGCTGCGGATGCCGTAGAGCATCTGGAACTCGTACTCGTCCAGCTTGCGCCCGGCCTGGCGGCCGAGCTCCTGCGCGATGGCGATCAGGCGCGGGTCGTGGGACCCGATCATCGGGTAGCCCTCGCCCTCCATCAGGATCTTCATGATCCGGACGTACGCCTTGTCGATCTCCGCCTTGTCCTGGTAGGCGACCTCGGCGGGCTCCTTGTAGGCGCCCTTCACGATCCGGACGCGGCTGCCGGCGGCGGCCAGGCGTCGGGCGTCGGCCTCGGTGCGGAAGAGGTAGGCCTGGATCACGCAGCCGGTCTGCGGGAAGTCCCGGCGCAGCTCCTCGTGGATGGCGAACATCGAGTCGAGGGTGGTGTGGTCCTCGGCGTCCAGCGTCACGGTGGTGCCGATGGCGGCGGCGGCCTCGACGACCGGGCGGACGTTGGCGAGGGCCAGCTCGTGGCCGCCCTCCAGGGCCTGGCCGAACATCGAGAGCTTGACCGACATCTCGACGGTCTCGCCCAGCTCCAGCTCCTTGAGGCGCTCGATGAGCTCCAGGTAGGCGTCCCGGGCCGCGTAGGACTGCTCCACGGCGGTGATGTCCTCGCCGACGACGTCGAGGGTGACCTCAAGGCCCTTGCGGGTGAGCTCCTCGACGATCGGGATGACCTGGTCGACCGTCTCGCCGGGGATGAACCGGTTGACCACCGGCTTGGTCACCGGGGCGGCAGAGACGATTCGGCGCATCTTGTCGCTGCGCGAAGCGGCGAGGATCGCGGGACCCAGCACGGGGCACCTCCAACGGGTGGCAGAAGCGGACGAACGGACGCCGCAGGGGTGGGCCGCGACCGTAAGGAAAACGCAAGTAAAACCACCGTGAAACCTAAGGATCTCCACGATCCTCTGCCATCGACAGCTGTCACGCATCCGTGGCCCGGATCTCATACATCTGTCTGAAGGGCCCGCCGCGGGGTGGGAGAATGTCCGCGTGAAGGGCGATTACCAGGACCTGGTGGACGAGATCTCGGCGCTGCTCGGCGCCCCGGCGACGCTGGAGAACCGGGACTTCCGCCTCATCGCCTTCGGCGCGCACGACAGCGAGGACGACCTCGTGATGGACCCGGTGCGCACCCGCTCGATCCTGACCCGGCAGTCGACGGCGGCCGTCCGCTCCTGGTTCGAGGGCTTCGGCATCGCCCGCGCCACCGGCCCGGTGCGGATCCCGGCGGCCCCGGACGCGGGGGTCTTCCGCGGGCGGATCTGCCTGCCGGTGCGGTACCGGGGCATCGTCCAGGGCTACGTGTGGCTCCTCGACCAGGACCCCGGCCCGGAGCCGGCCGCCCTGGAGGCCGCCATGGAGGTGGCCCAGCGGATCGGGGTGCTGCTCGCCGAGGAGGCCAAGGCGGGCGCCGACCTCTCGCGGGAGTTCCTGGCGGTGCTCACCGCCGGCCGGGGCTGGCAGCAGGACATGGCGGTGGCCGCGCTGCGGGTGGCTCTGGGGCCGGGGGCCGAGGGGCCGCACGCCGCCGTGTGCGTGGCCCCGTGGTCCGGGGAGGCTCCGGGGTCGGTGCCGGGGGCGGCGGCGGTGTGCGTGGTCCCGGCGGGCTCCGAGTACCGGGACGGTCCGGGCCCGGGGACGGGGGTGCTGGCGGTGCTGGTGCGGCTGCGGTCGGGGGACGCGCTCGGTCCGGCCCTGGCGGCGGTCGGGCGGCTGCTGCCCCGGGCGGAGGCGGGCTCCCCCGGCGGCCGGGGCTCCGCCGGCGGGGGCGGCTCCGTCACCGCCGGGCTCTCCGACCCGGTCCGGGCGCTCGCGGAGCTGCCCGCGGCGTGGGCGCAGGCCACCGCCGCCGCCCGGGCGGCGGCGGGTCAGCCGGGGCTGGGTCCGGTTGCGCAGTGGTCGGGGATCGGGCCGTACCGGATGCTGGCCGCCCTGGGCGCCGGGCCGGCGGACGACCCGGCGACGCGGGCCCTGCTGGGCCCGGCCCACCGGGAACTGGCCCGCACGGCGGAGGTGTTCCTGGACTGCGCGGGGCAGGCGGGGCGCGCGGCGGCCGAACTGGGCATCCACCGCCAGACCCTGTACTACCGGCTGGGCCGGGTGGAGCAGCTGACGGGGCTCGACCTGGACCTCGGCGAGGACCGCCTGCTGCTGCACATGGCCCTCAAGGCCGCCCGCCTGCGGGCCTGAGCACCGCTCAGGCGGGGGTCCTGCGGCGGTGGACCACCGCGCTGCCGACGGCCTTGTCGTGGAGGCCGAGGGCATCGGGGCTGAGCGTGATGGAGGACGCGTTCGCCACGCACAGCACGGGGACCGCGTTGACCACCAGGTTGGCCAGGTGGCGGACCACCGCCGCGCCGTAGCCGAGGCGCCCGCCGCCCCCGAGGACGATCACCTCCAGGCCCAGCAGCCGCTTGCCCGGGGTCGCCCCCCGGCGCGAGACGCACAGCGGCGAGTACAGCAGCAGGAAGGCGGCCGTCCAGATCCCGGCGGCCGTGCGCCAGACCGTCGGGGCGTCGCCGTCGGGGACGCCGAGCGGGCCGAGCAGGCGGTCGAACCCGACGAGCGGCACGAGGATCACCACGATGCCGATCGCCAGGTCCACCGCCGTGGCGGCGCAGCGCCGCACGCCCCCGGCCGGGGAGCCGGGCAGCGGCCGGGCGTCCGGGGCGCGGCCCACGGGCGGCAGGGGGGGCGAGGTCGCCCCCGGCGGACAGGTATCCGGGGCCCATCGGACGCCTACTCCCCCGCCCGCGCGGCGGAGCCGCCCCGCAGGGACGCCGTCAGGCCTTCCGCGATGCGGCGCAGCCCCTCGGTGAACTCCTCCGCGGAGGAGGCGGTCGCGGGGTCGAGCAGCCACTGGATCATCAGCCCGTTGAGCAGCGCCTGGACCACGGAGCCGAGGGTGCGTTCGTCGCGTTCGGTGAGCTCCTCCTCCGGGGTGCCGGTGAGGAGCGCGATCAGGCCCCGGCGGCCCTCGGCCTGGGAGGCGGCGAGCATCCCGCGCAGCTGCGGCAGCCGTTCGCCGCTCAGCGCGACCTCCATGCTGGCCGCCCAGACGGGGGCCGCGGTGTCGTGCTGAGCGAGGACGCCGTCCCACATGGCCCGCAGGCGCTCCAGGGAGCCGTCCTCACCGGGCAGGCCGGCCTGGAAGGCCGTCTCCCCCCACTCCTGCATCAGGGCGATGAACGCCTGGGTGAGCAGGGCGTCCTTGGAGCCGTAGTGGTAGCCGATCGACGCCAGGTTCGTGCCGGAGGCGCCGACGACGTCGCGCGCGGTGGTGCGTACGAACCCCTTCTCGACCAGGCACTTCTTGGCACCTTCGAGCAGATCCTCTTTGTGTCCCATGGCCGCCACCGTAGCAAGACAACCGTCCTAGACGAAGGTCCCACACGAATTTTCCATACACACGTCATAGACAAGCGTTCCATACGCTTGTACATTCCTGCTCATGACGAAGCCCGCCGCCACGGCACCCCTCGCCGGCCGCCGCGAATGGACCGCCTTCACGGTCCTGCTGCTGCCCCTGCTCCTGGTCTCGATGGACGTCTCCGTCCTCTACTTCGCCGTCCCGGCCATCACCCGGGAGCTCGAACCGAGCGCCACCCAGCAGCTCTGGATCTTCGACAGCTACGCCTTCGCCCTCTCCGGCCTGCTGCTCACGATGGGCTCGCTCGGCGACCGGATCGGCCGCCGCAGGCTGCTGCTGATCGGCGCCGCCGCCTTCGGCCTCGCCTCGGTCGGCGCCGCCTTCGCCACCAGCGCCGAGATGCTCATCGCGGCCCGGGCCCTGCTCGGCGTCGGGGGCGCCACCCTGATGCCCTCCACGCTGGCCCTGGTCCGCAACCTCTTCCAGGACGCCGGTCAGCGCGGCAAGGCCATCGGGATCTGGTCCGGCGCCATGACCGGCGGGGTCGCCCTCGGGTCCGTGCTCAGCGGGGTGATGCTGAAGCACTTCCACTGGGGCTCCGTCTTCCTCGTCAACGTGCCCGCGATGCTGCTCCTGCTGGTCCTGGTCCCGGTCCTGGTCCCGGAGTTCAAGGACCCGGCCCCCGGCCGCTTCGACCTGGTGAGCGTGCCGCTGTCCATGGCCGCGGTGCTGCCGGTGGTCTACGGGCTGAAGGAGATCGCAGCCGCCGGCTTCGAACCGCTGTACGCCGCCTGCCTGCTGGCCGGCCTGGCCTTCGGGTACGCCTTCGTCCGCCGCCAGCGCGGCCGCGAGGACGCGATGGCGGGCCGGGCGCTGTTCCGGGACCGCCGCTTCGGGGCGGGCATCGGCCTCAACTCGGTCGCCGCCTTCGCGATGATGGGCTCCGCCTACTTCACCACGCAGTACCTGCAGTCCGTGCTCGGCATGGGCACCCTGGAGGCCGCCCTGTGGAGCCTGGCGCCCTCGCTCCTCATCGGCGCTGCCGCGCCGGTCGCGGCCGCCCTGGCGCAGCGCACCGACCGCTCCCGGGTGATCGCCGGCTCCTTCGCCGTCGCCGCCGCCGGCTTCGGGCTGGTCTCCCTCGTGGGCACCGACTCCCTGTGGCTGCTGCTGGCCGACGCCGGGGTGCTCGCCTCCGGCATCGTCGGCGTGATGTCCCTGGTCTCCGACATGGCCCTCGCCACGGCTCCGGCCGAGAAGGCCGGTTCGGCCGCCTCGTTGCTGGAGACGGGCCAGGAGTTCGGCGGGGCCCTCGGGATGGCGCTGCTGGGCAGCCTCGGCACCGCCGTCTACCGCGCCGACCTGGCGGGTGAGCCCTCCGCCGTACGGGAGACCCTGGGCGGCGCCGTCGCCGCCGCCGGGCAGGCCGGGGGCGAGGCCGGCGGGCAGCTGCTGGCCCTGGCCCGGGAGGCCTTCGTGCACGGGATGCAGTACGCCGCCTGGGGCGGTGCGGTGCTGCTCCTCGCGGCGGCGGGGCTCTCGCTGGCCCTGGCCCGGGGCGGGACGAGCCCGGCTCCCGCCGGGGCGGAGGCGGCCCCGGCCGAACCGGTACCGGCGCACTGAGCCGCGTACGAAAGCCGAGCGGGGCGCAGCGGGCACGCGAGAGGGCCCGGGGTCGCGACCCCGGGCCCTCTCGGCTGTGTGCGACGGTCAGCCGAGGTTGACCGTACGGGCCGAAGCGGCGCCGATCTCCTCGGAGATGGCCGCCAGGACGTCCACCGGGACCTCCGCGTCGACCGTGAGGACGACGAGCGCCTCGCCGCCCTCCTCGGCACGGGCGACCTGCATGCCCGCGATGTTCAGGCCGGCTTCGCCGAGCAGCTGGCCGACCTTGCCGACCACGCCCGGGCGGTCGGTGTAGCGCAGCACGATCATGTGGTCGGCCAGGGCCAGGTCCACGTCGTACTCGCCCACGCCGACGATCTTCTGGAGGTGCTTCGGGCCCGCGAGGGTGCCGGAGACCGACACCTCCTGACCGTCCGACAGGGTGCCGCGGACGGTCACCACGTTGCGGTGGTCCGGGGACTCCGAGCTGGTGGTCAGACGGACCTCGACGCCGCGCTCCTGCGCGAACAGCGGGGCGTTGACGTAGGAGACGGTCTCGTCGACGACGTCCTCGAAAACACCCTTGAGGGCGGAGAGCTCCAGCACCTTGACGTCGTGCTGGGTGATCTCGCCGCAGACCTCGACGTCGAGGCGGACCGCGACCTCGCCCGCGAGGGCGGTGAAGATGCGGCCGAGCTTCTCGGCGAGCGGCAGACCGGGGCGCACGTCCTCGGCGATGACGCCGCCCTGGACGTTGACCGCGTCCGGCACGAGCTCGCCGGCGAGGGCGAGGCGCACCGACTTGGCGACCGCGATACCGGCCTTCTCCTGGGCCTCGTCCGTGGACGCGCCGAGGTGCGGGGTGCAGACGACCTGGTCGAGCTCGAAGAGCGGGGAGTCCGTGCAGGGCTCCTTCGCGTACACGTCGAGGCCGGCGCCGGCGACGCGGCCCTCCTTGATGGCCGAGTACAGCGCGGCCTCGTCCACGATCCCGCCGCGCGCGGCGTTGACGATGCGGACGGACGGCTTGACCTTGTGCAGGGCCTCGTCGCCGATGAGACCGAGGGTCTCGGGGGTCTTGGGGAGGTGCACGGTGATGAAGTCGGCGACCTCCAGCAGCTCGTCCAGCGTCAGCATCTTGACGCCCATCTGGGCGGCGCGCGCGGGCTGCACGTAGGGGTCGTAGGCGACGATCTTCATGCCGAAGGCCGACATGCGCTGGGCGACCAGGACGCCGATGCGGCCGAGGCCGACGACGCCGAGGGTCTTCTCGCTGAGCTCGACGCCCGTGTACTTGTTCCGCTTCCACTCGCCGTTCTTCAGGGCGGTGTTGGCCTGCGGGATGTTGCGGGCGGTGGCGACGAGCAGGCCGCAGGCGAGCTCGGCGGCGGTGACGATGTTGGAGGTCGGGGCGTTCACGACCATGACGCCGGCCTTGGTGGCGGCGGAGACGTCGACGTTGTCGAGGCCGACACCGGCGCGGGCGACGACCTTCAGCTTCTTGGCGGCGGCGATGGCCTCGGCGTCCACCTTGGTGGCGGAGCGGACGAGGATCGCGTCCACGTCGACGATCGCGGGGAGCAGCTCGGCGCGGTCGGCGCCGTTGACGTGCCGGATCTCGAAGTCCGGACCGAGCGCGTCCACCGTGGCGGGCGACAGCTCTTCGGCGATGAGTACGACAGGTTTCGAGCTCACGTGGGTCCTCACAAGTCCAGTGCGGACGGCCGTCCCGACGGCCGCAGGCGGTGGAGGGGGTAGCCGCGTGGAAGACGCACGACACTGTGGGCCTGACGCGTTGTGTTGAGCAGTGTAGTGGCGGATCGGGTGCGGATTTCCGCCTGTACGGAAGGATCACCCGTCCGGGATTGGCCGGGGTGGACAATCCGTCCTATCCGAGGGCTACATTCCGGTGATCTCCGGCCGGCGCCGGAGGGGAGCGGGTGTGCGGCGGGGCCGGGACTCACCGTCCCGGCCCCGCCGTTCACGAGATCAGCTCTCTTCGCTGTCGACCCAGCTCATCAGCTTGCGCAGCTTCTTGCCGGTGGTCTCCAGCAGGTGCTCCGAGTCGGCCTTCTTGTACTCGTTGTACTTCGGCAGACCGGCCTTGTACTCGGCCATCCACTCCTCGGCGAACTTGCCGCTCTGGATCTCCTCCAGGACCTTCTTCATCTCGGCCTTGGTGGCGTCGGTGATGACGCGCGGGCCGGTGATGTAGTCGCCCCACTCGGCGGTCTCGGAGACCGACCAGCGCATCTTCTCCAGGCCGCCCTCGTACATGAGGTCGACGATGAGCTTCAGCTCGTGCAGGCACTCGAAGTAGGCGATCTCCGGCTGGTAGCCGGCCTCGGTCAGGGTCTCGAAACCGGCCTTGACCAGGGCGGAGGCGCCACCGCAGAGGACGGCCTGCTCACCGAACAGGTCGGTCTCGGTCTCCTCGGTGAAGGTGGTCTTGATGACGCCGGCGCGGGTGCCGCCGATGCCGGCCGCGTACGACAGGGCCAGGGCGAAGGCGCTGCCCGAGTAGTCCTGCTCGACGGCGGCGATGCACGGAACGCCGCGGCCCTCCTCGTACTGACGGCGGACCAGGTGGCCCGGGCCCTTCGGGGCGACGAGGGCGACGTCCACGTTGGCCGGGGGCTTGATGAAGCCGTAGCGGACGTTGAAACCGTGGCCGAAGAAGAGCGCGTCGCCCTCCTTCAGGTGGTCCTTGATGGACGCCTCGTAGATCTCGGCCTGGAGCGGGTCCGGGGTCAGGATCATGATGACGTTCGCCCACTCGGCGGCCTCGGCGACCGGGAGGACCTTCAGGCCCTGCTCCTCGGCCTTGGCCTTGGAGCTGGAGCCCTCCTTGAGGCCGACGACGACGTCGACGCCGGAGTCACGGAGCGACAGCGCGTGGGCGTGGCCCTGGCTGCCGTAACCGATGACCGCGACCTTGCGGCCCTGGATGATGGACAGGTCGGCGTCGTTCTCGTAGAACAGCTCGGCCACTGGGATATCTCCTTGGTGCGCTGGTGTTGCTCCCACCGTACGGCGGGGAACGGAATAAGAGTTTCTCGGTCTCGCTATGCGGGCCGGCGTGTCAGCCGCCGTGTCCTGGACACGGCGCGACCGGCCCGGACGCAGCGGGGCTCAGGCGCTGCGTTCGAGCGAGCGCAGGCTGCGGTCCGTGATGGACCGGCCGCCACGCCCTATGGCGATGGTGCCGGACTGCACGAGCTCCTTGATGCCGAAGGGCTCCAGCATCTTGAGCATCGCGCCGAGCTTGTCGGCGCCGCCGGTGGCCTCGATGGTGACGGCCTCCGGGGAGACGTCGACGGTCTTGGCGCGGAACAGCTGGACGATCTCGACGATCTGCGAGCGGGTCTCGTTGTCGGCGCGGACCTTCACCAGGACGAGTTCGCGCTCGATGGCGTTGGACGGCTCCAGCTCGACGATCTTGAGCACGTTGACCAGCTTGTTGAGCTGCTTGGTCACCTGCTCCAGCGGGAGGTCCTCGACGTTCACCACGATGGTGATGCGGGAGATGTCGGGGTGCTCGGTGACGCCGACCGCGAGGGAGTCGATGTTGAACCCGCGGCGGGAGAACAGCGCGGCGATCCGGGCGAGGATGCCGGGCGTGTTCTCGACCAGGACGGAGAGCGTGTGCTTGGACATGTGAGTCGTTCTCTCTCTCAGGCTCTCTCGGCTCAGTCGTCTTCGTTGTCGCCGAAGTCGGGGCGGACGCCCCGGGCTGCCATGACCTCGTCGTTGGAGGTGCCGGCGGCGACCATCGGCCACACCATGGCGTCCTCGTGGACGATGAAGTCGACCACGACCGGGCGGTCGTTGATCGCGTTGGCCTCGGCGATGACCTTGTCCAGGTCCGCCGGGTCCTCGCAGCGCAGCGCGACGCAGCCCATGGCCTCGGACAGCTTGACGAAGTCCGGGACGCGGGTGCCCATGCGGGGGGCGGCGGACTCGCCGAGCTGGGAGCCCACGGTGTCGTGGCCGGTCTCGCCCGCGTGCAGGACCGTGTTCGAGTAGCGCTGGTTGTAGAACAGGGTCTGCCACTGGCGGACCATGCCCAGCGCGCCGTTGTTGATGATCGCGACCTTGATCGGGATGCCGTTCAGCGCGCAGGTGGCCAGTTCCTGGTTGGTCATCTGGAAACAGCCGTCGCCGTCGATCGCCCAGACCGTGCGGTCCGGCATGCCGACCTTGGCGCCCATCGCGGCGGGGACCGCGTAGCCCATGGTTCCGGCGCCGCCGGAGTTCAGCCAGGTGCGGGGCTCCTCGTAGTTGACGAAGTGCGAGGCCCACATCTGGTGCTGGCCGACGCCGGCCGCGTAGATGGTGCCCTGCGGCGCCAGCTGGCCGATCCGCTCGATGACCTGCTGCGGCGAGAGGCTGCCGTCCTCGGGGAGGTCGTAGCCCAGGGGGTAGGTCTCGCGCCAGCGGTTGAGGTCCTTCCACCAGGCGGTGTAGTCGCCGGTGTTGCCCTCGTTCGCCTCCGCCTGGACGGCCTGGATCAGGTCGGCGATGACCTCGCGGGCGTCACCGACGATCGGGACGTCGACGGCGCGGTTCTTGCCGATCTCGGCGGGGTCGATGTCCGCGTGGATGACCTTGGCGAAGGGGGCGAAGCTGTCCAGCTTGCCGGTGACGCGGTCGTCGAAGCGGGTGCCGAGCGCGATCAGCAGGTCGGACTTCTGGAGCGCGGTCACGGCGGTGACGGCTCCGTGCATGCCCGGCATGCCGAGGTTCTGCGGGTGGGTGTCCGGGATGGAACCCAGGGCCATCAGGGTGGTGACGACCGGGACGCCGGTCAGCTCGGTGAGGACCTTCAGCTCGGCGGTGGCGCCGGCCTTCATGACGCCGCCGCCGACGTAGAGGACCGGCCGCTTGGCGGCGGCGATCATCTTGGCGGCCTCGCGGATCTGCTTGGCGTGCGGCTTGGTGACCGGCCGGTAGCCGGGCAGGTCCTGGCTGGGCGGCCAGGAGAAGGTGGTCTTCGCCTGGAGGGCGTCCTTGGCGATGTCGACGAGGACCGGGCCGGGGCGGCCGGTGGAGGCGATGTGGAAGGCCTCGGCGATGGTCTTCGCGATGTCCTCGGCCTTGGTGACCAGGAAGTTGTGCTTGGTGATCGGCATGGTGATGCCGACGATGTCCGCCTCCTGGAAGGCGTCGGTGCCGATCGCCTTGGAGGAGACCTGGCCGGTGATCGCGACGAGCGGGACGGAGTCCATGTGCGCGTCGGCGATCGGGGTGACCAGGTTGGTGGCGCCCGGGCCGGAAGTGGCCATGCACACGCCGACCTTGCCGGTGGCCTGGGCGTAGCCGGTGGCGGCGTGGCCGGCCCCCTGCTCGTGGCGGACCAGGATGTGACGGACCTTCTTGCTGTCCATCATCGGGTCGTACGCCGGGAGGATGCAGCCGCCCGGGATACCGAAGACGGTGTCGCACCCCACCTCTTCGAGAGAGCGGATGAGGGACTGCGCGCCCGTGACGTGCTCAACTGCGGTGGGCTGGTTCTGCCCACCCGTACGGGGCCGCGGCTGCGGATGGTGGGCCCCGGAGGCCTGCTCGGTCATCGGCATTCTCTTCTCGAAGCTGAGGGTTTTACGAGGAGCGGGGGGTGGTCCGGATCTGGTCCGGACGCGTGTGCCAGTGCAACAAAAAACCCCTCGTGCCGGGTGGCAAGCGAGGGGAGCGCGTCGGTGGTGTCGAGCGGGGACATGCAGGCCCCAGCTTCAGCCGACGCGCTTTCCAAGTACGAGAATTCGGGTGCGCATGGCATTGACCCTCCCTCCGGCGGGAGGTTGATGTCAAGCGGGTGGGACGGGCGTCTCATTATTTGAGCCTCTACGGATGACCATCGAGCCACCGGACGAGCCGCCGGCCAAGGCGGGCTGGGCCGTACCGCCCGGTACTGGGAACGTACCTCGCACGAGCGCACGCCGCAGCCTGTATTCGTCAAGCGGTCCGGAGAACGCCGCTCCCTGGCCGTGGGTGCACCCCATCGCCCGCAGCGCCAGCAGCTGCTCGGGGAGGTCCACCCCGTCGGCCACGGACTGCATGCCCAGGTCGTTTGCGATCCGCAACAATCCGGCCGTGATCTTGTGCAGTCTGGCTGATTCGACCACCCCTTCGACCAGGCCCCGGTCCAGCTTGAGCAGGTCCACCGGGAGCCTGCGGAGGGCGCTGATGGCCGCGTAGCCGCTGCCGAAGCCGTCCAGGGCGATCCGTACCCCGAGCCGGTGCAGGGCCGTCAGACGGCGCTCCAGCTCGTCGAAGGGCACCCTGGGGTCGGAGGCGGCCAGTTCGAGCACGAGGGACCCGGAGGGCAGCCCGTGGCGGGTCAGCAGGGCCTCCACGCTGCTGCCGGGCGAGGAGCGGTCCAGCAGCCGCTGGGCGGTCATCCGGACGGCCACTGGTACGTCGTGCCCGGCGCGGTGCCGCTCGGCGGCCTGCTCGACCGCCTCCTCCAGGAGCCAACGGCCCAGTTCGGCGGTGCGCGAGCCGTCCGGCCCGGCCGCCGGACCGCCCTCGCTGTGCTCGGCCACCCGGAGGAACTCGGCCGGGGTGAAGAGGATCCCCTGGGCGGAGCGCCAGCGGGCCTGCGCGGCGACGGCGGTGACCTCGCCGGTGGCCAGGCAGACCACGGGCTGGTGCAGCAGGGCGAACTCGCCCTCGTGCAAAGCGGTACGCAGCCGTCCGGCCAGCTCGGCCTTGCGGACGACCTCGGCCTGCATCTGGGGCGCGTACAGCTCGACCCGGTCCTTGCCGCCCGCCTTGGCCCGGTACATCGCGAGATCCGCGTTGCGCATCAGGTCCGAAGGGGTGATGCCGGGGTCCGCGAAGGCGACGCCGATGCTGGCGGCCACCCGGACCTCGCTCCCCGCGATGCGGTACGGCTGGGAGAGGGTGGCGCGCAGCCGGTCGGCGATGTCGTGGACCTGGCACTCGCGGGCGCTGCGGTCGCGGCTGCCGTCGCCGAGGATCAGCGCGGCGAACTCGTCGCCGCCGAGGCGGGCGGCGGTGTCACCGGCCCGGACGGCGTCCTGGAGGCGGCGGGCGGCCTCGACGAGGAGTTCGTCGCCGGCCTGGTGGCCGATGGTGTCGTTGACGGCCTTGAAGCCGTCGAGGTCGATGAAGAGCACGGCGGTGCTGTGGTCGCCGGCCCGGCGGCCGGTGAGGGCCTGGCGGACGCGGCGGGTGAAGAGGGCCCGGTTGGGCAGGTCGGTCAGCGGGTCGTGCTCGGCGCTGTGCTGGAGCTGCGCCTGGAGGCGGACCCGCTCGGTGACGTCGCGGCTGTTGAGGATGAGGCCGCCCTGGTGGCGGTTGACGGTGGACTCCACGTTGAGCCATTCGCCGCCGCCCGACTCGAACCGGCACTCGATGCGGGTGGTGGGCTCCTCGGCGGGCGGGGCGGCCAGGAAGCGGCGTACCTCGTGGACCACCCGGCCGAGGTCGTCGGGGTGGATCAGGGCGGCGAGCTCGGTGCCGACCAGTTCCTCCGCCTCGCGGCCGTAGACCCCGGCGGCGGCGGGGCTGACGTAGCGCAGGGTCCCGGTGGGCGCGGCGATCATGATGACGTCGCTGGAGCCCTGGACCAGGGAGCGGAAGTGGTTCTCCTTCTGGGCCAGTTCCTGGGTGAGCGCGATGTTGTCGAGGAGCATGATGCCCTGCCGGATGACGAGGGCGAGGACGACGGTGCAGCCGGTGAAGACCACCATCCGGTCCACCTTCCGGCCGTCCACGACGTTGTAGAGGATGCCGAGGGTGCAGACGGCGGCCGCGAGGTACGGGGTGAGCGCGGGCAGCGAGCCGGTGATGGGGCGGCTGTGCGGACGGTCCTGGCGCGGCGGCGCGGGGCGCGGGACGGGCTCGGGCCGGCGGGCGCCCCAGGGGGCGTAGGCGAGCAGCAGCGAGCCCGCGAACCAGCCGGCGTCGAGGATCTCCCCGGAGCTGTAGGTGGTGTTGAGCAGCGGCGAGGTGAACAGGGCGTCGCTCAGGACGGTCAGGGCGAGGGCGGCGATCGCCGTGTTGACCGCCGAGCGGTTGTTCGCCGAGCGCCGGAAGTGCAGCACCAGGACCATCGAGACCAGCGCGATGTCCAGGAGGGGGTACGCGAGCGAGAGCGCGGCGCGCGGCACGCTGCCGGGGGCTCCCGACTGGGCGGTGCGGGCGGCGTTGGCGAGGGCCAGGCTCCAGGACAGGGTCAGCAGCGAGCCGCCGATGAGCCAGGAGTCGAGGCCGAGGCAGACCCATCCGGCCCGGGTGACCGGGCGTTTGGCCAGGACGAGCAGGCCCACGATGGCGGGCGGTGCGAAGCAGAGGAAGGCGAAGTCGGCGAGCGAGGGCTCGGGGACCTTCTGGCCGAGGACCACCTCGTACCAGCCCCAGACCGCGTTCCCCAGGCCGCCCATGAGCGAGGAGAAGGCGAACATCAGCCAGGCGGGGCGTTCGCGCCGGTCGATCGCGCGGGCGTAGTGGTAGCAGGAGACGGCGGCCAGTAATCCGGCGGCGCTGAGTCCGAAGTCGCCCATGATCTTGGCCATTTCGGGCGACCCCCAGCCGAGGGCGGCTCCGACCGCGTAGCCGCCGCTGACCAGTGCGAGGAGGAGTTGCGCCGCGAGGCCCCGGCCGCCTCCGCCGGTGACCGGCGGCCGGGTCAGCAGCGCCGCCCCCGGGGCGCTCACCGGTGCCCCTCGCCGGCCGGTTCCGGTGCATTCCAGTCTCGGCAGCGTCGCCTCCGGCGGCCCTGCCGCAGCGGATCCTTCGTCCATTGGCCGTGCATCGCCCGTCGCCCCCCAAAGTGTCCGATCACTCCCCAGCGCCAGACGTACGTGGCGCAGCCCCTTGTTCCGGACGATACACCACTTTCGTCACTCAGCGACATAGCCGATCTACGCTCCGTCACCAAGAGGGGGGTCCTGGCCACCGGTCGCGCATGCTTCGTCGCCCAGCGTAGCGACGTGCGGCCCGGAAGTGCGGGACGCGCCGGCCTCAGTCCTTGATCAGGACGGTGTTGTGGACCTCCTCCCCCGCGGCGAACCGGGTGAGCTGGCGGGCCAGGAGCCGCTTCGCCCTGGGCTCGAACGCCGAGCTGCTGCCGCCCACGTGAGGGGTGATCAGGACGTTGGGGGCGTGCCAGAGGGGGTGGCCGGCGGGCAGCGGCTCCGGGTCCGTGACGTCGAGCGCGGCGCGCAGCCGGCCGGACTCCAGTTCCGCCAGCAGGGCCGCGGTCTCGACGACCGGTCCGCGCGAGACGTTCACGAGCAGGGCGCCGTCCTTCATCCGCCCGAGGAAGGCGGCGTCGACGAGCCCCCGGGTGTCCTCGGTCAGCGGGGTCGTGACGACGACGACGTCCGCGTCCGGGAGCAGGCCCGGGAGGTCGGCGAGGGCGTGGACCGGACCGTGCGGGGCAGTGCGGGCCGAGCGCGCGACGCGGGTGACCGGCCCGCACTCGAAGGGGACGAGCCGGTCCTCGACGGCCGCGCCGATCGCCCCGTAGCCGACGATCAGGACGGACCGGTCGGCGAGGGCGTCGTAGAAGCCGCCGCGCCACTCCTCGCGGTCCTGGCCGCGCACCATGCCGGGGATGCCGCGCAGGGAGGCGAGGACGAGGGTGAGGGCGAGCTCGGCGGTGCTGGCCTCGTGGACGCCGCGGGCGTTGCACAGCCGTACGCCCGGGCGGAGGTCGCCGAGGCCGGGCAGGACGTGGTCGATGCCGGCGGTGAGGGTCTGCACCACCCGCAGGGCGGGCATGCGGGCGAGCGGGCGCAGGGTCACCTCCTGGGACTTCATGTAGGGGGTGACGTAGAAGACGCAGTCGGCCGGGTCGGCGGGAAAGGTGTCCTCGCCGTCCCACTGGCGGTAGCGGAAGCGGTCGGGGAGGCCGTCGATCTCTCCGGGCGGGAAGGGGAGCCAGACGTCCCCGGTCGTTGCAGTCATGATCACGAGGCTATGCGAAGGGAACTGGATCAAGCCGTTAGTTTGAGGGCCGGACCGGGACCGGGCCGGAAGGGGGACGCAGGGGTGGAGCGCAGGTCGATCGGGTCGGGACCGCTGACGGTGGGCGCCATAGGACTCGGCTGCATGCCGATGAGCTGGGCCTACGCGCCTTCGCGGCGGCGGGGCGAGGAATCGCTGCGGACCCTGCACACGGCGCTGGACCTCGGGGCGAATCTGCTGGACACGGCCGATCTGTACGGGCCTTACACCAACGAGCTGGTGCTGGGGCGGGTGCTGCGGGAGCGGCGGGCCGAGGCCTTCGTCTCCGCCAAGGTGGGGCTGCGGGCGGGCGAGGGGCACGTGGTGGCCGACGGGCGGCCGGGGTACGTGCGGCGGGCGTGCGACGCCTCGCTGCGGCGGCTGCGGACCGACGTCATAGACCTGTACCAGCTGCACCGGGTGGATCCGGAGGTGCCGGTGGAGGAGACCTGGGGCGCCATGGCGGAGCTGGTGCAGGCGGGGAAGGTGCGGGCCCTGGGGTTCTGCGCGCTCGGCGCGGGGGCCGGGCCGGGGGCGGGGCGGCGCGGGGACCGGGGGTACCGGACGACGCTGCGGCAGCTGGAGCGGGTCCAGCAGGTGTTCCCGGTGACGGCGGTGCAGGCGGAGCTGTCGGTGTGGTCGCCGGAGGCGGCGTGGCAGCTGCTGCCGTGGTGTGCGGCGCGGGGGGTGGGGATGCTGGCGGCGATGCCGCTGGGCAGCGGGTTCCTGACCGGGACGCTGACGCCGGGGCAGGGTTTCGAGGAGGCGGACGTACGGGCGCGGCACCCGCGGTTCACGGCGGACGCGATGGCCTCCAACCAGGTGCTGGTGGCGGGGCTGCGGCGGGTGGCCCGGCGGCACGGGCCGGAGGTCACGGCGGCGCAGGTGGCGCTGGCCTGGGTGCTGGCGCAGGGGCCGCACGTGGTGCCGGTGCCGGGGGCGGAGCGGGCGCGGTGGGCGGCGGAGAACGCCCGGGCCGCGGAGGTACGGCTCACGGGCGCGGAGCTGGCCGAGATAGCGGCGCTGCCGGCGGCGGTGGGAGCCTGGGACTAAGTCCTCGTTGCCGCTGCCCGCTGCCCGCTCCCCCGGTCCACTCGATCGGGTGTACGAGGGGTGGAACTTCGGGACCGGCCGGGTCTGTTGAGTGGAGTGAAGGGCAGGACTGGAGGACACCGGACAGGGGACGGACGACCGGAGGGGAGCGGGACGATGCGGTACGGACAGTTCCACAGGGACGGGGCACTGCGGGGCCCCGGGGTGCCGGGGTACGGGGAAGGCCGCGCGCGGCGCAGGGGCGTGCTGGCGGGGCTCGCGCTGGCCGGGTGCGGCGCCCTGCTGGCGGCGGGCTGTTCCCCGCCGGGCGGCGAGCGGGCCGGGCCGGGCGGTTCACCGCCGGGGTCGCCGCCGGCCGGAGCGGCGTCCCCGGGGGCGTCGGACGCGTCGGGGGCGCCCGCGAAGGGGTCGGTGACGGTGTCGGGCGAGGTCGCCAAGGGCCTGGAGTCCCCCTGGGGCGTGGCCCCGCTGCCCGGCGGGGACCTGCTGGTCGCCTCGCGCGACAAGGGCACGGTCAGCCGGGTGCGGACGGACACGGGCGCCGTGACACAGATCGGCAGGGTGCCGGGGGTGGCCCCGGGCGGGGAGGGCGGCCTGCTGGGGCTCGCGCTGTCCCCGGACTTCGCCTCGGACCGGATGGTCTACGCGTACTTCACGACCGAGTCCGACAACCGCATCGCCCGGATGCGGTACGACGAGCAGAGACCGGCCGGTCAGCAACTGGGTGCGCCCGACACGGTGTTGCGGGGGATCCCCAAGGGACTCATCCACAATGGCGGCCGGATCGCCTTCGGCCCCGACCGGATGCTCTACGCCGGCACGGGCGAGACGGGGAACACGGCGCTGGCGCAGGACAGGAAGTCGCTGGGCGGGAAGATCCTGCGGATGACCCCGGACGGGCGGCCGGCAGCGGGCAATCCGGAGGCCGGATCCGTCGTCTACTCCTACGGGCACCGCAATGTGCAGGGCCTCACCTGGGACAAGGACAAACGGCTCTGGGCGTCCGAGTTCGGCCAGCGCACCTGGGACGAGCTGAACCTCGTCGAGCCCGGGGGGAACTACGGCTGGCCGGAGGCGGAGGGGAAGGCCGGCAAGGCGGGGTTCCGAGATCCGGTGGCGGTGTGGAAGACGGACGAGGCCTCGCCGAGCGGGATCGCCTGGGCGGAGGGCTCGCTCTGGATGGCCGGGCTGAAGGGCGAGCGGCTGTGGCGGATCCCGCTGAAGGGCGCCGCCGCCGCGGCGGAGCCGGAGGCCTTCCTCCAGGGGAAGTACGGCCGGCTGCGCACGGTGGTGCCGCTCGAAGGGGACCAGTTGCTGCTGGTGACGAGCGAGACGGACGGGCGCGGGTCGCCGGAGTCCGGCGACGACAGGATCCTGAGACTGACGGTGCGGTGACCTGAGCGGCTCCGGAGGGGGCGGAAGGCAGGGCGAGCGCGGTGTTCAACATGATCGAGGAACTCTTCAACCCGGGACGCAAGCACACGCACGAGGAGAAGAAGCGCCTGGAGCTGTCCCGGACCGACGTCGGTGACGGCGATCCGGGACGGGGTCCCATAGACCTCGACACCGGCAAGGTGCTCATACGCCCGGCCGACGTCCCTGAGCCGGGCGGGGCCCCCGAGCCGGGCGGGGCCGCCGGGGGCGAGGTGCCCTAGGAACGTCCTCCCGGGACCGCGGGGGACCCCGCCGGGGCGAGCGGCGCGGTGAAGAGGCGGAGCCGGTGGGCGAGGGCCGCGGCCTCGCCCCGGCTCGCCACTCCGAGCTTGGCCAGGATGTTCGAGACGTGCACGCTGGCCGTCTTCGGGGAGATGAAGAGCTCCTCCGCGATCCGCCGGTTGGTGCTGCCGGCCGCGACGAGCCGCAGGACGTCCCGTTCCCGGCTGGTCAGCCCCAGGGCCTCGATGGGGTCGGTGTCCGGGAGCGGCGCGGCCGGGTGGGCCTCCTCGGCGGTCAGCGGGAGCCGGGCGCGCTGGGCGAGCAGGGCCAGGTCCTCCCGGAGCCGCCGGGCGCCGAGCCGGCCGGCGGCGGCGTGGGCGTCGCGGAGCAGGCCGGCGGCGGTCTCGCGGTCCCCTCCGGAGACGAGCAGCGCCTCGGCGAGCCGGTGGTGGGCGCGGGCGAGCAGGTACGGGCGCTGGAGGGGGCGTACGGCGGCCTCGACCGCGGTCCAGTCGGCGACGGTGTCCCGGGCCTCGGCGCGGAGCAGTTCGGCCCGCAGGTACTCGGCGTGGGCGACCCAGACGGGGACCGGGGTGGCCAGCGTCCGGGCGGCGGCGCGCAGCACCTCCAGGGCGGCGTCGCGTCCGGCGTCGGCGGCCGGGAGGCCCCGGGCGTCCGCCTCGGCGGAGGCGGAGGCCAGCAGCAGCGGCCAGGCGTAGCGGTGCTGGCCGAGCGGGAAGCCGTGGTCCACGGCGTCGGCGGTCTCGGCGCGGACGTCGGCGATGCGGCCCTCGCCGTCGGCCAGTCCGATGGCCAGCCGGTGGAGCGGGAGCTGGCGCTGGGGCTGACGGTCGTGGCTGCCGAAGTGGGCGTGGGCGGCGGCGAGCTGCTGGGCGGCTTCGGTGAGTTCGCCGCGGGCCAGGGCGAGGTAGGCCAGGCGGGCGGCGGCGGCGCCGCGCGGGGCGGCGCTCTGGCCGACGCGCAGGGTGCGGCGGGCTGCCTCAGCGGCCTCGTCCCAGCGGCCGAGGCTGTACAGGCTCTCCGCCATGTTCCCGCAGACCCAGGCCTCGGTGTCCAGGAGCCGGGACCTGCTGACGAGTTCGACCCCCCGTTCGGCCAGTTCCACGGCTTCGCGGGACCGGCCCATGGCTTCGAGTTGAGAGGTGATGTTGACGTGAGCGCGACCTGCGACCACGGTGAGCCCGAGTTCGGTGGCGCGGTCCTTGACCGCGTCGAGTTCGGCGAGGCCGGTGGTGCCGTCGCCGGAGTCGGTGAGCAGGCAGCCGTAGGTGATCCGGGCGTTGAGCTCGGTCTCCTCGGCCCCGATCATGCGGGCGTACTCCACGGCCCGTTCGGCGGCGGCGAGGTTGCCGGGGCCCGGGTTGTGGAGCATGCCCCAGCCCGCGGCCTGGACGAGGACGTCGGCGTGCACCTGGGACGGGGGCAGCCCCTTGACCAGTTCCTGGGCCGTGGCGATCTCCTCCCAGCCGTCGCCCCGGCCGAGGCTGGCGACGAGACGGGAGCGCTCGGTCCAGAACCAGGCGGCGCGCAGGGGGTCTTCGCCGTCCTCGTCGAGGGTGCGCAGGGCCAGTTTGGCGAGTTTCAGGGCGCGTTCGCGTTCGCCGCCGAAGCGGGCGGCGACGGTGGCCTCGGCGAGCAGGTCGAGGCGCTGGAGCGGGGTGGTGGCGGGGTCGCAGCCGCAGGGCGGGTAGACCTCGGTGTAGTCGGCGGGGCGCAGCCCGGCGCGGACCTCGTCGGGGGCGCTGTCCCACAGGTCCATGGCCCGCTCCAGCAGGCTGAGCTGCTCGGAGTAGGCGTGCCGGCGGCGGGCGGTGACGGAGGCGGCGAGGACCGCGGGCAGGGCCTTGGCGGGGTCGTTGGCCGCGTACCAGTAGTTGGCCAGCCGGATGAGCCGCTCCTCGGCGCGGACCAGGGTTTCGTCGTCCTCCACGGCCTCGGCGTAGCGGCGGTTGACGCGGGCGCGCTCGCCGGGCAGCAGGTCGTCGCTGACGGCCTCGCGGACCAGCGAGTGGCGGAAGCGGTAGCCGTCGCCGTCGGTGGTGGCGAGGAGGATGTTGGCGCCGACCGCGGCGCGCAGGGCCTCGATGAGTTCGTCCTCGCCGAGTCGGACCACGGCGCGCAGCAGGGCGTACTCGACGGTGGAGCCGCCCTCGGCGACGATGCGGACCACGCGCTGGGCGGCGTCGGGCAGTACCTCGACGCGGACGAGCAGGAGGTCGCGCAGGGATTCGGTGAGGCCGGTGCGGCAGCCGCTCTCCTGGGAGGCGACGAGTTCCTCGACGAAGAAGGCGTTGCCGTCGGAGCGGTCGAAGACGGAGTCGACGAAGCTCTCCTCGGGCTGCGAGGCGAGGATCCCGGCGAGCTGGCGGCGCACCTCGGCCCGGTTGAAGCGGGACAGTTCGATGCGGTGGACGGTGCGGAGCCGGTCGAGTTCGGCGAGCAGCGGGCGCAGCGGGTGGCGGCGGTGGATGTCGTCGGCGCGGTAGGTCGCGACGAGGACGAGCCGGCCGCGGGCGAGGGTGCGGAAGAGGTAGGCGAGCAGGTGCCGGGTGGAGGTGTCCGCCCAGTGGAGGTCCTCCAGGACGAGCACGACGGTGCGGTCGGCGGCGAGGCGTTCCAGCATCCTGGCGGTCAGTTCGAAGAGCCGGGCGGTGCTCTCCTCGTCGTGGGGGCCGCGGGGGGTCTCGCCGAGTTCGGGGAGGATACGGGCGAGTTCGTCCTCCTGGCCGGCGGCGGCTTCGGCCAGTTCGTCGGGGAGCAGGCGGAGCAGGGTGCGCAGGGCAGTGGAGAAGGGGGCGAAGGGAAGTCCCTCCGCCCCGATCTCCACACAGCCTCCGACGGCCACCACGGCGCCGCTGCGGGCGGCCTCCGCGATGAACTCCTCGGTCAGGCGGGTCTTGCCGACTCCGGCTTCGCCGCCGATGAGCAGGGCCTGCGGCTCCTGGCCGGCGGCGCACCCCAGGGCGTCCACGAGTGCGGCCAGTTCGTCGGCTCGGCCGACGAACACCGGGCTGACAGATCTGGTCTCCACGCCGCCGAGCATCGCACACAGGTCCGGTCCGGCGGCAGTCGTTATCGCTGCGCTTGTCATCTCGCCCCGTCTCCCGTGGTCCGCGGCGCGGGTTACGCGGCGCGGGTGAAGAGGCCGCGGTGGCGACTCACCGTCCTCTCGGATTCCTGGCTCCGAGAGGTGCGGGAGGCCTTCTTGGCCTCCCGGACGGCCCGGTACCGGTCGGCCTCGCGGATGAGGTCGGCGCGGCGGGCGGTGGCGATCTCGTACTCGAACATCTCGTTCTCCCTGGTTGCTTTCTCGGGCACCTCGTTCGGTGTGATCCAAGATTCGCGTCCCAGAGGGGTGCGGCACATGGGGCTCATGCCGCATCTTCGCGGTGCCGGGGGCCTTAGGCCGGGGTCCGGGGGGCCTGAGGGTGCCTCGGGCGGCCTAAGGCAGGGCGGGAGATCGCGTAAGGCGGTGCCTACTGGGCGGCCGTGGGGAGGGGGAAGAGCAGGTCGAAGTACATGAGGCCGAAGAGCAGGACCCCGAGGAGGCCGAGGGCCACGGCGGCCCAGGAGACGGAGCGGACCCAGGCGGGGTGGACCCGGCCGGGGGCGCCGAAGGCGGGCCCGGCGAGGACGAGGACGGCGAGGAGGAGGGCGAGGGTGGACAGGACACCGTTGACGAGGGCGGTCATGTGCCAGGCGTCGCCGTACAGGGCGGCGATCTTCTCCTTGGCGGTGGTCGCGCTGACCGATTCGATCTGGCCTATGAGCGTCTGGCGTTCGGCGGCGACGCGCGAGACCCAGCTGCCGCTGAGGGCGACGAGGCCGAGGCCCGCGGCGACGACGGCGGACGCGGCGGCTCCGACGCCGGTGCTCCGCTCGGGGGCGTCCTCGGCGTCCTCGGTGTCCTCGTCGGCCTCTTCGGGGTTGTGGGGGTCTTCGGCGTCGGCGGCGTCCCCGGTGGTGCCGGCCGGCTCGACGTCGAGGTCGGCGGCGGGTTCGGCGGCTGCCGTCCCGGGGGTGGCCGCCTTGTCCTCGGGGGCGTCCGCGTCCGCGTCGGGTGCGGTCGGGACGGGGGTCTTCGTGGTGTCCATGCCGGGCACCGTAGGCGGCGTTTCTGAGAGGTTCCTGAGAGGTGCGTGCGGGCTCCGGCGCCGGTGGGCCGCGGGCCCCCGGCGGGGCCCGCGGTGGTGGCTACGCCTGGCGGGCGGCGGCCCGTTCGTGGGCGAGTACGGCCCAGACCTCGGTGTCCTGGCGGACGCCGCGGTGGAGGTGGTTCTGCCGCATGACGCCGTCGCGGGTCAGTCCGAGGCGTTCGGCGGCGGCGATGCTCTTCTCGTTGCCGGCGGCCACGTGCCACTCCACGCGGTGCATGCCGCGCACGTCGAAGGCCCAGTCGATCAGGATCCGGCAGGCCTTGGTGACCAGGCCCCGGCCGGCCCCGGCGGGCTCCAGCCAGCAGCCGACCTCGCAGTTGCCCGCGGCGGCGTCGAAGGTCCGGAAGAGGACCCCGCCGACGAGGGTGCCGTCGACGCGGATGCCGTAGAGCCGGGCGCCGTCCCTGGCGGCCTCCTCCGCCTTGGTGCCGAGCAGGTGCCGCGCCGATGCGAGGTCGGTGACGCGGTCCGGGAGGCCGATGAACCGGCCGATGAACTCGCGGCCCCGGTCCATGTGCGCCAGGAACTCCTCGGCGTGCCACACCTCCAGCGGGAACAGCTGGGCGTCGTCGGCCAGGTCTATCGCGAACATCTGTGCTTCCTTACGGCTCGTGACCGGTCAGCGGGTCGTGCGGGCCGGCTCGGAGTGGTCCGCCTCCGGCCGCTGCGACGGAAGTGTCGCACGGGGGGCGGCCCGCTCCGGCGGCTCGATGCTGATGCGGGGCAGCCGGCGGTCGAGCCAGGCGGGGATCCACCAGTTGGCGCCGCCGAGCATGTGCATGAGGGCGGGGACGAGCAGGGTTCGCAGGACGAAGGCGTCGAGCGCGACGGCGGCGGCGAGCGCGATGCCGAACATCGCGATGAGCCGGTCGCCGCTGAGCACGAAGGCCAGGAAGACGGAGATCATGATGACGGCCGCCGAGTTGATCACCCGGCTGGTCTCGGCGAGGCCCACGCGGACGGCCCGCCGGTTGTCGCCGGTCTCCAGCCACTCCTCGTACATCCGGCTGACCAGGAAGACCTGGTAGTCCATGGAGAGCCCGAAGAGCACCGACACCATGATCACCGGCAGGAAGGGTTCGATCGGTCCGGCGCTGCCCAGGCCCATCGGTTCGCTCCCCCAGCCCCACTGGAAGACCGCGACGACGACGCCGAAGGAGGAGGCGACGGCGGCGACGTTCATGGCGGCGGCCTTGAGCGGTATGCCGATGGACCGGAAGGCGAGCAGCAGCAGGACGCAGCCGAGCGCGATGACCACCCCGACGAAGAGCGGCAGCTTGCCGACGATCACCTCGGCGAAGTCGTCGTAGCCGGCCGTCACCCCGCCGACGTGGGCGTCCATGGTGCTGCCGTGCGCGGCGCGGGGGATGACGTCCCGGCGCAGGGCGTCGACCAGTGCGCTCGTGGCCCGGGACTGGGGGGCGGAGTCGGGGACGACGGTGAGGACGGCGGTGTCCCCGCTGCGGTTGAAGACGGCCGGGCCGGCGGAGGCGACGCCCTCGGTGGTGCGCAGGGCCTCCGTCAGCCGCTCGAAGGCGATGCGGTCGCCCGCGCCGTCGAGCCGGGCGACGACGCTGAGCGGGCCGTTCGTGCCGGGTCCGAAGCTGTCGGCCAGCAGGTCGTAGGCCTTGCGGGTGGTGGAGGCGGCCGGGTTGTTGCCCTGGTCGGAGGTGCCGAGGTGGAGCGAGAGGGTCGGCAGGGCGAGCACGGCCATCACCAGGGCCGCGACCAGTCCGAGGAGTTTGGGGTGGCGCTCCACGAAGGCCGACCAGCGGGCGGCGAAGCCGGTGGGCGGCTGGGGCCGGGGGCCCTCGGCGGCGAGCTTGCGCCGTTCGCGGCGCGAGAGGGCCCGCATGCCGATGTACGAGAGGAGGGCGGGCAGCAGGGTGACGGAGGCCGCCACGGTGAGCACCACGGTGAGGGAGGCGGCTATCGCGACGCCGTCGAGGAAGTTCAGCCGGAGCACCAGCATGCCGAGCAGGGCTATGCAGACGGTGGCCCCGGCGAACACGACGGCCCGGCCGGTGGTGGCGACGGCGTTCGCGGCGGCTTCCTCGACGGTGAGGCCGCGCGCCAGGCCCTTGCGGTGCCGGGTGACGATGAAGAGGGCGTAGTCGATGCCGACGCCGAGGCCGACGAGGGTGCCCAGCATCGGGGCGAAGTCGGCGACGGGCATGGCGTGCCCGAGGAGGGTGATGCCGAAGTAGGCGCTGCCGACGCTGACGAGGGCGGTCGCGATGGGCAGCAGGCTGGCGGCGAGGGAGCCGAAGGCGAGGAAGAGGACCACGGCGGCGATGCCGACGCCGATGACCTCGGCGAGGTGGGCGCTGGGCGCTTCGGTCAGGCCGATGGCGCGGCCGCCGAGTTCGACCTGGAGGCCGTCGGCCTGGGTGGCGGGGTTCTTCACGGTGTCGACGACGGCCTTGGCCTGGGCCTTGGGCACGGAGTCGGCCGGCCGGTCGAAGGTGACCACCGCGTAGGCGGTGCGGCCGTCGGGGCTGATCTGCGCGGCGCCGGCGGGGCCCGGCGTGTAGGGGCCGGCGACGGATGCGACTCCGGGCAGGGCCGCGACGGCGTCCAGGGCCCGGGTCATGCGCTGTTCCATCTCCGGGGTGCGTACCGTCCGGTGGTCCGGGGCCCGCCACACGATGGTGTCGGTGTCGCCGCCCTGGCCGGGGAAGCCCTCGCGCAGCAGGGCGTGGGCCTTGGCGGATTCCGTGCCGGGGACCTCGTAGTCGTTGGAGAACGCGGCGCCGGCCGCTCCGGCCGCCGCGGCGGTCCCACCGAGGGCGAGCAGCCAGATCAGGACGGTCACCAGTCGGTGCCGCAGGCACCAGCGTGCGATTGCTGCCAACGGACGTGCTCCCTGGTGGTTCGGATCTTCAGCGGGAGGTGGCCCGGCGCAAAGAACTCATGAACGCGTGAACTTGTGAAGGTTCGGCCGCGAGGTCCGCCGCGGCCAGGGTGGTCTACACCTCGATTGACACGATTCCAGCCTTTCGTGATCGTTGGCTCGTTTCGTGTGCATCGTCACAGGCATGTGGCGGGATGCGGGACCTTGGTCACTGGTGCTCGGGGACGGACGGCTCGTCGGCCCGGTAGCCGGGGAGCGAGGGCCAGCGCACGGTGAGGACCACCGAGTCCTCCTCCGCGTACCAGGAGTGGTCGACCCCGCGTCCCCAGACCACGTAGTCGCCCTGCTCGGCGAGGACCACGGTGCGGCCGGGGAACTCCAGCCGGAACCGGCCGCTGACGAGTACCTGGAGGGCGGTGCGGCGCTCGCCGGTCACCCACTGCTCGCGTTCCTCGCCCTTGGGGTGGACCCCCCACTTGATCTCGACGTCCTCGCTGTGGCGGGGATCGCCGGGGCTCTTGAAGTGGCCGAGGAGCCAGCCCCGGTCGGCGGCTGCGTCGGGGGTGGCCTTGCCCGTGTAGATGGCGGAGTCGTCAGTCACGGTGTGAGGCTAATGCAGTTGTACGTACGGTCCCGCACCTGGTCAGCTGGCCGGCATGACGATGGATCCTGATGAACTGATGAAGGTGCGCGACCGCTACGACGCCGAGATGCGGCGCGACGCGCAGCCCGACGCCGCGCACGCGCGGGTGGAGCGGGCGGGCCGGGTCGTACGCCAGACCGTGCCGGGGCTCGGCTGGAACGGCGTGCTCTGGTCGGACCTCGACGAGGACACGGCGGACGCGGAGATCGCGGCGCAGCTCGCGTACTTCGGGGGCCGCGGGGAGGACGTCGGCGGGCCGGAGTTCGAGTGGAAGCTGTACTCCCACGACCGCCCGGCGGACCTCGGGGACCGGCTGCGCGCGGCGGGCTTCGTGCCGGAGGCTCCGGAGACGCTGGTGGTGGCGCGCACGGCCGACCTCGCCGCCCTGCCGGTGGAGCCGCCGGAGGGGATCACGCTGCGGGTGGTGACGGACGAGGCGGGCGTGGACCTGATGATGGAGGTGCACCACCGCGCCTTCGGCACCGAGCGCCCCCGGATCCGCGAGCAGATGCTCACGCTGCTGCGGGACGAGCCGGACACCATCGAGGCCGTGCTGGCGATGGCCGGGGACGTCCCGGTCAGCGCGGCCCGGATGGAGATGCGGCCGGGCAGCGCCTTCGCCGGCCTGTGGGGCGGCGGCACCGCACCCGAGTGGCGCGGCCGCGGCATCTACCGCCTGCTGGTGGCCCACCGCGCCCGCGTGGCGGCGGCCCGGAACATCCCGTACCTCCAGGTCGACGCCTCGGACGACAGCCGTCCGATCCTGGAGCGCCTGGGCTTCGGCGTGCTCGGCGTGACGACCCCTTACATCTGGCAGGGCACCCGCGCCTGACCCGCGCCCGGGACCGGGACCCGGCGGCGGGGGCCTCACCGGCAGGCGGAAATGCCTTTCGCGCGCCCCGCCCCGCAGGGGAGGATCCCGGTATGCAGAACACAGAACGCGTCGGCCCGCCGCTGACCGGCGGGGAGCGCGAGACGCTCCGGGCCTATCTGGACTTCCACCGGGCCACCCTCGCCTGGAAGTGCGAGGGCCTCGGCGACGAGGAGCTGCGGCGGCAGGCGTCGCCGCCGTCCACCCTGTCCCTGCTGGGGCTGGTGCGGCACATGGCCGAGGTGGAGCGGCAATGGTTCCGGCGCACGCTGGGCGGCGCCGACGTACCGCACCTGTGGTCCGACGACCACGACTTCCAGGCCGCGTACGACGCCACGACCGCGACCCGCGCCGAGGCGTTCGCCGCGTGGGAGGCGGAGGTGGAGCACTCCCGTGCCGTCGAGGCCGCCGCCGAGTCCCTTGAGGTGACGGCGTACGTCGCCAAGTGGGAGCAGGAGGCCTCGCTGCGCCTGGTGATGCTCCACATGATCCACGAGTACGCCCGCCACAACGGCCACGCCGACTTCCTCCGCGAGGCCGTCGACGGCACGGTCGGCGCGTAGCCGGAACGCGGCCGGACACGGCCTGATCCGAAAGACGCGGCCTACGCGGCGCGCCAGTAGCCCAGGCTGTTCACGCGCTGCTTCGGCAGGCCCAGTTCCTTCTTGAGGTATCCGGCCAGGTCCCGGGTGGTCGCCGTGTCGCAGGCCAGCCAGACGTACGCGTTGGCCGGGTCCGGGCCCAGCAGCTCCGGCAGTTCGGCCCGCACCCGCTCGGCCAGCGCCGACCCGCCGCGCTCCACCCGCCGGACGTCGTGCCGGCCCGGGTCGGCGCGTACGGGCAGGTCCGCGTCGGAGTCGTGCTGGGTCTCGAACCAGATGGTGGCCGGGGTGCGCGGGTAGGCGTCCAGCAGGGAGTTGACGGCGGGCAGCGAAGCCGGGTCGCCGATCACCAGCAGCCGCTCCGGCTCCGGGTCCGGCGCCGTGAAGCCGGTGCCCTGGACGGTGGCCTCCAGGGTGTCCCCCGGCGCGGCCGTGCGCGCCCACCGGCTGGCCAGCCCGTCGTGCAGGGCGAACTCGAAGGCGAAGGTCCCGGCCGCCGGGTCGGGGTCGACCAGCGTGTAGGCCCGCTGGTGCGGACGGCTGCCGCCCTGGAACCAGACCCGGACCCACATGGTCGGGTGCAGGGAGGCGCCCGCGGCGGCCAGCAGCCCGCCGTCGCTGAAGCGGACCCGGCGGAAGTGCTCGGTGACCTCCTCCACCCCGGTCACCGTGAGCGTGAAGTCCTTGCCGCGCAGCAGCTTGAGGACCACGCCCTCCCAGCCCTTGCCGACCGCCATGTCCGACCCTCCCCCTGACACCCTTATAGTAAGGCCAGCCTAACCTAAGACGCCCGGGGAGACGTGAGCAGCGTGACTACAGAGCCCTACGAGGTCTACCGCGACAGCTGGGGCATCCCGCACCTGCGCGCATCCGACCCGGTCCACCTCTCCTACGCCCAGGGCCGGATCACCGCCCTCGACCGGGCCTGGCAGCTCGAAGTGGAACGGCACCGCGCCCAGGGCTCCAGCGCCGCCTTCCTCGGCGCCGACTGCGTCCCCTGGGACCGCTTCGCCCGCCAGGCCCGCCTCGACGACACCGCCCGCCGCTGCCACGAGGCCCTCGACCCCGAGACCGCCGCCTGGCTGCGCGCCTACGTCGACGGCGTCAACTCCGGCCTCGCCGAAGGCGCAGCCCGCGACGAGCGCTTCGCCCGCACCGGCCACACCCCCACCCCCTGGGAGCCCTGGGTCCCGCTGTCGGTCTGGATCGCCACCCACATCCTCTTCGCCGGGTTCGCCACCAAGCTCTGGCGCGAGCGCGTCGCCCGCGTCCTCGGCGACGGCGCCTCCACCCTCTTCGCCACCGACGGCCCCGGCACCGCCGGCAGCAACGGCTGGCTGGTCCCGGGCGACCGGACCGCCACCGGCGCGGCGATCATCGCGGGCGACCCGCACCGCTTCATCGAAGACCCGGGCGTCTACCAGCAGATACGTCTCTCCTGCCCCGAGTACGACGTCCTCGGCCTGGCCGTCCCCGGCGTCCCCGGCCTCGCCCACTTCGGCCACACCGGCAGCGCCGCCTGGGCCATCACCAACGCCATGGCCGACTACCAGGACCTCTACGCCGAGCGGCTGCGCCCCGCCGGCGACGGCCTGGAGGCGCTCGGCCCCGACGGCACCTGGGAGCCCGTCGCCCGGCACACCGAGACCATCGCCGTGGCCGGCGCCGCCGACGTCGAGGTGGAGGTCCTGGAGACCCCGCGCGGCCCGCTCGTCGTCCACGGCGACGCCGACGGCCTCGTCCCCGACGGCGCCGACGCCCTCGCCCTGCGCTACCCGCCGCGCGTCCGCCGCGACCTGGGCTTCTCCGCCCTGCCCGCCCTGCTCCGCGCCCGCACCGTCGCCGACGTCGACCGCGCCCTCGACGGCTGGGCCGAACCGGTCAACGTCGTCCACGCCGCCGACTCCCGAGGCGGCCTGCTGCACCGCGTCGCCGGAGCCGTCCCGCTGCGCGACGCCGCGAACCGGCTCCGGCCGGTGCCCGCCTGGGACGCCCGGCACGCCTGGCAGGGCTGGGCGGCCACCCCCGCCGAGCCGGTCCAGGGCTTCGCCGTCATGGCCAACGCGCGCGGGATCGCGTCCCCGCTCGGCGTGGAGTTCGCGCCCCCGCACCGCGCCGACCGGATCCGGGAGCTGCTCAGCGGCTCGGCGGACTGGTCCCCGAAGGCCATGGCCGACGTGCACGCCGACACGTACCTGGCCTCCGCCGGACCGCTGCTCGCCCTGCTGCCCGCCCCCGACGGCCTCTCCCCCGCCGCCGCCCGGCTCCGGGAACGGCTCCTCGCCTGGGACCGGCACATGGCGGCCGACAGCACCGACGCCGCCGCCTTCGCCGCCTTCCGGAGCGCGACCGTCCGCCGCCTCGCCGCCGACCCCGTCTTCGCGGGCCTGGCCCCGGCCCCCGCCGGCCCGGAGGTCTTCCACCCCTGGCTGTACCTCCTGCCCCGCGTCGGCTACGCCCTGGAGGGCCTGCTCACCACCGGCCTCCTCCCCGGCCTCGACCGCGCCGCGCACGTCCGCGCCGCCCTGGAGGAGGCGGCGGAGGCCGGCGCCCACGACACCCCCTGGTCCCGCCTCCACCTCCTCGCGCCCTGGTCGGCCCTGCCGGACCCGGAGGCCGAGTGGCCGGGCCTGGGCGGCGACCACGACTGCGTCAACGCCACCTCCTCCGTACCCGGGTTCACCGACCGAGCCGCCCGCGCCTCCGCAGCCCGCTACGTCTGGGACCTGGCCCGCCGCGAGGACAGCCTCTGGGCGGTCCCGCTGGGCGCGGACGGCGTCACCGGCTCCCCCCACCACCGCGACCAGCTCCCCTTCTGGGCGCGCTGCGAACTCGTCCCCGTCGTCACCGACTGGGCCCGCCTCACCAAGGAATCCGTATGAGAACCGGCTCCGCCGCCGCCCCCGCGTCCACCCGTACGCCCGTCCACACCCAGCACGTCGAGGGCTTCGGGACGGTCACCATCACCCCCGTCGACCCCGCCGCCGACTCCGCGCTGATCCACTCCTGGGTCACCGAGGAGCGGGCGCGCTTCTGGGGCATGGCGGAGGCCGGCCGCGAACTGGTCCAGGAGATCTACGAGGACGTCGACCGCCGCACCACCCACCACGCGTTCATGGTGAGCCGCGACGGCGCGCCCGTCGCGCTCTTCCAGACGTACGAGTGCGCCGAGGACCGGGTCAGCGAGTGCTACGAGGTCCTGCCCGGGGACGTCGGCGTGCACCTGCTGATCGGCCCCAGCCACGGCGGAGTCCAGCACGGCTTCACCGGCGCCCTGATGACGGTCTTCATCGCGTACGTGTTCTCCGACCCCGCCACCCGCCGCGTCGTCGGCGAGCCGGACGCCCGCAACGCCAAGGCCATCGCCCTGCTGGAGCGGACCGGCTTCGAGCTCGGCCCCGAGGTCGAGCTGCCGGAGATCGACCTGCCGGAGGTCTACCTCCCGGCGAAGCCGGCCCGCCTCGCCTTCCTCAGCGCGCCGGACGCCCGCTGAGGAAGTCCGTGACCAGGGCCGCCCATTCCGCGGGGCGCTCGGCGAACGGGAGGTGCCCGGTGGGCAGTTCCGCGCGCCGGGCGCCCGGCAGGGCCTGCGCCAGCTCCTGCTGGGCGGCCCGGGGCACGAGCCGGTCCCGGGTCGTCTCGACGACCAGGGCCGGTACGCCGATGCCCGCGAGTTCCGCGCGCAGGTCCACGCCCTTGATCAGGGAGGCCTGGTCCCCGCTCCCGGGCGGCACCGTGGACGCGGTCCCCCGCACCGCGTCCTCCAGCTGCCCGGGGCTCAGCGCCTCCAGCTGCTCCTCGCTGAGCACGAGCGGTACGAGGAGCCGCGCGAGCAGCTCGTTCTCCCCGCGCCGGCCCAGCTCGGACCACAGCTCCCCCACCAGGCCGAAGCCGTGCCCGGCCCGCGCGAAGCTCGCGGTGAGCACGAGCCCGGTGACCCGCTCGGGGTACCGGGTGGCGACCCGGACGGCCACGTTCCCGCCCAGCGAGTAGCCGAGCACGGCGAACCGCTCCAGCCCCTCGGCGTCAGCGGCGGCCACCAGCTGGTCGGCCAGCTCGTCGAGGCTCAGCGGCTCCTCGGACTTCGGGGTGCCCCCGGCGCCGGGGTAGTCGACGCCGACGACGCTGTGCCGGGCGGCGAGCTCGTCCAGCAGCGGCCCGAAGTTGGCCTCCACCGATCCGCCCGCCCCGTGGGCCAGCAGCAGGCCGGGCCCGCCGCTCTCCGTGCGGACGGTCCGGGCGTAGTGGGCCCGGTGGGCCCTGCTCGTGGTCGTGGTCGCGGACATGCTGATCCCCCGATTCTTTCCGTAGCGGTCGCTACAGAAAGAAAGCTACCCGATTTTGCTAGCGGTCGCTACAGAAGGTCGCCCACCCCCGGCACCACCACGCCGAAGAGGTCCGCGATCGTGGTGAGGGCGGCCGTCTGGAGGGCTCCGGCGGGCAGGACCGCACCGTCCGGAGCGGCCAGGGCGCGGGTGGCGGTGGCCTCGGCGACCACGGTGGGCCGGTAGCCGCGGTAGAAGGCCCCCTCCGCGGTGAAGGTGACGCACATGTGCGTCATGAACCCGGCCAGCACCAGGTCCTTCCCGCTGCCCGCGCCGAAGCCCAGGCCGGTGAGGACCTTCTCCAGCTCGGTGGCGTGGAAGGCGTTCGGCGCCTGCTTGACCACCACCGGCTCCCCCTCGGCCGGGGCGACCTCGTCGCTGATGGCGCCGATCCGGGCGCGGACGTCGTACGGGGTGCCCTCGCCGCCGTCGTTGACGACGTGCACCACCGGCGCACCGGCGGCCCGGGCCCGCTCCAGCAGCCGGGCACCCGCCGCGAGCGCCTCCTCGGCGCCGTCCAGGGCCATCACGCCGGAACGGTAGGTGTTCTGGAAGTCGATCATCACCAGGACGGAGTCCGCCAGCCGGGCCGGACGCCCGTCCAGCCCGCTCACCTCACGCAGGGACGCGGAAGCCGTGCCCGTGCCCGTGCTCGTGTTCGTGCTCGTGCTCGTGCTCGTGTTCTCGCTCATGAAAAACCCTCCAAAGGGGATGAATTACACGGAAGAAGGCATGGCGGAGCCGCTCCTGCTCCTCCAACGGGTCGGGTGCGGTCAGCCGGCCTGCGTACGGAACCGCCGGCGGTAGGCCGCCGGGGTCGTGGCGAGCTGCCGGCGGAAGGCGCGGTGCAGGGTCTCCGCCGAGCCCAGACCGGCCGCGGCCGCGACCTGGTCGAGCGGGCTGTCGGTGGTCTCCAGCACGCGCCGGGCCACCTCGATGCGGGCCGCTTCGACGTAGGCGGCGGGACTGGTGCCGGTCTCCTGGGTGAAGACGCGGGCGAAGTGCCGCTCGCTCAGGCACATCCGGGCCGCGAGGGCCGGTGCGGACAGGTCCGCGTCGAGGTGGTCGGCGATCCACAGCCGCAGGTCGTCGATGTCCCGGCGGCCGGCGGCCGGCCGGCTGAGCGGCACCGAGAACTGGCTCTGGCCGCCCTGCCGCTTGAGGTACATCACCAGCTGCCGGGCCACCGCCAGCGCGGTCTGCTCGCCCTGGTCCTCGGCGACGAGGGCCAGCGCCAGGTCCAGACAGGCGCTGATCCCGGCCCCGGTCCACAGCCGGCCGCGGTCGGTGCGGACGAAGATCGGATCGGGGTCGACCGCGACCTCCGGATGGTCGGCCGCCAGCTGGGCGGCGGTCGACCAGTGGGTGGTCGCCGTCCGCCCGTCCAGCAGCCCGGCCGCCGCCAGCAGGTGCGCCCCCACGCACACCGACGCCACCCGCCGGGCGTGCGGGGCGGTCTCCCGCACCCACGCCACGACGGCGTCGTCGATCCGGGCGACCGGTCCGGCCTCGGTCACGTCGACCGCGCCGGGCACCAGCAGGGTGTCCACCCGCCCGCCGACGTCACCGAAGGCGGTGTCGGCGAGCAGCCGCACCCCGGCCGAGGTCCGCACCGGTCCGGCCGCGGGCCCCGCGAGGGTGACCTCGTAGCCGGCCCGCCCGCCGGTCTCCCGGTTGGCCAGGGCGAAGACCTCGGCCGGGCCGGTGACGTCGAGGAGGTCGACATCGGGGAAGACCGCGATGACGACCCGGTGCGGAGTGGGCATGACCCCATCCTCACGCGGCCCGCGCATGGCGGCAATGACGATTCCCTGTCACATCCGGACACGGAGCCGGCCGTGCCGGGACACGGCGAAGGCCCCGCACCGGGGTCCGGTGCGGGGCCTTCGTCAGGGTCTGGCCGGGGGTCAGCCCTCGACGCCGAGGCGCTCCAGGATGAGCTCCTTGACGCGGGCCGCGTCGGCCTGGCCGCGGGTGGTCTTCATGACCGCGCCGACCAGGGCGCCGACGGCGGCGACCTTGCCGCCGCGGATCTTGTCCGCGATGGCCGCGTTGCCCGCGATGGCCTCGTCCACGGCCGCGCCGAGCGCGCCCTCGTCCGAGACGACCTTCAGGCCGCGCTTGTCGACGACCTCGTCCGGGGTGCCCTCGCCGCCGAGGACGCCCTCGATGACCTGGCGCGCCAGCTTGTCGTTCAGGTCGCCGGCCGCGACCAGGGCCGCGATCCGGGCCACCTGGGCCGGGGTGATCGGCAGTTCGTCGACCGAGACGCCCTGCTCGTTGGCGTTGCGGGCCAGCTCGCCCATCCACCACTTGCGGGCGGCGGTGGAGTCGGCGCCCTCCTCGATGGTGGCGACGATGGAGTCCACCGCACCGGCGTTGAGGATCGACTGCATGTCGTGCTCGCTGACGCCCCACTCCTCGCGGAGGCGGTTGCGGCGCACGCGCGGCATCTCCGGCAGCCCGGCGCGCAGCTCCTCGACCCAGGCGCGGGCCGGGGCGACGGGGACCAGGTCCGGCTCGGGGAAGTAGCGGTAGTCCTCGGCGTTGTCCTTGATGCGGCCGGCCGTGGTGGAGCCGTCCTCCTCGTGGAAGTGCCGGGTCTCCTGCACGATCGAGCCGCCCGACGAGAGCACCGCCGCGTGGCGCTGGATCTCGAAGCGGGCCGCGCGCTCGACGGAGCGCAGCGAGTTGACGTTCTTCGTCTCCGAGCGGGTGCCGAATTCCTTCGTGCCGTTCGGGCGCAGCGACAGGTTCACGTCGCAGCGCATCTGGCCCTTGTCCATGCGGGCCTCGGAGACGCCGAGCGCCTTGATGACCTCGCGCAGCTCGGCCACGTACGCCTTGGCGACCTCGGGGGCCCGCTCGCCCGCGCCCTCGATCGGCTTGGTGACGATCTCGATGAGCGGGATGCCGGCGCGGTTGTAGTCCAGCAGGGAGTGGGACGCGCCGTGGATGCGGCCGGTGGCACCGCCGACGTGCAGCGACTTGCCGGTGTCCTCCTCCATGTGGGCGCGCTCGATCTCCACGCGGAAGACCTCGCCGTCCTCCAGCTGGACGTCGAGGTAGCCGTTGAAGGCGATGGGCTCGTCGTACTGGGAGGTCTGGAAGTTCTTCGGCATGTCCGGATAGAAGTAGTTCTTCCGGGCGAAGCGGCACCATTCGGCGATCTCGCAGTTGAGCGCGAGGCCGATCTTGACGGCGGACTCGACGCCGATCGCGTTGACGACCGGGAGCGAGCCGGGCAGACCGAGGCAGGTCGGGCAGGTCTGCGAGTTGGGCTCGGCGCCCAGCTCGGTGGAACAGCCGCAGAACATCTTGGTCTTGGTGCCGAGCTCGACATGGACCTCCAGGCCCATGACGGGGTCGTACGACGCGAGGGCGTCCTCGTACGACATCAGTTCGGTGTAGGTGCTCACGGTGAAACTTTCCCTCTCAGCCCAGCAGGACGTCGTCGTCGCCGAGGCGCTTCAGCTCGCGGTACAGGATCGCGAGGCCGGTGACGATGGCGGCGGCGGATACGACGGCGTCGACGAGCTTCAGCGTGTCGTGCTCGGTGCGGGCCTTGCGGGCCTGCTTGATCACGCTGATGGCACCGAAAGCGGTGGTGCCGATCGACAGGTAGGTGCCGGACTTGGACTTCTTGAAGCCCTTGGCCTTGGACAGTGCACTGGAACTCACAGCGACGGAGCCTCCTCAAGCAGCGGGTGGCCCCAGCGCTCGGTGAAGGCGGCCTCGACGGCGGCACCGACCTTGTACAGGCGGTCGTCCTTCATCGCCGGGGCGATGATCTGCAGTCCGACCGGGAGACCGTCCTCCGGTGCCAGGCCGCAGGGAAGCGACATGGCGGAGTTGCCGGCCAGGTTGGTCGGGATGGTGCACAGGTCCGCGAGGTACATCGCCAGCGGGTCGTCGGTGCGCTCACCGATCGCGAAGGCGGTGGTCGGGGTCGTCGGGGAGACGATCACGTCGACCTGCTCGAAGGACTTCTCGAAGTCCTTGGTGATGAGCGTGCGGACCTTCTGGGCGGAGCCGTAGTACGCGTCGTAGTAGCCGGAGCTGAGCGCGTACGTGCCGAGGATGATGCGGCGCTTGACCTCGTCGCCGAAGCCGGCCTCACGGGTCAGGGCGGTGACGTCCTCGGCGGACTTCGTGCCGTCGTCGCCGACGCGCAGGCCGTAGCGCATGGCGTCGAAGCGGGCCAGGTTGGAGGAGGCCTCGGACGGCGCGATCAGGTAGTACGCGGCCATGGCGAGGTCGAAGGACGGGCAGTCCAGCTCGACGATCTCGGCGCCGAGCTCCTTGAGGAGCTCGACCGACTCGTTGAAGCGCTGGACGACACCGGCCTGGTAGCCCTCGCCGGCGAACTGCTTGACCACACCGATGCGCATGCCGGCGACGGAGCCGTTGCGGGCCGCCTCGACGACCGGCGGGACCGGGGCGTCGATGGAGGTGGAGTCGAGCGGGTCGTGGCCGGCGATGACCTCGTGCAGGAGGGCCGCGTCCAGGACCGTACGGGCGCAGGGGCCGCCCTGGTCGAGGGAGGAGGAGAAGGCCACCATGCCGTAGCGGGAGACGCCGCCGTAGGTGGGCTTCACGCCGACGGTGCCGGTGACGGCGGCGGGCTGGCGGATGGAGCCGCCGGTGTCCGTGCCGATGGCGAGGGGGGCCTGGAAGGCGGCGAGCGCCGCCGCGGAACCGCCGCCGGAGCCGCCGGGGATCCGGGTGAGGTCCCAGGGGTTGCCGGTGGGGCCGTAGGCGCTGTTCTCGGTGGAGGACCCCATGGCGAACTCGTCCATGTTGGTCTTGCCGATGATGACGACGCCGGCTTCCTTCAGCTTGCGCGTCAGGGTGGCGTCGTACGGCGGGATCCAGCCTTCGAGGATCTTCGAACCGACGGTGGTCGGGACCCCGACGGTGGTGAAGATGTCCTTGAGGGCGAGCGGGACGCCGGCCAGCGGGCCGAGCTTCTCGCCGGCCGCGCGCTTGGCGTCGACGGCCGCCGCCTGGGCGAGCGCGCCCTCGCGGTCGACGTACAGGAAGGCGTTGACCTTCTCGTCCGTCGCCTCGATGCGCGCGAGGTGGGCCTCGGTGACCTCGACGGCCGTGAGCTCGCCGGAGGCGATCTTCTCGGCGGTCTGGGCGGCCGTGAGCTTGATGATGTTGGTGTCAGCCATGGTGATTAGTCCTCCCCCAGGATCTGCGGCACCTTGAAACGCTGCTGCTCCTGGGCGGGAGCGCCGGAAAGCGCCTGCTCGGGGGTGAGCGAGGGACGGACCTCGTCCGCGCGCATGACGTTCGTCAGCGGCAGCGGGTGGGAGGTCGGCGGGACGTCTTGGTCGGCGACCTCGGAAACGCGGGCGACCGCGCCGATGATGTCGTCGAGCTGTCCGGCGAAGTGGTCGAGCTCTTCGCTCTTCAGTTCCAGACGTGCCAGCCGAGCGAGGTGGGCGACCTCCTCGCGCGTGATGCCAGGCATGCAGCGATCCTCTGGGGGTGAGTGTGTAGGTTTCGGCCCCAATCCTATGGGGCCGGGCCCCCGACCCGTTAAACGGTTTGCCGGGGGCCTGCAGCACGGTGCGGGCAGGCCGCTGCGCGGGGCGGTCCCCTACCCGCCCTTCGCCCGTTCCCCGGGCTCCGCCCGGACCCCTCCTGGGGGCTCCGCCCCCAGACCCCCGCGCCTCAAACGCCGGCGGGGCTATTTATAGCCCCGCCGG
>NZ_JBWKEZ010000068.1:0-6916 GCF_056434525.1 Streptomyces sp. NPDC044002
TTCCTCCGGAGATCGGGAACGCGCTGCACTGGGTTTCCAGTGCCTCCCGATCACTGTCGGATCTGGCTGATCCGGCCCTGGGGCGATCGGTCCTTGATTCCCTGAAGATCAAGCTGGACGGGACGGCGGCGGCCGCCGAGACAGTTCGGCGTAAGCGGCGCACCCTGGTCAATGCCCTCCACTACGCCGTGGATCTCGGCGAATTCCGGGAGAACCCCCTCGCAGCGGTGCGCTGGCAGAAACCCAAAGTGTCGAATGAGGTGGACCCGAGGGTCGTGGCCAACCCGGAGCAGGCCCGGTCACTCCTGGCCGCGGTCTCCTACGTCGGGGGCTACCGCCGGGCCCGTGGTCGGCGCCTGGTGGGGCTCTTCGCCGGGATGTACTTCGGGGGCTTCCGGCCAGCCGAGGTGGTGGGGCTGGCCGAGTCGGATCTGACGCTGCCGGTCACTGGGTGGGGTACGGCTCTCCTGCACCGGACCCGGCCGAGCGTGGGGAAGCAGTGGACCGACTCCGGGGAGAGTCACGACGACCGCGGCCTGAAGAACCGGCCCACCGAGGACGTTCGCCGGGTACCGATCCCTCCGCAGCTCGTCGCGATCCTCCGCGAGCACCTCGACACCTTCGGGACCGCCGAGGACGGCAGGCTGTTCTTCAGCGAGGCCGGGGGAGTGGTGTCCTCCTCGACGTACTACCGGGCGTGGCAGGAGGCCCGGCTCCTGGCCCTGCCGCCGGCCGCGGCTGCCTCACCGCTGGCGAGCCGGCCCTACGACCTCCGGCACTCGGCGCTCTCCACGTGGCTCAACGCCGGCGTCGACCCGACCGAGGTCGCGGAGCGCGCGGGCAACAGCGTGGAGGTGCTGCTCAGTCGGTACGCGAAGTGCCTCGACGGTCGCCAGGAGGTGGCCAACCGGAGGATCGAAGATCTGCTGCGCGAGTACGAGTGATCGCGAGACTGGCAATACGCTGCGAGGCCCCTGGACCTGTCCGGGGGCCTTCGGCGTTCCTGGGGCTGACCTGCGTGGATGGACCAAGATCCTGTCCACGAATAGTCCACAGCCGCTGACATACGGGTGCGCACGGCGGCAGTTGGCTGCACATACGCGAAGACCCCGACTTCAGCGTTACCGCTGATGGCGGGGTCTTTGGGCACTTCCTGCGAAGTGCCCCCGGCAGGATTCGAACCTGCGCACACGGCTCCGGAGGCCGTTGCTCTATCCCCTGAGCTACGGGGGCGTGTCGTTCGCGTTGCGGCGACGGGTTGAACACTACCAGCTTCCGTGGGGTGATCAGGAACCGATTTGGGTGGGAGGGGGAGGTCGGTCGCCCGGAGGGGGTGGAAGTGGCAAAAACCCGGACGCGGGGGCTTAGGGCGACCTACTCTCGAGTTGTGCCAGGCGCCTCGGGCCGGGTGCTTGTTGTCGACGACAACAAGGTCATCCGGCAGCTGATCAAGGTCAATCTCGAGCTGGAGGGCTTCGAGGTCGTGACCGCGAACGATGGTGCCGAGTGTCTGGACGTGGTCCACCGGGTGTGTCCCGACGCGATCACCCTTGATGTGGTCATGCCCCGACTGGACGGCTTCGGGGCCGCCGCGCAGTTGCGGGCCGATCCGCGGACGCGGCACGTGCCCGTCGCCATCGTCAGCGCCTGTACGCAGCACGAGGTCGAGGCAGGCATCGCCGCCGGGGTGGACGCGTTCGTCGCCAAACCCTTCGAGCCCGCCGAGCTGGTCCGGGTCGTACGGCGGCTCGTCGAGCGGAAGGGCGCCCCCGCGGGGAGGGCCGGAAGGGCCGGCCGGGGGGCCTGAGGGCGGGCGCCTGTTCACATGGCGAAACCGGATGCATGGCCCAGGGGCTTCTCGCCTAGGCTGGGTTCCGTGATCCCCGCCGACCTCTCTCGTGCCGTCGTACAAGCCGTACGCCGTGCCGTCGAGGGCGGTGAGCTCGCCGCGGGCGTGCCCGAGCGGGTGGTCGTCGAGCGGACCCGCCCCGGGGGAGTGGGGGAGTACGCCAGCCCCGTCGCACTCCAGGTGGCGAAGAGCGCCCGGCTGGAGCCCCGTGAGGTCGCCCGGGTGCTCGCGGGCCGGCTGCGTGCCGACGAGCCGGGGATTCTGGGTGTCGAGATCACCGGGCCGGGATTCCTGAACTTCAGCCTCCAGCCGATGTCAGCCGCCGCACTGGTGCACGATGTCCGGGCCGGGGGCCGGCGGTACGGGTTCGCGGACGGCGGGGAGCTGCGCGGGCGGGTGGTGCGGGAGGCCGTGCTGAGGATCCGGGAGTCCCAGCGGATCCAGGACGGCGCCGAGCTCCGCGTCGCGCCCGTCGCCCGGCGGGACGGGGACGTTGCCGCCGTATACGGGGCGGACGCCGCCGCTTGGGCCATGCTCTGCGTGCCGGCCCGCGAGACCCCCTCCTTTACTCCCGCCCTGCTCGTCCAGGACGAGTCCAGTGAGTTCTTCCGGGTGCGGTACGCCCATGCGCGGGTGAGGGCGCTGGGGATCAATGCCGCCGATCTCGGGTTCCGCGGGGAGGCCGGCGAGGTCGACGCCCCCGGCCTGCTGCGGCTGCTCGGCGAGTACCCGCTCGTGCTGGAGGCTGCCGCGCACCACCAGGCCCCCGAGCGGCTCGCCCGGCACCTCGTCGCCGTCGCCGACGCGCTCCTCGACTTCCAGCACCAGGTCCTGCCCAAGGGGGACGAGAAACCCTCGGCCGCCCACCGCGCCCGGCTGGCACTCGCCGAAGCCGCCGGGACGGTGCTGGCCGGCGGCCTCGCCCTGCTCGGCATCGACGCCCCAGAGTTTTTGTGACCTCCGAAGAGAGATTCCGATGAGCCGTTCCGCGCACCCCGCCGGGCCCCGCCACGCCGACGTCCTGCCCGAGGGCCACTACGCCCCGCCGCCCGCCGATCTCAACGCGCTCGACGAGAAGGTGTGGGCTCGTACGGTGGCGAGGAACGACGACGGGGTCGTCACCGTCGGCGGGATCGAAGTGACCCGGCTCGCCGAGGAGTTCGGCACCCCGGCCTACTTCCTCGACGAGGAGGACTTCCGGGCCCGCTGCCGCGCCTGGGCGCACGCCTTCGGCAAGGACGCCGACGTGTTCTACGCCGGGAAGGCGTTCCTCTCCAAGGCCGTCGTGAAGTGGCTCAAGGAAGAGGGGCTGAACCTCGACGTGTGTTCGGGCGGGGAGCTGGCCACCGCCCTCGCCGCCGAGATGCCCGCCGAGCGGATCGCCTTCCACGGCAACAACAAGTCCGAAGGGGAGATTCGGCGCGCCGTCTCCGCGGGCGTGGGGCGGATCGTCCTCGACTCCTTCCAGGAGATCGCCCGCGTCGCGCACATCGCCCGTGAGCTGGGTGTGCGCCAGCCCGTGCAGATCCGGGTGACGGTGGGCGTCGAGGCGCACACCCACGAGTTCATCGCCACCGCGCACGAGGACCAGAAGTTCGGGATCGCGGTTGCGGACGGTTCTGCCGCCGAGGCCGTGCGGCGGGCGCTCGGGCACGACAGCCTGGAGCTGCTCGGCGTCCACTCCCACATCGGCTCGCAGATCTTCGACATGGCCGGCTTCGAGGTCTCTGCGAAGAGGGTCGTGCGGCTGCTGGCCGCCGTACGGGACGAGCACGGGGTCGAGCTGCCGGAGATCGACCTCGGCGGCGGCCTCGGCATCGCCTACACCTCCGCCGACGACCCGCGCGAGCCGCACGAGATCGCCAAGGCCCTCACCGAGATCGTCGCGCGGGAGTGCGAGAGCGCCGGCCTCAAGGCCCCGCGCATCTCCGTCGAGCCCGGCCGCGCCATCGTCGGGCCGACCGCCTTCACCCTCTACGAGGTCGGCACCATCAAGCCGCTGGAGGGGCTGCGCACGTACGTCTCGGTCGACGGCGGCATGTCCGACAACATCCGTACGGCCCTGTACGACGCCGAATACGCGGTCACCCTCGTCTCCCGCGTCTCCGACGCCGAGCCGATGCTGGTCCGCGTCGTCGGAAAGCACTGCGAGAGCGGTGACATCGTCGTGAAGGACGCCTTCCTGCCGGCCGACCTGGCCCCCGGCGACCTGCTCGCCGTGCCCGCCACCGGGGCGTACTGCCGCTCCATGGCCAGCAACTACAACCACGCCCTCCGCCCGCCCGTCGTGGCCGTGCGCGACGGTGCGGCGAGGGTGATCGTCCGCCGTGAGACGGAAGAAGATCTCCTGTCCCTCGACCTCGGATGACACCCATATTTCGGGGGGAAGGGTCCGGACCCCCAAAATAGACGTCCAGGTACATCCCGTACACGTCTCACTCAATGGACCGGAGATGGAAACTCCTGTCCATTGAGTGAGACTGGTTCCTACCTGACGCGCAAACCGCGCGCCGGGAGCGAAGAAAAATCGAAAGGCGTAGGTCAATGATGCGTACGCGTCCGCTGAAGGTGGCGCTGCTGGGCTGTGGAGTGGTCGGCTCAGAGGTGGCGCGCATCATGACGACGCACGCCGACGATCTGACAGCCAGGATCGGCGCGCCCGTCGAACTCGCCGGCGTGGCTGTGCGCCGTCCCTCCAAGGTGCGCGAGGGCATCGACCCCGCCCTCGTCACCACCGATGCGACCGCCCTCCTCAAACGCGGTGACATCGACGTGGCCATCGAGGTCATCGGCGGCATCGAGCCCGCCCGCACCCTGATCACCACCGCCTTCGAGCACGGCATCTCCGTCGTCTCCGCGAACAAGGCGCTGCTCGCCCAGGACGGCGCGTCCCTGCACGCCGCCGCCGAGCAGGCCGGGCTGGACCTCTACTACGAGGCCGCCGTCGCCGGCGCCATCCCGCTGGTCCGCCCGATGCGCGAGTCCCTCGCCGGCGACAAGATCAACCGGGTGATGGGCATCGTCAACGGCACGACGAACTTCATCCTCGACAAGATGGACTCGACCGGCGCCGGCTACCAGGAGGCGCTCGACGAGGCCACCGCCCTCGGGTACGCCGAGGCCGACCCCACGGCCGACGTCGAGGGCTACGACGCCGCCGCCAAGGCCGCGATCCTGGCGGGCATCGCCTTCCACACCCGGGTCCGCCTCGACGACGTCTACCGCGAGGGCATGACCGAGGTCAGCGCCGCGGACTTCGCCTCCGCCAAGCGCATGGGCTGCACCATCAAGCTCCTCGCCATCCTGGAGCGCGCCGCGGACGGCGAGTCCGTCACCGCCCGCGTCCACCCGGCGATGATCCCGCTCAGCCACCCGCTGGCCTCCGTCCGCGAGGCGTACAACGCCGTCTTCGTCGAGGCCGAGGCCGCCGGACGGCTGATGTTCTACGGGCCCGGCGCGGGCGGCTCGCCGACCGCGTCCGCGGTCCTCGGCGACCTCGTCGCCGTCTGCCGCAACAAGCTCGCCGAGGCAACGGGGCCCGGCGAGTCGGCGTACACCCAGCTGCCGGTCAGCCCCATGGGGGACGTCGTCACCCGCTACCACATCAGCCTCGATGTGGCGGACAAGCCGGGCGTCCTCGCCCAGGTGGCGACCACCTTCGCGGAGCACGGCGTGTCGATCGACACGGTCCGGCAGCAGGGCAAGGACGGCGAGGCCTCCCTCGTCGTCGTCACCCACCGCGCACCCGACGCCGCCCTCTCCGGGACCGTCGAGGCGCTGCGGAAGCTGGACACCGTGCGCGGTGTCGCCAGCATCATGCGTGTTGAAGGGGAGTAAGGACCCATGAGCAGCAATCGCACCCACCAGTGGCGCGGCATCATCGAGGAGTACCGCGACCGGCTGCCGGTGACGGACACGACTCCCGTGGTCACGCTCCGCGAGGGCGGCACTCCCCTCGTCCCCGCCCAGGTGCTCTCCGAGCGCACGGGCTGTGAGGTGCACCTCAAGGTCGAGGGCGCGAACCCCACCGGGTCCTTCAAGGACCGCGGCATGACCATGGCCATCACCAAGGCCAAGGAGGACGGCGCCAAGGCCGTCATCTGCGCCTCCACGGGCAACACCTCGGCCTCCGCCGCCGCCTACGCGGTGCGCGCCGGCATGGTGTCCGCGGTCCTCGTGCCCCGCGGCAAGATCGCGCTCGGCAAGATGGGCCAGGCCCTGGTGCACGGCGCCAAGATCCTGCAGGTTGACGGCAACTTCGACGACTGCCTGGACCTGGCCCGCGCGCTGTCCGACAACTACCCGGTGGCGCTGGTCAATTCCGTCAATCCGGTGCGCATCGAGGGCCAGAAGACGGCCGCGTTCGAGATCGTCGACGCGCTCGGCGACGCCCCCGACATCCACGTGCTGCCCGTCGGCAACGCCGGCAACATCACGGCGTACTGGAAGGGCTTCAAGGAGTACAAGGCCGACGGCCTGGCCTCCCTCACGCCCCGCGTCTGGGGTTTCCAGGCCTCCGGCTCCGCGCCGATCGTGCGCGGCGAGGTCGTCAAGGAGCCGCACACCATCGCCACCGCGATCCGCATCGGCAACCCGGCCTCCTGGGAGTACGCGCTCGCCGCGAAGGAGGAGTCGGGCGGTTTCATCGACGAGGTGACGGACCGCCAGATCCTGGCCGCCTACCGCCTGTTGGCCTCTCAGGAGGGCGTCTTCGTCGAGCCCGCCTCGGCCGCGTCGGTCGCCGGTCTGCTGAAGGCCGCCGAGGCCGGCCTGGTCGACCCCGGCCAGAAGATCGTGTGCACCGTCACGGGCAACGGCCTCAAGGACCCCGACTGGGCCGTCGCCGGCGCTCCGCAGCCGGTCACCGTCCCGGTGGACGCCGAGGCCGCGGCGATCCGTCTCGGCCTGGTCTGACCCAGGTCACCGGCCCCTGAGGGGGCCCCGAGCCCCGTTGCCGGATTCCGGAAGCCTCCGGAATCCCGGGACCCACGCGGGGTCGTACCCAAAAACCAACATCGGTTCCCCCTTCGCTTTCTACCTCATCCCGTTGGAGGAACCCAAACCCAC
>NZ_JBWKEZ010000068.1:6926-38439 GCF_056434525.1 Streptomyces sp. NPDC044002
ACAGGGGCCGCGGCGCTCTTTCTCGTTTTTTTCCACCCCGGGTACCCGCCTTTGGGGGGCCCCCCACCCCCTTTTGCGGGCTTCCGAACCCCCCCGGACCCCCCCAACCCGGGCGGTACGGCACCAAGAAGCCAACGGCGGTCCATCCGGATCCGGCACCCGGATCCGGCGGAAGACACCGACACGCATCGTGCGCCTCCTGTGCGCCCTATGTCGCGGGAGAACCTTCCTTCGATACGCTGTACTTACATCCGCCACCGCGCATATGACCGCGGTGCTGCCCCAAGGGCCTTCGGGTGTCGTACGTTCTCCAGTACATTCGCAGCGAAGATCCCGCGCAGCAGCCGGATCCCGCACAGTCACAAGGAGTGTCATCGACCGATGGCAGGTCCAGCGTTCCGCGCCGCCGCCGTACGGGTGCGCGTCCCCGCCAGCAGCGCCAACCTCGGCCCCGGCTTCGACGCCCTCGGCCTGGCCCTGGGGCTCTACGACGACGTCGTCGTCCGGGTAGCCGATTCCGGCCTGGACATCGACATCGCGGGTGAGGGCGCCGACACCCTCCCGCGGGACGAGAGCCACCTCCTCGTACGCTCCATGCGCACCGCCTTCGACCTGCTGGGCGGGCAGCCGCGCGGCCTTGAGGTCGTCTGCGCCAACCGGATCCCGCACGGCCGGGGCCTCGGCTCCTCCTCCGCCGCGATCTGCGCCGGCATCGTCGCCGCCCGCGCCGTGACCATAGGCGGGGAGGCCAAGCTCGACGACGCGGCGCTGCTGGAGCTCGCCACCGAGATCGAGGGCCACCCCGACAACGTGGCCGCCTGTCTGCTCGGCGGTTTCACCCTGGCGTGGATGGAGGGGGGCAGTGCCAAGGCGATCCGGATGGACCCCGCGGATTCCATCGTTCCGGTGGTCTTCGTCCCGTCGAAGCCGGTCCTGACCGAGACCGCCCGCGGCCTGCTGCCGCGCACCGTCCCGCACGTGGACGCGGCCGTCAACGCGGGCCGCGCGGGCCTGCTCGTGGAGGCCATGACCAGGCGCCCCGAGTTCCTGCTGCCCGCCACCGAGGACCGGCTGCACCAGGAGTACCGGTCCCCGGCGATGCCGGAGAGCGTGGCACTCGTCAACCGGCTGCGGGCGGACGGCATCCCCGCGGTCATCTCCGGCGCGGGCCCCACGGTCCTCGCGCTGGTCGACAACGGCGCGGCCGACAAGGTCGCGCAGCTCGCGGGCGAGGGGTGGGCCGCCAACCGGCTCGCGCTCGACGCCGCGGGTGCGAGCGTCCTGCCGCTGGGCGCCCAGGGCGGTCAGCCCGTGTCGTGACGACACGGCCCGTCGGGGCGGACGGCCGGGCAGGCCGCCCGCCCGCGACGGGCGATTGCCGGTGATTGAGAGGGGGAATGTCTGTTGGATCCGGTAGTGTTAACCTCAAGTGCGCATCCGAAGCCGCCATGGCTCGGTGCTCAGTGTCCCCATCCGGGACCACATTTCTTCCGGGAGCCTCCCCGACTGCTTTGATCGCTGCCAGCAGTTTCGAGCACGCTCCGGAATCGGCGTGACATTCCCACGCTTTCCAGCTCGGGGGCTTCTCGCCGGAACCACCATGCACGTTTCTCTCCGCCGTAACTCTTACCGGCGGACCACCGCCCCGGCACGGTCCACACACCCGGACCGTTGTCGGACAGCACAACCGGTCGCCGAGCCAGACAGGCCGACGTCCGCTCCAGGGAAGGACCCTTCGTGAGCGACACCACCGATCTGATGGGCGCTGCCGACACCAACGTCGACACCAGTGCCCCCGCCGCGGGCGCGGCCCCGAAGCGCCGCCGCTCCGGCACCGGCCTTGAGGGCATGGTCCTGGCCGAGCTGCAGCAGGTCGCGTCGGGCCTCGGTATCAGGGGCACCGCGCGCATGCGCAAGAGCCAGCTGATCGAGGTCATCAAGGAGGCGCAGGGCGGCAGCGCCCCCAAGGCCGCCGCCGCGGCCCCCGCCGCCGACGCTGCCGAGGCCAAGCCGAAGCGCCGCACCACCAGCAAGGCCCGTACGGGCGAGGCCGCCGCCGCGGCCCCCGCCGAGAAGCCCGCCGCCCAGGCCCAGATCGAGATCCCGGGCCAGCCGGCCAGCGACGACGCCCCGATCGGCGAGCGCCGCCGCCGCCGGGCCACCGCCCCCTCCGGCAGCCCCGAGTCCTCTGCGCCCGCCGCCGTGCAGGTCGAGCAGAAGACCGAGGCCGCCGCCCCGGCCGCGCAGCCCGAGGCCAAGGCCGAGGCCGCCACCGCCGTCTCCGCGCAGCCCCAGGGCCAGGCGCAGGAGGCCGGCGAGGGCCGCACCCGCCGCGACCGCCGTGACCGCGGCGACCGTGGTGAGCGCGGCGAGCGTGGCGAGCGCGGCGAGCGTCAGCAGGGCCGCCGCGAGCGCGGCGCCAAGGCCGACGAGCAGGGCCAGCAGCAGGGCGGCCAGGGCCAGCAGCAGGGCGGCGGCCGCCAGGACCGCGCCGACCGCCAGCAGCAGCAGGGCGGCCGCGGCCAGGGCCGGCAGGACCGTCAGGACAACGGCCCGCAGGACGACTTCGACGAGGAAGGCCGTCGTGGCCGTCGCGGGCGCTACCGCGACCGCCGCGGCCGTCGCGGCCGTGACGAGTTCGCGCCGAACGAGCCGCAGGTCGCCGACGACGACGTGCTGATCCCCGTCGCGGGCATCCTCGACATCCTCGACAACTACGCGTTCATCCGGACCTCGGGCTACCTGCCCGGCCCGAACGACGTGTACGTCTCCCTCGCCCAGGTCCGCAAGGCCGGCCTGCGCAAGGGCGACCACACCACCGGTGCGGTCCGCCAGCCCAAGGACGGCGAGCGCCGCGAGAAGTTCAACGCCCTGGTGCGCCTGGACTCCGTCAACGGCATGGCGCCCGAATCCGGCCGCGGACGGCCGGAGTTCCAGAAGCTGACCCCGCTCTACCCGCAGGACCGGCTCCGTCTGGAGACCGACCCGGGCGTGCTGACCACCCGCATCATCGACCTCGTGTCGCCGATCGGAAAGGGCCAGCGCGGTCTGATCGTGGCCCCGCCGAAGACCGGCAAGACCATGATCATGCAGGCGATCGCCAACGCGATCACCACCAACAACCCCGAGTGCCACCTGATGGTCGTCCTGGTCGACGAGCGTCCGGAAGAGGTCACCGACATGCAGCGGTCGGTCAAGGGCGAGGTCATCTCCTCGACCTTCGACCGCCCGGCCGAGGACCACACCACCGTCGCCGAGCTGGCCATCGAGCGCGCCAAGCGCCTCGTCGAGCTGGGTCACGACGTGGTCGTCCTGCTGGACTCCATCACCCGTCTGGGCCGCGCGTACAACCTCGCGGCGCCCGCCTCCGGCCGCATCCTGTCCGGTGGTGTCGACTCGACCGCGCTGTACCCGCCGAAGCGCTTCTTCGGTGCCGCGCGCAACATCGAGGACGGCGGCTCGCTGACCATCCTGGCCACCGCGCTCGTCGACACCGGCTCGCGCATGGACGAGGTGATCTTCGAGGAGTTCAAGGGCACCGGCAACATGGAGCTCAAGCTCGACCGCAAGCTCGCCGACAAGCGCATCTTCCCGGCCGTCGACGTCGACCCGTCGGGCACCCGCAAGGAGGAGATCCTCCTCAACAGCGAGGAGCTCGCCATCGTCTGGAAGCTGCGCCGGGTGCTGCACGCGCTCGACTCGCAGCAGGCGATCGAGCTGCTGCTCGACAAGATGAAGCAGACGAAGTCGAACGCCGAGTTCCTGATGCAGATCGCCAAGACGACCCCGGCCGGCAAGAACGACGACTGACCGGGTCGCCCGAACACGGAACCGCCCCCGCCGCACCCGCGGCGGGGGCGGTTCCTTTTGTGCGAGCTTCGCCACACGCCTGCGCCCGCAGGGTCCCGTACGGGATCCTTCGAGCCCGGATCGGAACCCTTGGTGGGCGTCCGGTCACGGGTTGTGCTCATGGGGGAGGGGGCGTGCGGAGCGGTCCGCGCTCCGTGGAACCCTGGAATGCGCTAGTCCGTCTGTGTGAGAGAGCAGTCGGCAACGGAGCCAGGACCGAGGAGAGCATGAGCGAGGACAGCAGGGGCGGTCGCAGGGCGGCACGCAGGCGCGGGCGCCGGGCGCAGCCGCGCCGCCGCAGGGGCCTCAGGGTCGCCGCCTGGACCGCCGCGGGGGTGGTCCTGCTGGGCGGGGGAAGCCTCGGCTGGTTCTACTTCAAGCTCAACGGCAACCTGCACAGCGTCGACATCGACCAGGCCCTCGGCAAGGACCGCCCGCCGAACGTCGACAACGGCTCCATGGACATCCTGGTCCTCGGCTCCGACTCCCGCGACGGGGCGAACGGCGAGTACGGCGCGGACGACGGCGGCTCGGCCCGCTCCGACACCGCGATGATCATCCACCTCTACGAGGGCCACAAGCAGGCCAGCGTCGTCTCGATCCCCCGCGACACCATGCTCCCGCGGCCCGCCTGCCCCACCGGCAAGGGGAAGACCAGCGCCCCCAGGCAGCGCGCGCAGTTCAACGAGGCCTTCACCATCGGCGGGGCAGCCTGCGCCGTCAAGACCGTCGAGGCGATGTCGGGGATCCGCATGGACCACTACATCGAGGTCGACTTCACCGGCTTCAAGAAGATCATCGACAACCTCGGCGGGGTCGAGCTCACGACCACCAAACCGATCAAGGACGACGGCAGCCACCTCGACCTGCCGGCCGGCTCCCACAAGCTCAACGGCGAGCAGTCCCTCGGCCTCGTCCGCACGCGCAAGAGCGTCGGCGACGGCGGCGACCTGGGCCGAATACAGCTCCAGCAGGCCTTCATCAAGGCGCTGATCAAGCAGGTCAAGGGCGTCGGGGTGTTCGACAGCCCGAAGAAGCTCTACGGCCTCGCCGACTCCGCCACCAAGGCGATCACCACCGACAAGGCGCTCGGCGACGTGAAGTCCCTCGCGAGCTTCGCCCAGGGGCTCCAGGGCATCAGCGCCGAGAACATGCACATGATCACCCTGCCGGTGGGCCCGGACCCGCTCGACAGGGACCGCGTCGCGATCCTGCCCAAGGACTCCAAGATGGTCTGGGACGCCCTGCTGGCCGACCAGCCCATCCCCGCCGCGGCCACCGAGCACTCCAACGGGGACAAGAGCAGCGCGGGCTCCATCGTCCGGTAGGCCGGCCCGGTCCTTCCCTGCCGGGACCCGGCAGGAATAGATGCCGGCCCCCTCCTGTTGAAGGCATCGTTCCCGGAATTTTGACAGGCGGCCCGGTCCTGGCAGACTGGTCTGTCGGCCCCGGTTCACGCAGTGCGCAATTCGGCTCCTGCGACCCGGCGCCCTCCCGAATCTAGGAGACACCTTGAAGCGCGATGTTCACCCCGAGTACGTCGAGACCCAGGTCAGCTGCACCTGTGGCGCGTCGTTCACCACCCGCAGCACCCTGACCGAGGGCACCATCCGTGCCGAGGTCTGCTCCGAGTGCCACCCGTTCTACACGGGCAAGCAGAAGATCCTCGACACCGGTGGCCGCGTGGCCCGCTTCGAGGCCCGCTTCGGCAAGGGTGCGGCCAAGAAGTAGCGCGACCCAGGCGCCGGTCACCGGCCGCCCCCTGACCACGCGGGGGCGGCCGGACCGGCGCCTTTGTCGTCGTATCGACAGCCCAGCCCCTTTTTGACTTTTTTCACCCCAGGAGCATCCGATGTTCGAAGCGGTCGAGGATCTGGTCGGCGAGCACGCCGACCTCGAGAAGAAGCTCGCCGACCCTTCGGTCCACTCCGATCAGGCGAACGCCCGCAAGCTGAACAAGCGCTACGCGGAGCTGACGCCGATCGTCGCGACCTTCCGTGCCTGGAAGCAGTCGGCCGAGGACATCGAGACGGCCAAGGAGCTGGCGGCCGACGACCCCGACTTCGCCGCCGAGGTCAAGGAACTGAGCGCCCAGCGCGAAGAGCTCACCGAGAAGCTCCGCCTGCTGCTCGTACCGCGCGACCCCAGCGACGACAAGGACGTCCTCCTGGAGATCAAGGCGGGCGCCGGCGGCGACGAGTCCGCCCTGTTCGCCGGCGACCTGCTGCGCATGTACCTGCGCTACGCCGAGCGCGTGGGCTGGAAGACCGAGATCATCGACTCCACCGAGTCCGAGCTCGGCGGCTACAAGGACGTCCAGGTCTCCGTCCGCACCAAGGGCGGCAACGGGGCCACCGAGCCCGGCCAGGGCGTCTGGGCCCGGATGAAGTACGAGGGCGGCGTGCACCGCGTCCAGCGCGTGCCGGCCACCGAGTCCCAGGGCCGCATCCACACCTCCGCCGCCGGCGTGCTCGTCACCCCGGAGGCCGAGGAGGTCGAGGTCGAGATCAACATGAACGACCTCCGCATCGACGTGTACCGCTCCTCGGGCCCCGGCGGCCAGTCCGTCAACACCACCGACTCGGCCGTGCGCATCACGCACATCCCGACCGGCGTGGTCGCCTCCTGCCAGAACGAGAAGAGCCAGCTCCAGAACAAGGAGCAGGCCATGCGCATCCTGCGCTCGCGCCTGCTGGCCGCCGCCCAGGAAGCCGCCGAGCAGGAGGCCTCCGACCAGCGCCGTAGCCAGGTGCGCAGCGTGGACCGCTCCGAGAAGATCCGTACGTACAACTTCCCGGAGAACCGGATCTCGGACCACCGGACCGGTTTCAAGGCGTACAACTTGGACCAGGTGCTCGACGGCGACCTCGACTCGGTCATCCAGGCCTGCGTCGACACCGACTCCGCGGCGAAGCTCGCGGCCGCGCACTGACCTTCGCCCCACCCCCCATGACAGCAGCCCGGAGGACCAGCGTGAACTTGCTGCTTGCCGAGGTGGCCCAGGCCACCCAGCGGCTGGCCGCCGCCGGCGTGCCCTCACCGCGTTTCGACGCGGAGGAGCTCGCGGCCTTCGTGCACGGCGTCAAGCGGGGGGAACTGCACCACGTCAAGGACGCGGACTTCGACGCCCGCTACTGGGAGGCCGTCGCCCGCCGCGAGGCGCGCGAGCCGCTCCAGCACATCACCGGCCGTGCCTTCTTCCGCTACCTGGAGCTCCAGGTCGGCCCCGGGGTGTTCGTGCCCCGGCCCGAGACCGAGTCGGTCGTGGACTGGGCCATACACGCCGTCCGGGCCATGGACGTGGTCGAGCCGCTGATCGTGGACCTGTGCACCGGGTCCGGCGCCATCGCGCTCGCCATGGCCCAGGAGGTGCCGCGCTCGCGCGTGCACGCCGTGGAGCTGTCCGAGGACGCCCTGCGCTGGACCCGCAAGAACGCCGAGGGCTCCCGGGTCACCGTCCACCAGGGCGACGCGCTCACCGCGCTCCCCGAGCTGGACGGACAGGTCGACCTGGTCATCTCCAACCCGCCGTACATCCCGCTCACCGAGTGGGAGTACGTCGCCCCGGAGGCCCGCGACCACGACCCCGAGATGGCGCTGTTCTCCGGCGAGGACGGCCTCGACACCATCCGCGGCATCGAGCGCACCGCCCACCGGCTGCTGCGGCCCGGCGGCATCGTCGTGATCGAGCACGCCGACACGCAGGGCGGCCAGGTGCCGTGGATCTTCGCCGACGAACGGGGCTGGGCCGACGCCGCCGACCACCCCGACCTGAACAACCGCCCGCGCTTCGCGACCGCCCGCAAGGCCATGCCGTGACCCGCCCGACCGCCGCCCCCGCCACCCCCACGCTGCACGAGGAGATCCGCTGATGGCCCGGCGATACGACTGCAACGACGCGACGGACCGCAAGACGGGTCTGCGCGAAGCGGCCTCCGCCGTCCGCCGCGGAGAGCTCGTCGTGCTGCCCACCGACACCCTGTACGGGATCGGCGCGGACGCCTTCAGCGCGGAGGCCGTCGGCGACCTGCTCGCCGCCAAGGGCCGCGGCCGGAACATGCCCACCCCCGTCCTCATCGGCTCCCCGAACACCCTCCACGGCCTCGTCACGGACTTCTCCGAGCAGGCGTGGGAGCTCGTCGACGCCTTCTGGCCGGGCGGCCTCACGCTGGTCGCCAAGCACCAGCCGTCGCTGGCCTGGGACCTGGGGGAGACCCGCGGGACCGTCGCCGTGCGCATGCCCCTGCACCCCGTCGCGATCGAGCTGCTGACCGAGGTCGGCCCGATGGCCGTCTCCTCGGCCAACCTGTCCGGGCACCCGGCGCCGGGCGACTGCGACGCGGCGCGCGAGATGCTGGGCGACTCCGTGTCCGTGTACCTGGACGGCGGCCCCACGCCGAGCACCGAGCCGTCGTCGATCGTCGACGTCACCGGGAAGGTTCCCGTACTGCTGCGCGAGGGGGCGCTGAGCGCCGCACAGCTGCGGGAGGTCGTACCCGACCTCGAGGTGGCTCCGTGAGCCCTCAGGGGCGTGGCATAGCCAAGGGAGACACCTTCCGCATACTCCACGTCAGCACCGGGAACGTGTGCCGCTCGCCCATCACCGAGCGGCTGACGCGGCACGCGCTCGCCGACCGCCTGGCCGTCCTGGGCCTGCCGGCCGGGGACCTCATCGTGGAGAGCGCCGGCACCTGGGGCCACGAGGGCGCCCCGATGGAGGCCAACGCGGCGGCCGTGCTGGCGGACTTCGGCGCGGACGCGTCGGGGTTCACCGGGCGCGAGCTGCTCGACGAGCACGTCATACGCGCCGACCTGGTGCTCACCGCCACGCGGGACCACCGGGCGCAGGTCATCTCCATGGGGCACTCGGCGGGGCTGCGGACCTTCACGCTGAAGGAGTTCACCCGGCTCGTACGGGCGATAGACCCGGCCACGCTGCCGCCGCTGGACGACGGCATGGCGGAACGGGCGCGGGCCCTGGTACGGGCCGCCGCCGCGCTGCGGGGGTGGCTGCTGGCGCCGTCCGCCGATGCGGACGAGGTGTACGACCCGTACGGGGCGCCGATCACCTTCTTCCGCTCGATCGGCGACGAGATCAACCAGGCCCTGGACCCCGTGGTCACGGCCCTGACGGGCGTCGACGCCCACCACTGACCCTTTCTTGACGCGCCGCTCGCGCGGCTCGGCCGCTGGCGGCCTCACCGGCTTCGCGCCGCTGCGCCGGACTCCGTCCGTCGACCTGCGGGGCGGGGCCGGTTCGCGTGTCCGGGGCCGGTGTGTCGTCTGCGGGTGGGGTGGGCCGCTGCGCGGGGCCGTCCCCTACCCGCCCTTCCACCGTTCCCAGGGGCGCTGCCCCTGACCCCGCGCCTCAAACTCCCCCAGCTACCGCTGGGAGGTGCCCCCAGGCGGGGCTGAAAGAGCCGGGCGCTGCGCGCCCGGTGCGCTCAAACGCCGCGCGGGCTGGAAGTTGCCGCGCAGCGGCAAATCCAGCCTCGCCGGCGTTTGAGGCGCGGGGGTCCGGGGCGGAGCCCCGGGGAACGGGGGAAGGGCGGGTAGGGGACCAGTCCCGCGCAGCGGGCGGCGCAGGGGCGCGACGGGCGGGCGCGGCCTACAGTGGCTGGTACCGGTACCCCCACTGTGCGGGAGTCGCGCCATGAGCGTCATGACCCAGCCCACGGACGCCCTGCGCCAGCAGGACCCGCAAATGGCCGACGTCCTCGAAGGCGAGCGGCGCCGGCAGGCGGAGACGCTGCAGATGAGCGCCGCCGAGAACTTCACCTCGCCCGCGGTGCTCGCCGCGCTGGGGTCCGTGCTCTCCAACAAGTACGCCGAGGGTTACCCCGGCGCCCGCTACCACGGCGGCTGCGAGTACGTGGACCTCGCCGAGCGGATGGCCGTGGAGCGGGCCAGGGCGCTCTTCGGGGTCGAGCACGCCAACGTGCAGCCGCACTCCGGTTCCGCGGCCGTCCTGGCCGCCTACGCGGCGCTGCTGCGGCCCGGGGACACCGTCCTGGCCATGGGGCTGGCGCACGGCGGGCACCTCACGCACGGCTCGCCCGCCAACTTCTCCGGCCGCTGGTTCGACTTCGTCGGCTACGGCGTCGACGCCGAGAGCGGGCTCGTCGACTACGAGCAGGTGCAGCGGCTGGCGCGGGCGCACCGGCCCAAGGCCATCGTGTGCGGGTCCATCTCCTACCCCCGGCACCTGGAGTACTCGGCGTTCCGCGAGATCGCCGACGAGGTCGGGGCGTACCTCATCGCCGACGCCGGGCACCCGATCGGGCTGGTGGCCGGAGGGGCCGCGCCCAGTCCCGTCCCGTACGCCGACGTGGTCTGCGCGACCACCCACAAGGTGCTGCGCGGCCCCCGCGGCGGGATGGTGCTGTGCGGCGGCGAGTTCGCGGAGCGGGTCGACCGGGCGGTGTTCCCCTTCACCCAGGGCGGCGCCCAGATGAACTCCATCGCCGCGAAGGCGGTGGCCTTCGGCGAGGCGGCCGCGCCGCCCTTCACCCGGTACGCGCACCGGGTCGTGGCCAACGCCCGCGCCCTGGCCGCCGCCCTGGAGCGGCGCGGGTTCGCCCTGACGACCGGTGGGACGGACACCCACCTCATCAGCGCCGACCCCGCGGCGCTCGGCGTGGACGGGCCGACGGCGCGCGGCCGGCTGGCCGCCGCGGGGATCGTCCTGGACACCTGCGCGCTGCCGTACGGGGACCAGCGCGGCATCCGCCTGGGCACCGCGGCGGTGACCACGCAGGGGATGGGGGAGCCGGAGATGGCCCGGATCGCCGAGCTGTTCGCCGCCGCGCTGGGCGGGGACGCGGCCCGGACGCGGGCCGAGGTGGCCGCCCTGACGGGTGGATTTCCCCCGTACGGGGCGTAACCGGTACGAGCATGGAGTAGTGCAACCGGAACGGGGCCTCCGTGCGTCCTCGTCCCTGGTGACATCGCGGCTAATGTGTGGGGCTGAGATGGCCGGCGATACATCTGGGGCAGCCAGTGCGTGAATATCTGCTGACGCTTTGCGTCACGGTCGCGGTGACCTACCTGCTGACCGGGCCCGTGCGGAAGTTCGCGATCGCGGCCGGCGCGATGCCGGAGATCCGCGCGCGGGACGTGCACCGCGAGCCCACTCCGCGGCTCGGCGGCATCGCCATGTTCGGCGGCATGTGCGCGGGGCTGCTGATCGCCGACCACCTGCAGAACCTCAACGGGGTCTTCGAGCGTTCCAACGAGCCACGAGCGCTGCTCTCGGGAGCGGCGCTGATCTGGCTGATCGGCGTCCTGGACGACAAGTTCGAGCTCGACGCGCTGATCAAGCTCGGCGCCCAGATGATCGCCGCGGGCGTGATGGTCATGCAGGGCCTGACCATCCTGTGGATTCCGGTTCCGGGCATCGGCACGGTGGCGCTCACCCAGTGGCAGGGCACCCTGCTCACGGTGGCGCTGGTGGTGATCACCATCAACGCGGTGAATTTCGTCGACGGCCTCGACGGGCTGGCGGCGGGCATGGTCTGCATCGCCACATGCGCGTTCTTCCTCTACGCCTACCGGATCTGGTTCGGCTACGGCATCGAATCCGCCGCCCCCGCGACCCTCTTCGCGGCGATCCTGATGGGGATGTGCCTGGGCTTCCTGCCGCACAACATGCATCCCGCCCGGATCTTCATGGGGGATTCCGGCTCGATGCTGATCGGCCTGGTGCTGGCGGCTTCGGCGATCTCGATCACGGGGCAGGTGGACCCCGACACGATGGCGCTCTTCGTCGGCGGTGAGCGCAACGCCACCCACGCGATGCTGCCGGTCTTCATCCCGCTGCTGCTGCCCCTGACCATCATCGCCATTCCGATGGCGGACCTGGTCCTCGCGATCGTGCGGCGCACCTGGAACGGCCAGTCGCCGTTCGCGGCGGACCGCGGCCACCTGCACCACCGGCTCCTGGAACTCGGGCATTCCCACAGCCGCGCCGTACTCATCATGTATTTCTGGTCAGGCCTGATCGCATTCGGCACGGTGGCCTATTCGGTGCATTCGGCGTCGATGTGGATCGTGCTGTCCCTCGCGGCGCTGAGCGCGCTGGGCCTCGTACTGCTCCTGATGCCCCGGTTCACCCCGCGGGCGCCGCGCTGGGCGCACGGCCTGGTCCCGCCGCGGTACCGGCACGCCGAGCGGGCCGCGGAGGCGGCCGTCCGGGAGGACGAGGGCGTGGAGCCGCAGCCGGCGAGGCCCGTCGTGGCGGGGGTGTCGGGCGTCAACGGCGCGACCGCGGTAGGCCCCCGTTCGCGCTTCCCCGACCGGCGTAAGGCCGGATCGGCGCGCTGACGGGCCGGGCGCATTTCCGACATGGGCGCCCTTTACCAGACAATGAGAGGGCTTGTCTTGCACACACGGGCGCGTTAGCCCTCATGTGTGACAGTCAGCACACCTGACAGGTAAAGCTCTCATCAAATAGTTTGTGATACCGTTCACTAAACCCGGCGACAGAGCCGAAGGACCGTAGTGCGACGGTCCATTGGCCCGAGGCTCTCACTCGGACCGGGCTTACGCTCGTCCCCGTACGAGTTCCCGTACGAGTCCGTGCCCCCACCACCACGCGGAGCAAACCGCCATGCGGTCAAATGACGTCCGATCCCTCCTGCAAACCGCCGTACCCACCGCTATCGCCGGCGCCATCGCCGCGGTGATCAGCGGTTTGGTCGTCGGTGGCCAGGGCGCCATCGGATCCGTCGTCGCGACCGTGGTCGTGATCCTGTTCATGGGCCTCGGATTCGTCGTCCTGCAGCGCACGGCGAAATCCCTGCCGCATCTGTTCCAGGCCATGGGCCTCATGCTCTACGCCGCGCAGATCCTGCTGCTCTTCGTCTTTCTCGCCGTGTTCAAGAACACGACACTGTTCAACCCCCGGGCGTTCGCCATCACGCTCGTCGTCGCCACCCTGGTGTGGATCGGCGCACAGACGCGTGCCCACATGAAGGCGAAGATCCTTTACGTCGAGCCGGACTCGGCCAAGGGTGAAAAGCCCGAAAACCCGGGGCCGAAGTCGTGAGGGGTAGGGCCGGGATAAGTGTGCGTTCGAGATGCTGCTATCGTCCGGTTCCAACTGCGGCTCTGCGGGCGCGGGCATCTGAGCTGACGCCTGTTCCATCGCGAGGCTCGATGCCTGACTGCCGCCCCCACACCCGTTACACCAGTCCAGTGCCGAACCGCGGCCTCGCGCCGCGCCGACACAACGAGGTTGCCGTACCTATGCGCCACGCTGAAGGAGCCCGCGGTGAGTGCTGACCCGACGCAGGTCCTCGCCTTCGAGACCGACTGTCACATCTTCGACGGATGTGGCTTCCCCGGCCCGGGCCTGCACTCGTTCCTCTTCGAGCCGCTCTGGGGTGAAGCGGGCAGCAATGCCTACTTCAACAAGCCGATGCTGCTGGCCCTCCTGGGCTCGATCATCATCGTGGCCTTCTTCTGGGCCGCCTTCGGCAAGGCGAAGATCGTCCCCGGCAAGCTCCAGATGGTCGGCGAGGCCGGCTACGACTTCGTGCGCCGCGGCATCGTCTACGAGACCCTCGGCAAGAAGGAGGGCGAGAAGTACGTCCCCTTCATGGTCTCGCTGTTCTTCTTCGTCTGGATCCTGAACGTCTGGTCGATCGTCCCGGTGGCGCAGTTCCCGGTGACCTCGATCATCGCGTACCCGGCCGTGCTCGCCCTGATCGTCTACCTGATCTGGATGTCGGTCACCTTCAAGCGCCACGGCTTCGTCGGCGGCCTGAAGAACCTCACCGGCTACGACAAGAGCCTCGGCGGCGTCCTGCCGCTGATCATGGTCATCGAGTTCTTCTCGAACGTCCTGGTGCGCCCGTTCACCCACGCGGTCCGACTCTTCGCGAACATGTTCGCCGGTCACACCCTGCTGCTGCTCTTCACGATCGCCAGCTGGTACCTGCTGAACGGCATCGGCATCGCCTACGCCGGTGTGTCGTTCGTGATGGTGATCGTGATGACCGCCTTCGAGCTCTTCATCCAGGCTGTCCAGGCGTACGTCTTCGTCCTCCTGGCCTGCAGCTTCATCCAGGGCGCGCTCGCCGAGCACCACTGAGCCAGGCCCGCCCCGCTCAGCCCCCCGTATTCGTCCGGTGGCCAACCCCCACCGGATCCGTGAAAGAGAAGGAAGAACTGGCATGTCCCAGACCCTTGCCGCCGTCACCGGCTCCCTCAGCTCCGTTGGTTACGGTCTCGCGGCCATCGGCCCCGGCGTCGGCGTCGGCATCATCTTCGGTAACGGCACCCAGGCCCTCGCCCGCCAGCCCGAGGCTGCCGGCCTGATCCGCGCCAACCAGATCCTCGGCTTCGCCTTCTGTGAGGCGCTCGCCCTGATCGGTCTGGTCATGCCGTTCGTCTACCCGAGCTCCTGATCCTCGGTCTCGACGAACAGCCCACTAGACGAAAGGCACTGATGTGAACCTCATGGTTCTCGCGGCTGAGATGGAAAACCCTCTCATCCCGCCGATCCCCGAGCTCGTCATCGGTCTGATCGCCTTCGTCATCGTCTTCGGCTTCCTCGCGAAGAAGCTCCTCCCGAACATCAACAAGGTTCTGGACGAGCGCCGCGAGCAGATCGAGGGCGGTATCGAGAAGGCCGAAGCCGCTCAGACCGAGGCTCAGAGCGTGCTGGAGCAGTACAAGGCCCAGCTCGCCGAGGCCCGGCACGAGGCCGCGCGCCTGCGCCAGGACGCGCTGGAGCAGGGCACTGCGCTGAAGGAAGAACTGCGCGCAGAGGGCCAGCGGCAGCGTGAGGAGATCATCGCTGCCGGTCACGCCCAGATCGCGGCAGACCGCAAGGCCGCCGCTCAGGCGCTGCGTCAGGACGTGGGCAAGCTCGCCACCGACCTGGCCGGCAAGCTCGTCGGCGAGTCCCTCGAGGACGCCGCTCGTCAGAGCCGCACCATCGACCGCTTCCTCAGCGAGCTTGAGGAGAAGGCCGAGGCGGCCCGATGAACGGAGCGAGCCGCGAGGCGCTGGCCTCCGCGCGCGAGCGTCTCGACGCGCTGACGGACAACACGTCCGTCGACGCGGCGAAGCTCGCCGGTGAGCTGGCAGCCGTCACCGCGCTGCTCGACCGTGAGGTCTCGCTGCGTCGGGTCATCACGGACCCGGCGCAGTCCGGCGAGGCCAAGGCCGAGCTGGTCGGCCGGCTGCTGTCCGGCCAGGTCGACGGGAACACCCTCGACCTGGTGTCCGGCATGGCGCGCTCCCGCTGGTCGCAGTCCCGCGACCTGGTGGACGCGCTGGAGGAGCTGGCGGCCACCGCCGACCTCACGGCGGCCCAGCAGGCCGGAGCGCTCGACAACGTCGAGGACGAGGTCTTCCGCTTCGGCCGGATCGTCGCCTCCAGCACCGAGCTGCGCTCCGCGCTGACCGACCGCGCCGCCACCGGCTCCGCCAAGAGCGAGCTGCTGCGCAGCCTGCTCGGCGGCAAGGTGAACGCCGTCACCGAGCGCCTGGTGATCCGTCTCGTCACGCACCCGCGTGGACGTAGCCTGGAAGCGGGACTCGAGTCCCTGTCCAAGCTCGCCGCCGAGCGACGGGACCGCATGGTCGCCACCGTGACCAGCGCGATCCCGCTCAGCGACGTGCAGAAGCAGCGTCTCGGCGCGGTGCTGGCCAAGCTGTACGGCCGCCAGATGCACCTGAACCTCGACGTGGACCCCGCGGTCCTCGGCGGGATCTCGGTGCGGGTCGGCGACGAGGTCATCGACGGCACCATCGCGGACCGCCTCGCCGAGGCGTCGCGCCGCATGGCCGGCTGACCAGCCGCCACCACACAGATACAAAGCATTCCTAGCGGCCCGGTTGGGCCGTGCAGAACTTGCAGAAGATTCCTGGGGGTCACCCCCAGACCCCTAAGAAGCTTCAGGCCCAACAAGGAGAGCAGGGAACCCAGATGGCGGAGCTCACGATCCGGCCGGAGGAGATCCGGGACGCACTGGAGACCTTTGTCCAGTCGTACCAGCCGGACGCGGCCTCGCGCGAGGAGGTCGGAACGGTCAGCGTTGCCGGCGACGGCATCGCGAAGGTGGAGGGCCTGCCCTCCGCCATGGCGAACGAGCTGCTGAAGTTCGAGGACGGCACCCTCGGTCTCGCCCTCAACCTCGAGGAGCGCGAGATCGGTGCGATCGTCCTCGGCGAGTTCAGCGGTATCGAGGAGGGCCAGCCGGTGCAGCGCACCGGTGAGGTCCTCTCCGTAGGCGTCGGCGAGGGCTACCTCGGCCGCGTCGTCGACCCGCTCGGCAACCCGATCGACGGCCTCGGCGAGATCGCGACCGAGGGCCGCCGCGCCCTCGAGCTGCAGGCCCCGGGCGTCATGGTCCGTAAGTCGGTGCACGAGCCCATGCAGACCGGCTACAAGGCCGTCGACGCCATGGTGCCGATCGGCCGCGGCCAGCGTCAGCTGATCATCGGCGACCGTCAGACCGGCAAGACCGCTCTGGCCGTCGACACGATCATCAACCAGCGTGACAACTGGCGCTCCGGCGACGTGAACAAGCAGGTCCGCTGCATCTACGTCGCCATCGGCCAGAAGGGCTCGACCATCGCGTCCGTTCGCGGCGCCCTGGAAGAGGCCGGCGCGCTCGAGTACACGACGATCGTCGCCGCCCCGGCGTCCGACCCGGCCGGCTTCAAGTACCTGGCGCCGTACACCGGTTCCGCCATCGGTCAGCACTGGATGTACGCCGGCAAGCACGTCCTGATCATCTTCGACGACCTGTCGAAGCAGGCCGACGCCTACCGCGCCGTGTCGCTGCTGCTGCGCCGCCCGCCGGGCCGCGAGGCCTACCCGGGTGACGTCTTCTACCTGCACTCCCGTCTGCTGGAGCGCTGCGCGAAGCTCTCCGACGACATGGGTGCCGGCTCGATGACCGGTCTGCCGATCGTCGAGACCAAGGCCAACGACGTCTCGGCGTTCATCCCGACCAACGTCATCTCCATCACCGACGGCCAGTGCTTCCTGGAGTCCGACCTGTTCAACGCGGGCCAGCGCCCGGCGCTGAACGTCGGTATCTCGGTCTCCCGCGTCGGTGGTTCCGCGCAGCACAAGGCCATGAAGCAGGTCTCCGGCCGTCTCCGCGTCGACCTGGCCCAGTACCGCGAGCTGGAGGCGTTCGCCGCCTTCGGTTCCGACCTGGACGCCGCGTCGAAGTCCTCGCTGGAGCGCGGCAAGCGCATGGTCGAGCTGCTGAAGCAGGGCCAGTACCAGCCGATGCCCGTCGAGGAGCAGGTCGTCTCCGTCTGGGCCGGCACCACCGGCAAGATGGACGACGTCCCGGTCGAGGACATCCGCCGCTTCGAGTCGGAGCTGCTGGAGCACCTGCGCCGCGAGCGCAAGGACCTCCTGACCTCGATCGCCGACGGCGGCAAGATGTCGGACGACACGCTGACCTCGATCGCCGACGCGATCGCCGGCTTCAAGCGCCAGTTCGAGACCTCGGACGGGAAGCTCCTGGGCGAGGACGTTCCGGCCGTCAACGTCTCCAAGTGACGACGGAAGGGACCTGACTCATGGGAGCGCAGCTCCGGGTCTACAAGCGTCGCATCCGTGCCATCACTGCGACGAAGAAGATCACCAAGGCGATGGAGATGATCGCCGCCTCGCGCATCGTCAAGGCGCAGCGCAAGGTGGCGGCGTCGATGCCGTACGCGACCGAGCTCACCCGTGCGGTGACCGCGGTGGCGACCGGTTCGAACAACAAGCACGCCCTGACCACCGAGGTCGAGGCGCCGACCCGCGCCGCGGTCCTGCTCATCACGAGCGACCGCGGTCTGGCCGGCGGCTACTCCTCGAACGCCATCAAGCAGGCCGACCGGCTCATCGAGCGGCTCCGCGCGGAGGGCAAGGAGGTCGACAGCTACATCGTCGGCCGCAAGGGTGTCGCCTACTACGGCTTCCGTGAGCGCAAGGTCACGGACTCGTGGACCGGCTTCACCGACAGCCCGGCGTATGCCGACGCCAAGCGCGTCGCCGCGCCGCTGATCGAGGCCATCCAGACGGAGACGGCCGAGGGCGGCGTCGACGAACTGCACATCGTCTTCACGGAATTCGTGTCGATGATGACGCAGAACGCGGTCGACAACCGGATGCTGCCGCTCAGCCTCGAGAAGGCTGCGGAGGAGGACGGTGCGAAGGGCGAGATCCTTCCGCTGTTCGAGTTCGAGCCGTCGGCGGAGGACGTCCTCGACGCCCTTCTGCCGCGCTACGTCGAGAGCCGCGTCTACAACGCGCTGCTGCAGGCCGCTGCTTCCGAGCACGCCGCCCGCCGCCGCGCGATGAAGTCGGCCACCGACAACGCCGGAGACCTCATCAAGAGCCTCTCCCGGCTTGCCAACGCGGCCCGCCAGGCCGAAATCACCCAGGAAATCAGCGAGATCGTCGGTGGCGCCAGCGCCATGGCCGACGCGACCGCGGGGAGTGACAAGTAATGACGACCTCTGTTGAGACGGCCGCTGCCACGGGCCGCATCGCCCGGGTCATCGGCCCGGTCGTCGACGTGGAGTTCCCCGTCGACGCGATGCCCGACATCTACAACGCGCTGAAGGTGCAGGTCGCCGACCCGGCCGAGGACGGCGCGCTCAAGACGCTGACCCTCGAGGTCGCCCAGCACCTGGGTGACGGCATGGTCCGCACCATCTCCATGCAGCCCACCGACGGTCTGGTCCGCCAGGCCCCGGTGACCGACACGGGCGAGGGCATCACCGTCCCCGTCGGTGACTTCACCAAGGGCAAGGTGTTCAACACCCTGGGTGAGGTGCTGAACTACCCGGAGGCCAACGCCGAGGTCGGCGAGCGCTGGGCGATCCACCGCAAGGCCCCGAACTTCGACGAGCTCGAGTCGAAGACCGAGATGTTCGAGACCGGCGTCAAGGTCATCGACCTCCTCACCCCGTACGTCAAGGGTGGAAAGATCGGTCTGTTCGGTGGTGCCGGTGTCGGCAAGACCGTTCTGATCCAGGAAATGATCTACCGCGTCGCCAACAACCACGACGGTGTGTCGGTGTTCGCGGGTGTCGGTGAGCGTACCCGTGAGGGCAACGACCTCATCGAGGAGATGTCGGACTCCGGCGTTCTGGACAAGACCGCGCTGGTCTTCGGCCAGATGGACGAGCCCCCGGGCACCCGTCTGCGCGTCGCCCTGGCCGGTCTGACCATGGCGGAGTACTTCCGCGATGTTCAGAAGCAGGACGTCCTCTTCTTCATCGACAACATCTTCCGGTACACCCAGGCCGGTTCCGAGGTGTCGACCCTGCTCGGCCGCATGCCCTCCGCGGTGGGTTACCAGCCGAACCTGGCCGACGAGATGGGTCTCCTCCAGGAGCGCATCACCTCGACCCGTGGTCACTCGATCACCTCGATGCAGGCGATCTACGTCCCCGCCGACGACCTCACCGACCCGGCGCCGGCGACCACCTTCGCCCACCTCGACGCGACGACGGTTCTCTCCCGTCCGATCTCCGAGAAGGGCATCTACCCGGCCGTGGACCCGCTGGACTCCACGTCCCGGATCCTGGACCCCCGCTACATCGCGGCGGACCACTACAACGCGGCCATGCGCGTCAAGGGGATCCTGCAGAAGTACAAGGACCTCCAGGACATCATCGCGATCCTCGGTATCGACGAGCTGGGCGAGGAGGACAAGCTCGTTGTCCACCGTGCCCGTCGTGTCGAGCGCTTCCTGTCGCAGAACACCCACGTCGCCAAGCAGTTCACCGGCGTGGACGGTTCGGACGTTCCGCTCGACGAGTCGATCGCCGCGTTCAACGCGATCTGCGACGGTGAGTACGACCACTTCCCCGAGCAGGCGTTCTTCATGTGCGGTGGCATCGAGGACCTGAAGGCCAACGCCAAGGAGCTGGGCGTCTCCTGATCCGGCGCGCTCCGCGAGGAGCGCATCCGGTTCGCAGGCCACCGGCGGACGCCGAAAGTGTCTGCCACAGGAGGGGGACGGGTGTGTCCCGTCCCTCTCCCCACGCCCATTAGAATTTGACCCAACACCCGGCTGACCCGCCGGGTGGTGACCCGAGGAGCCACCTTGGCTGCTGAGCTGCACGTCGAGCTGGTCGCGGCGGACCGCAATGTCTGGTCCGGCGAGGCCACCCTGGTCGTCGCCCGCACCACGTCCGGCGACATCGGCGTCATGCCCGGTCACCAGCCGCTTCTCGGTGTGCTGGAATCGGGCCCGGTGACCATCCGTACCAGCGAGGGCGGCACTGTCGTCGCCGCGGTGCACGGCGGATTCATCTCGTTCGCGGACAACAAGCTGTCCCTGCTGGCCGAGATCGCCGAGCTCGCGGACGAGATCGACGTCCAGCGGGCGGAGCGGGCACTGGAGCGCGCGAAGTCGGAGGCCGACGCGGCCGCCGAACGTCGCGCCGATGTCCGGCTGCGCGCGGTCGCGGGGCACTGAGCCCCGTACCGAACAGTTTGATACCTCAGCCGCGGTCGGGTCCGGAATTTTCCGGACCGGGTCGCGGCTGAGGCGATGTACGTACTTTTGTTTGTGCGGTTTTCGATGAGCGAGGAGGTCGGTGAAGATGCTCCTCGCTCTGCTTGTGAGCGGCCTGGTCGTAGCCCTGGTGGTGATCGGGCTGTTCGTGTTCGGGCTGCGCCGCAGACTCATCCAGCGGTCCGGCGGGACCTTCGACTGCAGCATGCGCTGGGGCGTGGCCGAGGAGCCCGACGTCTCCGGCAAGGGCTGGGTCTACGGGGTCGCCCGCTACAGCGGTGACCGCATCGAGTGGTTCCGCGTCTTCTCGTACTCGCCCCGCCCGCGCCGGCTGCTGGAGCGTTCCTCCATCGAGGTCCTCGCGCGGCGTGCGCCCGAGGGCGAGGAGGAGCTGGCCCTGCTGTCCGACGCTGTCGTGCTCGGCTGTTCCCACCAGGGGACCCGCCTGGAGCTGGCGATGAGCGAGGACGCGCTGACCGGGTTCCTGGCGTGGCTGGAGGCGGCGCCGCCCGGGCAGAGGGTGAACGTGGCCTGAGGCGACCGTTGCGTGAGGAAGCCGGGGAGGCGGGGGACGGTCCCGCCTCCCCGGCTTCGTCGTACACCGGGGCCGTGCAGTGCGTGGGGGTTACTGCAGCCCGGTGTGGATCGCGTTCGCCAGTTCGCCGTTCGCGGTGTCGCCGCTGAACTCCCAGAAGAAGGCGCCCTTGAGGCCCTGGTTCTTCAGCCAGGTCATCTTGCCGGCGATGGTGGCGGGGGTGTCGTAGCTCCACCAGTTGCCGCCGCACTTGGCATAGGCGGTGCCGGCGACGGTTCCGGTGGTGGGGCAGCTGGTCTTGAGGATCTTGTAGTCCTCGATGCCCTGCTCGTAGGTGCCCTGGGCGGGTCCGGTGGCGGTGCCGCCGGGGGCGTCCTGGGTGACTCCGGTCCAGCCGCGGCCGTAGAAGCCGATGCCGAGGTTGAGCTTGGATCCGGGGATGCCCTTGCCCTTGAGCTTGGTGATGGCGGCCTCGGAGTTGAAGCCGGCGATCGGGATGCCGGCGTAGGAGGTCAGCGGGGAGTGCGGGGCGGTGGGGCCCTTGGCGTCCCAGGCGCCGAAGAAGTCGTACGTCATGACGTTGTAGAAGTCGACGTACTGGGCGGCGCCGCCGTAGTCGGCGAGGTCGAGCTTGCCGCCGTTGGAGCCGTCGGCGGAGATCGCGGCGGTGACCAGGTTGGAGCCGCCGAACTTGGTGCGCAGGGCCGACATCAGGTTCTTGAAGGAGGCCGCGCCGCTGGTGTCGCAGGACAGGCCGCAGGCGTTGGGGTACTCCCAGTCGATGTCGATGCCGTCGAAGACGTCCGCCCAGCGGGGGTCCTCGACCAGGGCGTAGCAGGAGTCGGCGAAGGCGGCGGGGTTCTGGGCGGCCTGGCCGAAGCCGCCGGACCAGGTCCAGCCGCCGAAGGAGTAGAGGATCTTGATGTGCGGGTACTTGGCCTTGAGCTTGCGCAGCTGGTTGAAGTTGCCGCGCAGGGGCTGGTCCCAGTTGTCGGCGACGCCGTCGACGCTCTGGTCGGCGGTGTAGGCCTTGTCGTAGTCGGCGTAGGCGTCGCCGATGGTGCACTTGCCGTTCTGGACGTTGCCGAAGGCGTAGTTGATGTGGGTGATCTTCGCGGCGCTGCCCGAGGTGACCAGGTTCTTCACGTGGTAGTTGCGCTGGTAGACGCCCCAGTCGGTGAAGTAGCCGAGCTTGACCTTGGAGCCCGGGTCCGGATCGGTGCCGCCGCCGCCCGGGGTGGTGACCGTGAGCTCGCCCGAGGAGGGGCCGGTCTGGTCGGTGGTGTCACGGGCGGTGACCGAGTAGGTGTACGTGGTGCCCTTGGTCAGGCCGCCGTCGTTGAAGGTGGTGCCGGTGACGGTGGTGAGCTTGCCGCCGTTGCGGTAGACGTCGTAGTTCTTGACGCCCTTGTCGTCGGTGGCGGCCGTCCAGGACAGGGTCAGCGCGTTCTCGGTGACGCCGCTCGCGGTGGGGGTGCCGGGGGCCGAGGGCGGGGCGTCGGTGGGGTTGGTGCCGCCGTCGCAGGAGCCGCCGTTGATCTTGCAGCCGGAGGGGGCGCCGGCGCCGGTGCCGTTGAAGCCGAAGCTGACGGTGGCGCCGGGGGCCAGGGTGCCGTTCCAGCCGACGTTCTTGGCGGTCCAGTGGTTGCCCGAGCTGGTGACGGTGGCGTCCCAGGCGGAGGTGACCCGGGTGCCGGCCGGGTAGTCCCACTCCACGGTCCAGCTGCTGAGGGCGGTGGTGCCGGTGTTCTTCACCGTCCACTTGCCCTCGAAGCCGGAGCCCCAGTCGGAGACCTTGGTGTAGGTCGCGGTCGCGGAGGGGGCCGCCTGCGCGGGGCCGGCCAGGCCGACGAGGCCGGCGACGGGCAGGGCGAGGGCCGCCACGGTGGCGGCCAGCCTCCTGAACAGACGGGTGCGTGGGGGTGCTGTGCTCAAGGGTGCTCCTCGGTAGGTCCGTACCGATCGTGGGGCCGACCGGTACATGGGGGTGGGACCTGCGCCGCCCGTGAGCACGCCTCGTGTCGCTCTTTGTCATGGCACGCTCACCACAGTGATGCGGTGAGACTAGAAAGGTCTGGACCAAGCGTCAAGAGGTCCAGACCTCAGCTCCAGAAGCCGTCTAGATCCCCAACTCCTGCGCCAGTACGGCCGCTTGGACCCTGCTGCGCAGCTCCAGCTTCCCCAGCAGCCTGCTGACGTGGGTCTTCACCGTGGCCTCCGCCATGTCCAGCCGCACGGCGATCTCCGCGTTCGACAACCCGTCGCCCAGCGCCCCCAGCACCTCCCGCTCGCGCCGCGTCAGCGACTCCACCGCCGCGGCCGCCCCCGGCCGCACGGGAGCCCGTACGGCCTTCGGCGCCGCGAACTCGGCGATCAGCCGCCGGGTCACCGCCGGGGCGATCAGCCCCTCGCCGCGCGCCACCGTCCGCACCGCCGCGATCAGCTCCGCCGCGTCCGCGTCCTTCAGCAGGAACCCCGCCGCCCCCGCCCGCAGCGCGCCGAAGACGTACTCGTCCAGGTCGAAGGTGGTCAGGACCAGCACGTCCGCCAGCCCCCGCTCCACCACCTGCCGGGTGGCCGACACCCCGTCGAGCTTCGGCATCTGCACGTCCATGAGGACCAGGTCCGGCCGCAGCTCGTCGGCCAGCCGCACCGCCTCCTCGCCGTCGGCGGCCTCTCCCACCACCTCGACGTCGCCCGCACTGCGCAGGATCAGCACCAGACCGGCCCGTACGGCCCGCTGGTCCTCGGCCACGAGCACCCTGATGGTCATGACTGCACCGCCCTCTCCTCGGCGGGCAGAACCGCCCGCACCTGCCACACCCTGTCCGCCGCACCCGCCGTGAACGTCCCGCCCAGCAGCTCCGTACGCTCCCGCATGCCGATCAGCCCGGCCCCCGAACCCGGGGCGCGCGGGTCCGGCCGGTCCCCGTACGGGGAGTCCACCGCCACCGTCAGCAGCCCCGCGCCGTGCGCCACCCGGACCCGGACCGTGCCGGGGGCGGCGTGCTTGAGGGCGTTGGTCAGCGACTCCTGCACGATCCGGTACGCCGCCAGCTCCACCGGCGCCGGCAGCGCCGCCCCGGAGGGCCGCTCGTCCGCCAGGACGAAGTCCAGCCCGCTCGCCGACCCGTTCGTACGGGCCTGCCCCAGCAGGGCGTCCAGGCCGTCCAGGGAGGGCACAGCGACGGCTTCCTGCTCCGCGCCCGCGTCCCGCAGCAGCCCGATCAGCCGGCGCATCTCCGCCAGCCCCTGCACGCTGTTCTCCCGGATCACCCCGAGCGCCTCGCGGCTGGTTGCGGGGGAGTCGATGGAGAGGGCGGCGGTGGAGTGGATGGCGATCGCCGAGAGGTGGTTGGCCACCATGTCGTGCAGCTCCCGCGCCATCCGGGCGCGCTCGGCCACCACGGCCTGGCTGCGGTCCATCTCGGCCAGCAGCGCCGTCTGCTCCGCGCGCAGCCGGGCGGCCTCGGCGGCCTCGCGGTGGTTGCGCAGGGTCGCGCCGGTCAGGGCCGGGGCGAAGCTCACGATGCCGGTGACCACGCCGATGAGCAGGGCCTGCGGGGTGCGCAGCCAGACCAGGGAGCCGATGGTGACGGCCACGGTGATCAGACCGGTGCTGACCGGGAGCCGGCGGGCCATGGCGGGCTTGCCGTAGACCACGGCCGCGTACATCAGGTCGGTGAAGATGATGACGCTGGCGATGTTGCCGAGGGTGAACTGGTCCGCGACCACGGCGAGCGTGCCGACGGACAGGGTGACGCGGGGCATGCTGCGGCGCAGCAGCTCCAGGGCGCCGAGGACCAGCAGCGGGACCAGCACCGCCCAGTCGGGCAGGAGGTGCCGGCTGGGCGAACTGTGCACGCCCAGCGCCCACAGCAGCAGGCCGGCGAGCACGCTGACGGCCGCGAGCAGTACGTCGTCGCGGTGCGGGCGGGGGATCTTGGGGAGCACGCCCCCATCCAACACGGTCCGCCGCGGCGGGGCCTCGGTACCCGGGCTGAGAAGGCGGTACATCGAAGGATGCAGTGGGCTTTCGTCACTGGCGACGACGCGGTGGCGCGCGGCGGCCGGAACCCTTGGAGGAGTAACGGGGGGAACCGGGGAAGGAAGGGAGGGCCGTCATGCTCGTCGGTCTGATCATCGCCTGTGAGGTCGGCTTCTGGGTGCTGCTGGCGGGCGGACTGGCGCTGCGCTACCTGGCCGGAATGCCGAGGCTGGGGGCGGCGCTGCTGCTGTGCGAGCCGCTGCTGGAGCTGGTGCTGCTGGTGGCGTCCTTCGTCGACCTGAAGAACGGCGGCGAACCGAGCTGGCGGCACGGTGTCGCGGCCCTCTACATCGGCTACACCGTCGGCTACGGGCACTACACCGTGAAGTGGCTCGACGGGCACGCCGCCCACCGCTTCGCCGGGGGCCCGAAGCCGCCGGGTACCAAGTACGGCAAGGCCCGCGCGGTCCACGAGTGGAAGCTGTGGGCGCGGACCCTGGCCGGCGCGGCGGTCGCGTACGGGCTGCTCCAGGCCGGCATCTGGTACGTCGGCGACGCCGCCGACACCACCCAGCTCCGGTCGTGGCAGGGCGTCCCCCTGAAGGTGGTCGGCATCCAGGCCATCGTCGCCGCGACCTACACGATCTGGCCCCGCAAGGCCCCGGAGGGCGCGGCGGACCAGGATGCCGAACTGGCCGAAACCAAGCGCTAGCGCTCGCCGCCCGGCACCCGGAGCACGTCGCCGGCCTCCTTGTTCGCCGTCCTGGCCAGGATGCTGTGTCTGCCCGGGGGCGACCCCCGGACCCCCGGTGGGGCCGGGGTGCGGTCAGCGCTCGCCGCCGGGGACCCAGAGCACGTCGCCGACCTCCTTGTTCGCCGTCCTGGCCAGGATGAAGAGGAGGTCGGACAGCCGGTTGAGGTAGGTGGCCGTCAGGGGGTTCATCACCTCGCCGTGCTCCTCCAGCGCCGCCCACGTGGAGCGCTCGGCCCGGCGGACCACCGTGCAGGCCTGGTGCAGCAGGGCCGCGCCCGGGGTGCCGCCGGGGAGGATGAAGCTGCGCAGCTTCTCCAGCTGCTCGTTGAAGACGTCGCAGTCCGCCTCCAGCCGGTCCACGTAGAACTGCTCCACCCGCAGCGGCGGGTACTCCGGGGCCTCGACCACCGGGGTGCACAGGTCGGCGCCGACGTCGAACAGGTCGTTCTGCACGCGGACCAGGACCTTCACCACCTCCTCCGGCAGCGCACCCAGCGCGATCGCCGTCCCGATGGCGGCGTTGGCCTCGTTGGCGTCGGCGTACGCGGAGATCCGCAGGTCCGTCTTCCGCGTCCGGCTCATGTCCCCCAGGGCGGTCGTGCCCTTGTCGCCGGTACGGGTGTAGATGCGCGTCAGGTTCACCATGGCGCCAGCGTAGACGGGCCCGCCGGCCGCGTACCGTCGAGCGGGGGCCGACCGGGACGAAGCCGCCCGCCGCGCCGCGTCGGGCCGCGCGGCCGTCGCCGCCGGGGACCTCGGCCACGTCCCGGCGGCCCGCTGGGAACCGGGCCGCATGCCGGAGCCGGTGGCCCGGTACGAAGGTGGCCAGATCTGAACTGTCGGGCCGCGCACGCCTCCTGGGCCGTACCAGTGTGATGTCCGTCATCTGAGACGTGACGCGTGTTACTTCACGGTCACTCCGCCCCTCACGGGCGCTAGTCTCCGCCGGAGAGGCTACGAGGCCGGGTCGTACTGAGAACAACGAGGGGTGTGCAGTGGCTGGGAAGCTCGCCGTCATCGGCGCGGGACTGATGGGTTCCGGGATCGCTCAGGTCTCCGCTCAGGCGGGTTGGGACGTCGTCCTGCGGGACGTCACCGATGCCGCGCTGACCCGGGGCACGGACGGCATCAAGGCCTCCTACGACAAGTTCGTCTCCAAGGGCAAGATGACCGCCGAGGACGCCGAGGCGGCGCTCGCGCGGATCACCACGACCACCGACCTCGACGCGGTCGCCGACGTGGACATCGTCGTCGAGGCCGTCTTCGAGAAGCTCGAGGTCAAGCACGACATCTTCCGCGCGCTCGACAAGATCGTGCGCGAGGACGCCATTCTGGCCTCCAACACCTCCGCCATCCCGATCACCAAGATCGCGGCCGTGACGGAGCGCCCGGAGCGGGTCGTCGGCGCGCACTTCTTCTCGCCCGTCCCGATGATGCAGCTCTGCGAGCTGGTGCGCGGCTACAAGACGAGCGACGAGACCCTCGCCGCCACCCGCGCGTTCGCCGAGTCGGTCGGCAAGACCTGCATCGTCGTCAACCGCGACGTCGCCGGCTTCGTCACCACCCGCCTGATCTCCGCGCTCGTCGTCGAGGCCGCGAAGCTCTACGAATCGGGCGTCGCCACCGCCGAGGACATCGACATCGCCTGCAAGCTGGGCTTCGGCCACGCCATGGGCCCGCTCGCCACCGCCGACCTCACCGGCGTCGACATCCTGCTGCACGCCACCAGCAACATCTACACCGAGTGCCAGGACGAGAAGTTCGCGCCGCCGGAGCTGATGCGCCGCATGGTCGACGCGGGCGACATCGGCCGCAAGAGCGGCCAGGGCTTCTACAAGCACTGAGCACGAGCGTTCGAATCCCCGCACCCTACGGGGTGAATTAGGTATCGGTTCGCTCACGGTCGGCAACTTCACCGCCCGCACGGCAGTCAGTTGCAGTGAGAGTTGCCGACCACGGACCCGTCGGACCACACGTACGCAGTAAAGCCGGGGAGCACACATGCACATCAGGGGCGACCACGCCGAACTCGCTGTCGGGGGCCGCCTCGACGTGCGCAGCGCGGCTGACGCCCGTACGGTCCTCCACACCGCCCTCGACGACGGCCACGGCGACCTCGTGCTCGACCTCACCGGCCTGGACTCCTGGGACGCGACCGGACTCGGCGTGATCATGGGGGCGCACCGGCGGGCCGGCCGGACCGGGCGGCGCCTGGTCCTGCGCGGGGTGCCCGACCGGATGCAGCGGCTGCTCGTCGCGACCCGGCTGCACCGCATCCTCGCGATCGAGGGCGGGCTGGAAGCGGAGTCCCTGCCCCGGGTGTGACGGGGGCGGGGGACGGGCCCCGGGAAAAGGGGCTGCGGCCCCGGGGCGGGCTCGGTTTACATGGATCCATGGTGTCCACCGACAGACTGCTGGCCTTCGCGGCCATGTCCCTCGTGCTGATCGTGATCCCCGGCCCCAGCGTGCTCTTCGTCGTCGGACGGGCGCTCGCCCAGGGCCGGCGGGCCGCGCTGACCACGGTGGCCGGGAACACGCTCGGAGCGTACGTACTCGTCGTGGCCGTGGCGCTCGGCGTCGGCGCCGTCGTCGAACGCTCCGTCCTCGTCTTCACCGCCCTCAAGCTGGCCGGCGCCGCCTACCTCGTGTACCTGGGCGTCAAGGCCTTCCGCGGCCGCGGATCGCTGCAGGCCGCGGTCGCCGAGGCGGCCCCCGGGGCCCACGGCACCCTGCGTACCCTCGGCGAGGGCTTCGCGGTCGGCGTGGCCAACCCCAAGACCATCGTCTTCTTCGCCGCGGTACTGCCCCAGTTCGTCGACCGCGAGCAGGGCCACGTCATGCTCCAGATGCTGATGCTCGGCCTGGTCTTCAACCTGATCGCGATCGTCTTCGACAGCCTCTGGGGCCTCGCGGCCGCCACCACCCGCGACTGGTTCGCCGGATCCCCGCGCCGCCTCTCCATGATCGGCGGCACCGGCGGGCTCGCCATGATCGGCCTCGGCGTCACCGTCGCCGTGACCGGCCGCAAGGACTGACCGGGAGGACCGGCGGGAGGAACCGTGGTGGTCCGGTGGTGAAGGCACCCCGGCGGTGACGGCGGCCCCGTCCACGGTCTAGGGTCGGGCGAAACCGGACCGGTGGCGACAACAATGTGAGCGGGCGCCGGGCACGACGAAGACGGCGGCGGGCGCGCGGCGCGATCGGGGGACAGGGGCATGGAGCGTACACAGGGGCAGCCGGGCCGGGACGAACGGGCCGCGGCGGGCCGGCCAGCCGGGACACCGGCTGCGGCCCTCACGACCACGGCTCCCACGACCACGGCCCCTACGACGGCGACAGCCAAGACCGCGACCGCCAAGAGCCCGGTCCCGGGAGCCGCCCTCGCGCAGCCGCCGGCCCCCGCCCGCGTCGTGACCCTGACCAGCGGGGAGTTCACCCTCACCGTCAACCCCGTCGACGGCAGCGAGATCGAGCCCCTGCGGCCCGAAGCCCGCCAGGCGGCCGGCCGTCGCCCCGCCAAGCGCTCCGCCGCCTCCCGCGCCGACCGGGACGCCGCCGCGCGCCCGCCCGTACTGCCCGGGCCGCCCCTGCCCGCCCTGCCGCTCCTGGCGCGCGCGGACGAACGGGAGCGGCTCGTACGCCTCCTCGGGCGCGGCCGCTCCGTACGGCTGACCGGCCCCGCCGGATCCGGCCGCTCCGTCCTCCTCGACGCGGTCGCCGCCGACTGCGCGGACCTCGCGCCCGACGGGGTCGTCCGCCTCAGCGGGCACGGCAGGCAGCAGCCCGCCGAACTCCTCCACACCCTGTACGCCACCGTGTACGACACCCGGGACGAGCGCCCCGACCGTACGCAACTCCTCGCGGGCACCGCCGAGATCGGCGCGATCGTGCTGCTCGACGACCTGGAGCTCGGCGGCGCCGCCCTCGACGAGCTGCTGCGCGCCACCCCCGAATGCGCCTACCTGCTCGCCGCCGCCCCCGACGCGAAGGCCCCCTCCGACGACGCGCAGCTGGAGGAGGTCTTCCTCGGCGGACTCGGCCGGGCCGACTGCGCACGGCTGCTGGAGGCCGCCACCGGCAGGCCGCTCACCGACGAGGAGACGGCCTGGGCGGAGGACCTGCGGTTCGCCTCCGAGGGGCTGCCGCTGCGCTTCGTACAGGCCGCCGCCCTGCTGCGGCAGCGCGACGAGCTCAACGGCGGCTCCGCCGAGGACGAGGACGAGGAGCCCGGGGTCTTCGAGGAACGCCCCCGCGACCCCTCCCACGTGCCGCTGCCCACCCTGGCGCAGGCCGCGGCCCCCGCCGAGCTGCTGGCCTCGCGGGTCAGCGAGTCGGCCCGGGCCGCCCTGCGGAGCGCCTGCGCGCTGGGCGGGGAGCTCCCGCACCACGCCCACCTGCCCGCGCTGGTCGGCGACACGCACGCCGACGCCGCCGTCGCGGAACTCCTCGGCTGCGGCCTGATCACCCCCGTCGGGCCGCGCTACCGGCTCGCGGAGGGGGTCGCGCGGCAGCTGGAGGAGGCCGGGTACGGGGAGAGCGCCGCCGAGGAGGCGCGTACCGCCGCCCGGCACTACGCCTGGTGGACCGGGCACGCCTCGGTGACCCCGGAGCGGGTCGCGGCGGAGGCCGACGCCGTCCTCGCCGCGCTGGGCGGGGCCGATGTGGTGGCCGCCGTGCTGCTGGCCCGCACGGCCGCCCCGGCGCTGGCGGCGGCGCCGTCCTGGGAGGCCTGGGGGCGGGTGCTGCGCTCGGGCGCGGAGGCCGCGCGGAAGGCGGGGGAGGTCGCGGAGCAGGCGTACTTCCACCACGAGCTCGGCGTCCTCGCGCTCTGCGAGGGGCGCCTGGACCGGGCGCGGGCGGAGCTGGAGGCCTCGATCGGGCTGCGCGGGGCGCTGGCCGACAAGCGCGGCACCGTCGCCGGGCGGCGGGCGCTGGCGCTGGTCACCGACCGGGACCGGGAGGCGATGGGGGCGAAGGCCTCGCCGCCGCTGCGGCTGGAGGCCCCGCCGGTCCTCGCGGCCCTGCCGCCGGGGGCGGGGGGCGCGGCGAAGCCGGCCGGGTCGGAGGCGGTCACCCAGCTGACCCCGGTGATCGGGAAGCCGGGCGGCACGTCGGCGACCACCCTGTCCCAGGTCTACGCGGACGCGTTCACGGCGGCTCCGCAGGGGGCTCCGGCCCCGGCGCCGGCGCCGTTCGTACGGCGGCCCGGGACCGAACCGGGGGGCCGGCCGCGCAAGACGGTGCTGCTGGCCGCTGCCGGGGCGCTGACGGTGGTGGCGCTCGGCACGGTCGTCGGCCTGTCGCTCACGGCGGGGGAGGACCCGGAACAGCCGACGGAGCCGACGGTGTCCTCGACCCCGGACGCGCCGGCGGTGACCCCGCCGCAGGTGCCGGGGAACAGCGGGAACGATTCGCCGCCCGAGCCGGTGGCTCCGTCGGGCGGCGGTGGTGAACCCGCGAAGGGCGAGGGCACCCGGCCCACGACCCCTCCGCCGTCCCACACGCCGGGCCCGCAGCAGCCCGACCCGGCCCCGCCGGCTACGACGCCCCCGCCGGCGACGACCCCGCCCCCGGAGACCACTCCGCCGGCCTCGCCGACGCCGACGCCGCCGACGACGCCCCCGGTCACGCCGACGGCCCCGACGACGCCGACGACCTCGACGGAGGCCCAGTCCCCGACGGCGTCGGAGTCCCCGAAGACCATCTGACCCGCCCGGGGTGGGGGTGGGGCGGGCCGCTGCGCGGGGCCGGTCCCCTACCCGCCCTTCCACCGTTCCCCGGGGCTCCGCCCCGGACCCCGCGCCTCAAACGCCGGCGAGGCTGGATAGGCCGGCCGTCGCCGGGCGGGCTGGAGTGCGCGCAGCGCACTTCCAGCCCCGCCGGCGTTTGAGGCG
>NZ_JBWKEZ010000069.1:0-30995 GCF_056434525.1 Streptomyces sp. NPDC044002
TTATGCTGTTCTCCTCTGTGTGGGGTGGGGCGCTCATCCCCACACCCCCCCCCTCCCCCCCCCCCCGCCCCCCCCTCCCCCCCCCCCCCGGGGGGGGGGCCCCCCCCCCCCCCCGCGCGCACTACGACTTCGGGAGCGCCGGGAGGGACGGGAGCTTGCCCGGCTCGCTCTTCTGGAAGGTGTCCTGGCCGGCGCCCTCCCACGTGACCTTCAGGGTGGTCGCGTCGACCGAGTCGACCTTGCCCTTCGAACGGGTCGCGCCCGCCGGGCACTTCAGGTCCAGGGTCGAGCCGCTCGCGGTGCCCTCGCAGGTCAGGCCGGTGGCGGCCTCGACGACGAACGCCTTCTGGCCCTTGACGGTGAGCACCACGCCCTTGCCCGGGGTCGCCATGGCGATCCAGCCGCCGTCCAGGCTGCCCGCGGCCGGCGCGCCGCCGCCCGCGCTGGGCGTGGCGGCCGGGGAGGAGGCCGACGGGGCCGAGGCGGCGGTGTCCGGCTTCTTGGTGTCGGCCGGCTTGCTGTCGCTGCCGCAGGCGGTCAGGGTGAGCAGGGCCGCGACTCCGGCTGCGGCGGCGACGGAGATACGCAGGTTGCTGTGCACGGGAAGTCCCCCTGGGGCGTGTTGATCGAAGACGGGCCAGGCTACCGGCAGCCGTACGGGCAGGTGGCGGCCACCCGCTGACACGCCGGGGCGGGGTGATCCGGTTCCGTCAGAGGTACTGGGCGAAGTCGTCCAGGCTGCGCAGGACTTCCGCCTCCCGTGCGGAGGGGAGCTGGAGGACGACCTCCTCGATGCCCAGTTCGGCGTAGTGGCCGAGCTTGCCGGGCGTCGGCTGGACGGCGTACGGGACCACCTGGAGGTCCTTGGGGTCGCGCCCGGCGTCCTCCCAGACCCGGCGGAGTGCGGGTACGGACTCGGTGAGGCCGCGTCCGCCGATGGGGAGCCAGCCGTCGGCGTGGTCGGCGATCGCGGCGAACAGCTTCGGGCCGGCCGCCCCGCCGATCATGGTGCGGGGGCCGTACAGCGGCTTGCCGGGGGCGAGTTCGCGCGGGGCCTGCACCGGCTTCGGGTATGCGGAGCTGGCGCGGACGGAACCGTACGGGCCCTCGTACGCGGTCGGCTCCGGCGCCCACAGGGCGCGCATCAGGGCCATGTGGTCCCGGACGCGTTCGCGGCGGGTGGGCCAGTCGACGCCGTGGTCGGCGGCCTCCTCGACGTTCCAGCCGTAGCCGATGCCGAGGGTGAGGCGGCCGCCGCTGAGGTGGTCGACGGTCGCGACCTGCTTGGCCAGGCCGATCGGGTCGTGCTGGGCGACGAGGGTGATGCCGGTGCCGAGGTGGAGGCGTTCGGTGACGGCGGCGGCCTGGCCGAGGGCGACGAACGGGTCGAGGGTGCGGCCGTACTGGGCGGGGAGTTCACCGCCCATGGGGGCGTCGGTGTCCCGGCTGACGGGGATGTGGGTGTGCTCGGGGAGGTAGAGGCCGGAGAAGCCGCGCTGCTCCAGGGCGCGGGCGAGGCGGGTGGGGGAGACGGTGCGGTCGGTGAGGAAGATGGTCGTGGCGATCCGCATGGGCGAGGGCACCTCCGAGACGTCGGGAGGGCCAAGGTACGGGCTCGGGCGTGAGGACGGCAGGGCGTACGGGGACTCCGTGGCGCGTCGGCTCAGCCGCGGGGATAGCGGGTCAGCCAGGGCGAGGTACTGATCGCGGGGCCGTGCAGGGACGGGCCCTGGGTCAGTTCGAGGGCGAAGTCGTCGGCCAGTTCCAGCAGGAGGGCCCGACCCTCCAGTTCGGCCAGCCCGGTGGCCGGGAGGGCCGTCTCGCCGTGCAGGGCGCCGAGCAGGGCCCCGCACAGCGGGCCGGCGTGGCCCGCGGCGGCCAGGCGGAGCCCGTGCGGGACGTCCTCGGCGACCAGGGCGCAGTAGACGGCGGCGGCGAGGGCGTCCTCGGCGGTGCGGCCGGTGCCGGTGGAGAGGGCTTCGACGGCGCCGGGTCCGGGCTCGGCACGGGTGACGGCCGCCAGGGCGCGGAGGAGGGCCTCGGTGACGGGTTCGTGGCCGGGGCGGGTGGCGAGCAGGGCGAGGGCGCGCCGGACGGCGGTGTCCAGGGAGCCGCCGCGGGTCAGGCCGTGCACGATCACGGCGAAGGCCCCGGCGGACAGGTGGGCGGCGGGGTGGCCGTGGCTCTGGACGGCGCATTCGACGGCCAGTTGCAGGACCAGTGCGGGCTCCCAGCCGACCAGCAGCCCGAAGGGGGCCGAGCGTTCGGTGGCGGCCACGTCCCGGGCGGCGGGGTTCTTGGGCCGGTCGGGGGTGGCGGGGGTGTCGTCGCCGAAGGCGGTCAGGCAGGTCCGCTCCGGGGCGCGGCGGGCGTAGAGCCACTCCTCGTTGCCGAGCCAGCCGTTGTCCGCGCGGCGCTCGTCGGGGCCCCAGTCGTGCTGGGTGGCGTACCAGCGGCGGTAGGCGCGGTGGACGTCGGTCGGCGGGTGCCAGGTGCCGGTGTCCCGGCGCACGTGGGTCCGTATCAGGCCGTCGACGGTGAACATGGTCAGCTGCGTGGCGGCGGTGACGGCCCCCCGGCGGCCGTGCGCGTCCCCGAGCGCACCCCCGAGCAGCACCCCGCGCACCCGGCTCCGGAAGTCCTGCTGCTCGACCCGCCCCCACAGGGCGGCCTTGGCGGTACGGGTGCCTCCGGCGGTGGCGTCCGGGGAAGCGGGCCCCACGCCTGCGGTGCCCGTGCCCGTGCCCGTGCCTCCGGCGGTTCCCGCGAGGTGGGCGCCGGTGCCTCCGGCGGTGGCGTCCGGGGAAGCGGGCCCCACGCCTGCGGTGCCCGTGCCCGTGCCTGCGGCGGTTCCCGTGGGGTGGGCGCCCGTTGCTCCGGCCGTGCCCGTGGGGCTGGGCCCGAATTCCCCGGGGTGCCCGGTGGCCGCGCCTGGGGCTTCCCCGGGGCCGGGGGCCGTGACCCCGGGGTGCCCGGCGTCCACACCCCCGGAGGGTTCGGCGGCGGCCGCGATGCCGGAGGCCGCTCGGGCCGCTCCGGCGGAGGCCGCCCGGGCCGCCCTGGCGGCGACCCTGGCCACCGCGCCCGTTCCGGCTGCCCCGGCCGCTCCGCCGGGTCCGGCCGGCGTGGCCGTGACGACCCGCAGCACGGCCGTGTCCGTCGTGCCGCCGTCGTTCGCCGGCGGCCGGGCCGTCGTGTGGTCCACCGAGTCCCCGGCGGAGCCACCGGCGGAGCCACTGGTGTTCCTCGTCGTGTCCATTGCCGTCCCCCCAGGCTCAGGACGCGCACTGTAGTGGACGGTTTCGGTCGTGTTCGGAAGCGCTCTGGCGGGTCGCCCGTAACTGACCGGAGAACGGCCGGAATGGGAAGGGTTCAGGCCACCGAGAGGAACGCATGGCACGTTTTGCCACTCGCCTTCACCCCGGTCGTTTTCGGCCACGCTTCGTTCATCCGGCGTTGGCCGCGCGCCCCCAGCCTCGGAGGCATGAAGAAGGCCCTCCTCGCCGCGACCGTCGTCGCCTCCGCACTCGCCGCCTCCCTGGTCGCCGTCCCCACCGCCGCCGCCTCCGACTGGGAGTGGTTCGGCAGCCACCAGGACCGCTCCGCCATCCCCTTCACCGAGGCCACCGTCACCGCCGCCGCCGACGGCTCGTACACGCTGAAGTGGAACACCAAGGGCACCAAGCGCGTCGCGGTCAAGGCCAACGGCAAGGTCGTCGCCAAGGGCGGCGCCCAGGGCCAGGCCGTCGTCAAGGGGCTGCCCGCCGCCGACCGCCAGTGGTTCGACTTCCAGCCGGACCACGGCCAGGGCCTGCGCCTCGCCGACCGCCTGATCAAGCTGGAGGGCACGGCCAACTTCCGCGACGCCGGCGGCTACCGCACCACCAACGGCCAGTGGGTCAAGATGGGCGAGGTCTACCGCTCCGACGCCCTGAACAAGCTCACCGCGAACGACCTGGCCAAGCTGGAGCGGCTGCGCGTCCGCACCGTCTTCGACCTGCGCATGCAGGACGAGCGCACCAAGGACGCCGACAAGGTCCCGGCCGGCGCGAACCACGTCGTCGCCGACGTCTTCGCCGGCTCGGGCTCCTTCCAGACCATGCCCAAGTCCCCCGACGAGGCCGTCAAGGCGATGGTCGACGCCGAGAAGACCATGGTCAGCGGCGAGGGCGGCAAGAAGGCGTACACGCAGGTCCTCGACGGCATACGGAGCGACCGCGGCCGCGCCGCGCTGTTCCACTGCACCGCCGGCAAGGACCGCACGGGCTGGGCCAACGCCACCCTGCTGACCGCCCTCGGCGTCCCCCAGGAGACGGTGATGGCCGACTACCTGGCCAGCAACGACTACCGCAAGGCCGCCAACGACGCGATCCTCTCCCACCTCCCGGCCCAGCAGGCGGCGGTCTACAAGCCGCTCCTCGACGTCCGCCCCGAGTACCTGAACGCGGGCTACGACGAGGTCAAGGCCAAGTACGGCTCCTTCGACCGCTACCTCAAGGACGGCCTCGGCATCGACGCCCGCGAGCTGCGCGAGCTGAAGAAGGACCTCCTGGTCGGCTGACCGGGAGCAGAGCGAAGCAGGAGCGGGGCCCGCGCACCGGCGGGCCCCGCTCCCGCGCGTCCTACGGCTCCAGGACCGGCAGCAGCTCCGGCAGGTGGCCGTCCGAGGCGCGCGCCGCGTCCTGGCGTTCCTGCGGCACCTCCCCGTACAGGGTCGTGCGCGGCTTCGCCGGCCGGCCCGCCGCCTCCGCGACCGCGACCAGGTCCTGGACCGACTTGTACGAGCCGTAACTCGACCCCGCCATGCGGGAGATGGTCTCCTCCATCAGCGTCCCGCCCAGGTCGTTGGCCCCGGAGCGGAGCATCTCCGCCGCGCCCTCCGCGCCCAGCTTCACCCAGCTCGTCTGGATGTTGGGGATGTGCGGGTGCAGCAGCAGCCGCGCCATCGCCGTGACCGCCCGGTTGTCGCGGACCGTCGGCCCGGGCCGGGCGATGCCCGCCAGGTAGACGGGGGCGTTCGTGTGGATGAAGGGCAGCGTCACGAACTCCGTGAAGCCCCCGGTCTCCTGCTGGATGCGGGACAGGGTGCGGAAGTGGCCGAGCCAGTGCCGGGGCTGGTCCACGTGCCCGTACATCATGGTGGACGAGGAGCGGATGCCCAGCTCGTGCGCCGTCGTGACGACCTCGATCCAGTCGGCCGTGGGCAGCTTGCCCTTGGTCAGCACCCAGCGGACCTCGTCGTCCAGGATCTCCGCCGCCGTGCCCGGGATCGAGTCCAGCCCGGCCTCCTTGGCGGCCGTCAGCCAGTCCCGTACGGACATCCCGGTGCGGGTGGCGCCGTTGACGACCTCCATCGGGGAGAAGGCGTGCACGTGCATGCCCGGGACCCGCTCCTTCACGGCCCGCGCGATGTCGAAGTACGCCGTCCCCGGCAGGTCCGGGTGGATGCCGCCCTGCATGCACACCTCGACCGCGCCGACGTCCCAGGCCTGGGCCGCGCGGTCGGCGACCTGCTCCAGGGACAGGGTGTAGGCGTCGGCGTCCGTGCGGCGCTGCGCGAAGGCGCAGAAGCGGCAGCCGGTGTAGCAGACGTTGGTGAAGTTGATGTTGCGCGTGACGATGTACGTGACGTCCTCGCCCACCACCGAGCGGCGCAGGTCGTCCGCGATCCGGCACAGCGCGTCCAGCGCCGGACCGTCCGCGTGCAGCAGGGCCAGCGCCTGCGCGTCGGAGAGCTTCTCCGGGTCGTCGGCGGCCTGCGCGAGGGCCGCCCGTACGTCGGTGTCGATGCGCTCGGGCACCATGCCGGGCGCCGCCGCCTCGCGCAGGGCCTCCCAGTCGCCGTACACCTCGTCGAAGTCCTGGCGGCGGTCGCCGGTGCGGCCCTCGGAGTCGATCGCGGTGTGCAGGTCGGTGCGCCCGTAGGAGGCGAAGGAGTCGTCCGGCTCCTGCCACGGGTGCCCCTCGACGGCGGCGGCCGGGTCGGCGAGCCCGGTCTCCGGGTCCGCGAGGGCCCGTACGTGGGGCAGCAGGCGGGGGTCGAGCCACGGCTCGCCGCGCTGCACGAACTCCGGGTACACGCAGAGCCGTTCGCGGAGCTCGAAACCGGCCCCGGCCGACTGCTCGGCCAGCAGGTCGATCTGGGGCCAGGGCCGCTCGGGGTTGACGTGGTCCGGGGTGAGCGGGGAGACGCCGCCCCAGTCGTCGATGCCGGCGCCGATCAGGCGGGCGTACTCCCCGTCGACCAGGTTGGGCGGGGCCTGCAGGCAGGCCGAGGGGCCCATGATGTGGCGGGCGACGGCGATCGTGGCGACGAGGTCGTCCAGCTCGGCGTCCGGCATCCCGCGCATGGCCGTGTCCGGCTTCGCGCGGAAGTTCTGGATGATCAGCTCCTGGATGCCGTGGTAGGCCCGGGAGATCCGGCGCAGCGCGAAGAGCGACTCGGCGCGCTCCTCGTACGTCTCGCCGATGCCGATCAGCAGCCCCGAGGTGAAGGGGACCGAGGAGCGCCCGGCGTCCTCCAGGACGCGCAGCCGGACGGCGGGCTCCTTGTCGGGGGAGCCGTGGTGCGGGCCGCCGGGCTCCGACCACAGGCGGGTGGCGGTGGTCTCCAGCATCATCCCCATGGAGGGGGCGACGGGCTTGAGGCGCTGGAAGTCCGACCAGGACATCACGCCGGGGTTGAGGTGCGGCAGCAGCCCGGTCTCCTCCAGGATGCGGATGGAGATGGCCCGCACGTAGGAGATGGTGTCGTCGTAGCCGTGCGCCTCCAGCCACTCGCGGGCCTCGGGCCAGCGCTCCTCGGGCTTGTCGCCGAGGGTGATGAGGGCTTCCTTGCAGCCGAGCGCGGCGCCGCGGCGGGCGATGTCGAGGACCTCGTCCGGGGACATGTACATCCCGTGGCCGGCGCGGCGCAGCTTGCCGGGGACGGTGGCGAAGGTGCAGTAGTGGCACTTGTCGCGGCACAGCCGGGTGAGGGGGATGAACACGCTCTTCGAGTACGTGATCACGCCCGGCCGGCCGGCGGCCGCGAGGCCCGCGTCGCGGACCCGGGCGGCGGAGGCGGTCAGGTCCTCCAGGGCCGCGCCGCGGGCCTGGAGGAGGACGGCCGCCTCGGCCGCGTCGAGCGCGACGCCGTCGCGGGCTCGCCGCAGCGCACGGCGCATCGCGTTGTCGGTCGGGGCGGCACTCGGAGTGGTCATGGGGCGAGCATACGATCCGTCCGGATGCCGGTGGAGGGCGTCATCGCATCAGCTCACCGGCGTTGACCAGCAGGGATTGGCCGGTTATCGCCCGCGCCCGGTCGGAGGCGAGGAAGACGGCGGCGTCGGCGACGTCCCCGTCGGTGGCGAGGTCGGGCAGGGCCATCCGGTCGGCCAGGCGCTGGTGGACCTCGGCCTCGGGGACGCCCTCGGTGTGGGCGGTGAAGGTGACGAAGGCCTGCACGGGCGGGCCCCACATCCAGCCGGGTAGCACGGTGTTGACGCGGATCCGGTGCGGGCCGAGCTCCCGGGCCAGGGAGTACATGGCGGAGGTCAGGGCGCCCTTGGAGGCGGCGTAGGCGGCCTGGCGGACCTCGTTGGGGGCGGCCACGGCGGACTGGGTGCCGATGAAGACGACGGAGCCGCCGCCGGCCTTGAGGGCGGGCAGGCAGGCCCGGGTCATGCGCAGGCTGCCGAGGAGGTTGACGTCGATGATCTGCTGCCAGGTCCCGAAGTCGGCGTCCTCCAGGCCACCGAAGTACGAGTCCCAGGCGGCGACGTGGACGACGGCGTCGACGCCGCCGAAGCGCTCCTGGGCGAGTGCGGCGAGGGCCTCGCACTGCCCCTCGTCGGAGATGTCGGTGGGCAGGTGGGCGGTATGGGTGCCGTCGGGGTCGATCTCGGCGGCGGACTTGGCCAGGTTGGCCGCGGTGCGGGCGCCGAGGACGGCGTTCCCGCCGTCGCGGACCACGGCGGCGGCCACCTGGTGGCCGAGCCCGGCCCCCACACCGGAGACGACGACGGTCTTCCCTCGCAGCAGCATCACGCGCCCCCTGGCGGTTCGGCTCGGATCAAAGGATCTGACGGGCCGTCAGGGTAGGGGTGCGGGGCGCCGGTGTGAAGGGGTGCGGGGGCGGGCGCCGGGCCGGGGGCCGGGCCGGGGGCCGGGCCCGGCGGGGCTCAGCGGCGGCCGCTCACGTCCAGGAAGATGTTCACGGCGACCCAGGTGGCCCAGAGCAGCGGGATGATCGCCACGTACGCGAGCGGCCGCGCGTGCACCGGCGGGCCCTCCTCCAGCGGCTGCCGGCCCGGCGCGGGCGTGGGGTGCGGGAGCTTGGAGTACTTCATCGCCGCGAACAGGTTCCACAGCAGCGTGAACGGCGAGAAGATCACCAGGGAGAACGGGCTCCACCAGCCCTGGCACAGGGTCTTGGTGGTCATGGTGCGGATCAGCGACCGGGCGCACTGGCGGCAGAAGGGCCCGTTGAGGGTGTGGAAGCGCATCAGGATCAGTACGCCGACGTGCGCGCGCACCGCGAAGTTCGCCGTCTCCGGAGCTCCGCACTGGCGGCAGCCCGGCGCCTGGGCGTGCGGGTGCGGGTAGGGGGCGGCGTACTGCGGGTGCTGCGGCTGCTGCGGGTAACCCGGGGCGGGGTGGCCGGGAGCGGGGTGGCCCTGGCCGGGGGCCGGGTAGCCGCCGGGGGCCGGCTGCTGCCCGTACGGGTTCTGCCCCGCGCCCGGCTGCTGCCCGTACGGGTTCGCGCCCGCCGGGGGCTGGCCGTACGGGTTCTGCCCGGCCGGGGCGCCGGGGTGCGGGCCGGGCGGGACGGGGGCTCCGGAGTAGGGGTTCGGCGGCGGAGTGCTCATGGGAGGGCCTTCGGGATCGGCGGCGGCAGGCAACGGCGACCGGCGGGACCCCCGGACCGGTACCGGTTCCGGTTCCGATTCCGTTTCCGCTTCCGGGCGTTCTCACGGAAGGGCCCACGGAAGAGGGGTGCCGAACACCAGTGCGCTCGATTGGCCTGAAACGTATCAGGCCCGTGTCACAGCCCCTGTTACGTTTCAGGACTTCCGGTTCGCCGCGACCAGTTGGGCGAAGGCCTCCGGGGAGACGGCCTCCCCCCGGCCCGACAGCACCCCCACCTCCTTGCCGTTGACCTCCACCACCGGGGTGCCCCGCTTGCCGCTCTCGCCGAAGGCCTTCGAGACCTTGTCGGCCCACGGCATGTACGAGAGCTCCTCGACGGCCCGGTCGAACTCCGGCGTCCGCAGCCCCGGCACCTGCCCGGCCAGCTCCAGCAGGGTGTCCGTGGATCCGAACCTGTCGTCCGTCTCCCTGCTCGGATGGTTCTTGTAGAGCACCTGGAGGTAGTCCAGGAACTTCCGGGGGCTCTCGTTCACCGCCGCGCCCAGCGCGTTCAGCGCGCGCTTGGAGCCCTTGCCGCCCAGGCCGCCGTCCAGGAAGGTCGCGAAGTGGTACTCGACGCGGTAGGTCCCGGCGTCCGCCTGCTCCTTGAAGGCCGGGCCGAGGCCCGTCTCCACGTTCGCGCAGAAGGGACAGCGCGGATCCAGCCACACGGACACGACGTCCTTCGCGTCCGCCCTGCCGTACGGGACCACCACCCCGTCCTCGCCGGTGGTGTGCGCCGGCCGCAGGAAGGGCTTGCCCGCCGCCTCGCTCTTCCCCGGTCCGGCCCGCCCCGCCGCGTACGCCCCCACCCCGACCGCGACCGCCAGCACGGCCGCCAGCGCCCCGCCGACGAGCAGCCGTCCGCGCAGCCGCGCCCGCCGGGCCTCGGTCTCCCGCTCCGCCCGGAGCCGCTCCCGGGCCTCGCGGCGGTGGTCCTTCTTGCTGCTGCTCGCCATGAAAACAGGGTAAAGAGCAACGAGCCGTCCCAGTACGGGTCTTTGGGGTGTTCCGGACAGGGCCGAAGGGCCCGGCGGGGCCGGGCCGGAGGGCCGCCGGAGCCGGGCTGGACGTCCTGGGCCACAGCCGGGTGAAGCCGAGACGAATGGTGCGTCACATCTGCGGGGGCGACGGTGAGTCGTGTCGGAATACCTGATAGACAGAACAATCGCGGCCCGACCGGCCGTACGCCCTTGCCGGCCGCCTTGGGGGGATCGCCGCACCGTGAAGCCGCTTCACCGCCATGTAGTCAACACCTCGCGCAAGGTCCTGTGCACGGCCGCCCTCGCGGCCAGCCTGACCACGGCCGCCGTCGTGACCAACACCCCGGTCGCCGGCGCCGGCGAGGCGGAGCCCACGCCCGACAGCCCGCAGGCCACCGACCGCGGCGACGCCCGCCTCGACCTGCCCGGCCAGCTCGCCGACCCGGTCGTCCCGCCCGCCGCCGGCACCGGGGGCAACCCGGCCGAAGGCTCCTCCGCCATCCCCGCGACCGCCCTCGACGCCTACAAGCGCTCCGAGGTGGCCGTGGCCGCCGCCCTGCCCAAGTGCAAGCTGCCCTGGACGCTGGTCGCGGCGATAGGCCGCGTCGAGTCCGTGCACGCCTCCGGCTACGGGCTCAAGAGCGACGGCACCACGGAGAAGGCGATCCGCGGCCCCCGCCTGGACGGCAACGGCTACGCGAAGATCCTGGACACCGACAAGGGCGAGTTCGACGGCGACACCGAGTACGACCGCGCCTTCGGGCCGCTCCAGTTCATCCCCTCCACCTGGGCCACCTGGAAGGCCGACGGCAACGGGGACGGCAAGCGCGACGCGAACAACATCTACGACGCGGCGCTCGGCGCGGGCCTCTACCTCTGCTCGGGCGGCAAGGACCTCTCCCTCCCGGCCGACCTCGACAAGGCGATCCTCGGCTACAACCAGTCGCGCGAGTACGTGAACTCCGTGCTCGGCTACATGCGCCAGTACCAGCAGGACGGCACGGCCGGGATCCCGAACCCGCCCGTCGGCAACTACCCGACGCCGCCCACGCCGACCATCCCCACCCCGCGCGTCCCCACCCCGCAGCCGCCGGCCACCCGGCCGACGAACCCGACGAACCCCTCCAACCCGGGCAACCAGACGCCGAAGCCCACCCCGGAGCCGTCGAAGCCGACGCCCACCCCCGAGCCCTCCAAGCCGACCCCGGCGCCCGCGACCCTGGCCAAGCTGGAGCGGGCCGGCGACGCGAAGCTGGAGGCCGAGGCCGGCAGCCTCTTCGCGGAGGGCGCCCGCTTCAAGGCGGTCCTCAGCGACGGCAAGCCGGCCGTCGACCAGGCCGTCGTCGTCGCCGTCGAGCAGGACACCACCGGCGGCACGGGCTTCGTCTTCGGCAGCGAGGCGAGCGTGGTCGTCCGCACCGACGCCCAGGGCATCGCCACCACCCCGCGGCTGAAGGCCGGCCCGAAGGCGGGCACCTTCACCCTGCGGGCCACCGCCTACGACGCCAAGAGCCAGTTCACCGTGGCCCTGGACGGCAGGACCACCGAGAAGCCGGCCGAGAAGCCCGTGCTCACCGGCACCAAGACCGTGCAGGTCACCGCGGGCGCCCCGGTCACGGGCCTGCAGTACCTGCTCGCCCGCGGCGACAAGCCGGTGGGGGGCGCGGAGCTCACCGCCGCTCTCGTCGAGAAGACGGCCGGCGGCGCCTGGACCCCCGTGGACGCCAAGACCGCCAAGGGCCCGTGGTTCCAGGGCGCCACGGCCGGGGACAAGCTGTTCACGAAGGCGGTCACGACCGGCGCCGACGGCAAGGCGACCCTGCCCGCCCTGCTCACCGCGGACGTCCCCGCGGGCACGTACCACCTGCGGCTGCTCACGGCGGACAAGACCGAGCTGATCGTCACCATCGAGATCACCGCCCCCGCCACCGCCACCGCACCGGCCACCGCGCCGGCCACCGCACCGGCCCCGAAGGCCTGACCCGGGTCCCTGCCGACGCAGGACGGCCGGTCGCGCTGGGCGCGGCCGGCCGTTCCGTCGCGTGCGCGCGGGTCAGACCGGCGTGGCCTGGACGGCCTGGAAGCCGACGCCGCAGGTGCCCGGCAGGTTGGTCGGGCTGAAGGCCGTCGCGCTGGTGGTGCAGCGGGCCTCGTAGAGCACACCGCTCTTGCTCAGCAGGGTGATGGCGACCTGGGGGCCGACGCCGGTGATGCCGGTGATGGAGATCGCCGTGTCCACGACGCACTTCGGGGCGTTCGGGACGACCTTGAGGTCGATCCAGACGCCGGGGTTCCGGCCGTCGTTGAGGAAGGCGTGCCCGTCCCGGTCCGTCGTCAGGCGGAACACCGTCCCGTATACGACCCCGTACTCGGCGGCGGCGGTGCTGACGTGCCGCGCCACCGGCCCGCACTTCTTCTTGCCGTGGTCCGGCTCCGGCGCCGGACCGCCGCTGGCCGCCGCGGACGGCACCATCAGGGCTCCGAGGAGCAGGGCCCCCGTAGCGGCGGAGACACCTCGTGCGGCCCAAGCGAGCTTCCTCATGTGCTGTGCGTCCTTTCCCGTGACGGCCTCGTACCAGGACCGACCATCCCCGGGCCACGGCAAATGCACACACAACGTGATGAACGGTCACTCAGGGGAACCAGTGGCAGGCCCCGAACGGCGGGAAAAAGGCAGGAGCCCCGCCGCCTCCGCTCGCACGGAGGAGGCAGGGCTCCTTGGGTACTGCAAATCCGACCGCGATCCGGTCGGCCTGGCGACTAGGCCGGGGTGACGTTCTCCGCCTGCGGACCCTTCGGGCCCTGCGTGACGTCGAAGTTGACCTGCTGGTTCTCCTCGAGGGAGCGGAAGCCAGAGGCGTTGATCGCGGAGTAGTGGACGAAGACATCCGGGCCGCCGCCGTCCTGGGCGATGAAGCCGAAGCCCTTTTCAGCGTTGAACCACTTCACGGTTCCGGTAGCCATGAGCCCTCCTATGGGCCAAAGGGTCGCCCTGCTCCAGAACCTGCTAAGAAGTCTGAAAACTACAAAAGCCTGCGGGTTACATGCTCCGCAGGCCTCGTACTGCAAGGGAAACCAAACTGCAACTTGCGTCGAGCCTAGCACGCACCCTCGGGCCGAGACCAGAGGGAAAGATCACGTCACCCGGACGTTTGAGACCCGCTCGATCGCTGACGGAGAACCGCGGCTAGTCTCGCGATGTGGACGTCTATCGCAGCCGGCCCCGCGTCGGCCACATCCAGTTCCTGAACTGCCTGCCCCTCTACTGGGGGCTGGCCCGAACCGGCACGCTGCTGGACATGGAGCTGACCAAGGACACCCCCGAGAAGCTGAGCGAGCGGCTCATCGAGGGCGACCTCGACATCGCCCCCGTCACCCTCGTGGAGTTCCTCCGCAACGCCGACGAGCTCGTCGCCTTCCCCGACCTGGCGGTCGGCTGCGACGGACCGGTCATGTCCTGCGTGATCGTCTCGCAGGTCCCGCTGGAGCAGCTGGACGGCGCCCGCGTCGCCCTCGGCTCGACCTCCCGCACCTCCGTACGCCTGGCCCAGCTGCTGCTCGCCGAGCAGTACGGAGTCCGCCCCGACTACTACACCTGCCCCCCTGACCTGGGGCTGATGATGCAGGAGGCCGACGCGGCGGTACTGATCGGCGACGCCGCGCTGCGCGCCTCGCTGCACGACGCGCCCCGGCTCGGGCTGGCCGTGCACGACCTCGGCGAGATGTGGAAGGAGTGGACGGGGCTGCCGTTCGTCTTCGCCGTCTGGGCCGCCCGCAAGGAATACCTGGAGCGCGAGCCCGTGCTCGTGCGGGAGGTCCACGAGGCCTTCCTCGCCTCCCGGGACGTCTCCCTGGAGGAGGTCGTCAAGGTCTCCGAGCAGGCCGCCCGCTGGGAGGCCTTCGACGCCGAGCTGCTCCAGCGCTACTTCACCACGCTCGACTTCCGCTTCGGCCCCGACCAACTGGCCGGCGTACGGGAATTCGCGCGCCGGACCGGGGCGGACACCGGCTACGACGCCGATGTCACCGTCGAGCTGCTGAAGGCCGCCGCGCCGGATCACTGATCGCGATATCCCCGCCGATCTTCCGCTTCTCTCCGTTCACTCCCGGGAATGTTCCGTTTGCCGGGAATTCGTTCCCCTTTCGTATTCACGTCTCCCGGAGGCGAATGCGAAGGGCGGCGGGGGAAGCGGAAGCTATTCGGCGGGAACGCGCCCCCGTCACCCCCTAAGGTGCTGTCTGTTCGCACGAACGCGAACAACGATCTCGGGGGACGGGGGACGCGATGCAGCCGCTCGAAGCCGGCGAGCCTCGCACCGTCGGCGCCTACCGGCTGCTCGGCCGGCTGGGCGCGGGCGGTATGGGCCGGGTCTATCTGGGGCGCAGCGCCGGCGGCCGGACGGTCGCCGTCAAGATCGTGCACCCGCACTTCGCCTCCGACACGGAGTTCCGCGCCCGCTTCCGCCGCGAGGTGGAGGCCGCCCGGCGGGTCGGCGGGGAGTGGACCGCGCCCGTGCTGGACGCCGACCCGGATGCGCCCGTGCCGTGGGTGGCGACCGGGTACGTGGCGGGCCCCTCCCTGGACCGGGCGGTGGCCGGGCACGGGCCGCTGCCCGAGGCCTCGGTACGGGCGGTCGGCGCGGGGCTGGCCCGCGCGCTGGTGGCGGTGCACGGGCTGGGCCTCGTACACCGGGACGTGAAGCCCTCCAACGTGATGCTCACCCTGGACGGGCCCCGGCTGATCGACTTCGGGATCGCCCGGGCCACGGACGGCACCGCCTCGCTGACCTCCACCGGCGTCTCCATCGGCTCGCCCGGCTACATGTCCCCGGAGCAGATCCTCGGCAAGGGCGTCACCGGCGCCTCGGACGTGTTCTCCCTGGGCGCCGTCATGGCCTTCACGGCGACCGGCCGGCCGCCCTTCAGCGGGGACAACTCCGCGACCCTGCTCTACAAGGTGGTCCACGAGCCGCCGGAGCTCGACGGCATCCCCTCCGGGGAGCTGCGCGAGCTGATCGGCTCCTGCCTGGCCAAGGCCGCCGCCGACCGCCCCGCCCCAGAGGCGCTCGCGGCGGCCCTGGGCGGCGCCCTGGGCGCCCCGGGCTGGCTCCCGGCCCCGCTGGTCGAGGAGGCGAGCCGCGCGGCGGTGGCCCTGCTGGACCTGGACGCCGATTCCTCCGAGGGCGGCCACGGGTACGGCGCGGGAGCTCCCGGGGCGCCGGCCGGACCGGGCCACGCGGGCGGACCCGCCACGGCGGCCGACTCCGCGGCCGGCGCGTGGTCCGGGCACGCCTCCGGGTCCGGGCCGGCGTCCGGCCACGCCTCCGGGTCCGGGCCGGCGTCCGGTTCCGGGCCGGTGCCGTTCACGGACGGCTCCTTCGGGGGGCCGGCCAGGGTCGGCTTCGGTACGCCCGACCCCTCCTACGGCTCCGCCGCGCAGTCGGGCGGCCCCGCCCACCCCGCCGCGGCCGGCCCGTACGGCTCCTCCGGCACGGGCGGGTACCCCGCCGGCGGGGTGTACGGAGCCCCCACCGAGACGGCCGGCCGGGCCATGGCCGCCCCCGGTGACACGGCGGCCGGCCGCGGGGTCACCGTCACCGCCGCCGGGCGCCGCTTCAGCTGCACCCTGGTGCTCGGCGCGTGCGCCGCCGTGCTGGCGCTGACGTCCGGCGGGCTGTACGCGCTGGACCTGCTGCCGGGCCAGGGGAAGGAGCGGGAGTCCGCCTCGGGCGGCCACGACCAGCAGGTCACCCCGGCCCCGGCCGGCTCCGCACCGGCCTCCGGCGCGCCGTCCGCGTCCCCCTCCGCCTCCTCCTCCGGGTCGTCCTCCGGGTCGTCCGAGGCCCCGCCCCGCGGGACCCGGGGCGACGTGCCGAAGGACCTCGTCGGCACCTGGAAGGGCACCGTCACCACCAACGTCGGCGCGACCAGCGAGTTCGAGATCACCATCAAGGCGGGCAAGGTCGGCGAGGTCGTGGGCCGGGACAAGTCGATCCTGCCGGTCTTCGGCACCGACTGCAGCGGCGACTGGAAGCTCGCCTCCGCCACCGACCGCTCCCTGGTCCTGGACACGGCCGGCGGGCCCAACCCGCACCCGGGCATCTGCGCCGGCGGCTCCGCCAACGAGCGCTTCACCCTCAACACCGGCGGCTCCCTGCACTACAAGTCGGGCGACAGGGGCGCCGGGAACCCCGAAGGAGACCTCACGCGCAGCCCGTGACCCCCGCCCTGACGGGGGCGCGCGGGCCCTGGCGTAGGCTGGATCGGTCCGGACCCTTGACACACCGCCGAAAGGTGATCCACCGGTGACCGACCTGGCCGCACTCCAGTCCGTCCTCGACCGCGCCGCCGCAGGGGGCCGGATCACCAAGGAAGAGGCCCTCGACCTCTACCGGCACGCCCCGCTGCACGCGCTCGGCCAGGCCGCCGACGCCGTGCGCCGCCGCCGCTACGCCGGTACGGAGCACATCGCGACGTACATCATCGAGCGCAACATCAACTACACCAACGTGTGTGTGACGGCGTGCAAGTTCTGCGCCTTCTACGCGGCCCCCAAGGACACGAAGAAGGGCTGGTCCCGCGACCTCGACGACATCCTGCGCCGCTGCGCGGAGACCGTCGAGCTGGGCGGCACCCAGATCATGTTCCAGGGCGGGCACCACCCCGACTACGGCGTCGAGTACTACGAGCACCACTTCTCGGCGATCAAGAAGGACTTCCCGCAGCTGGTCATCCACTCCCTCGGCGCGTCCGAGGTCGACCACATGGCCCGCATCTCCGGCGTCTCCGCCGAAGAGGCCATCAAGCGGATCCACGCCGCCGGCCTCGACTCCTTCGCCGGCGCCGGCGCCGAGCTGCTCCCGGAGCGCCCGCGCAAGGCGATCGCCCCGCTGAAGGAGTCCGGCGAGCGCTGGCTGGAGATCATGGAGATCGCCCACAAGCTGGGCGTGGAGTCCACCTCCACCATGCTGATGGGCACCGGCGAGACCAACGCCGAGCGCATCGAGCACATCGCGATGATCCGGGACACGCAGGACCGCACCGGCGGCTTCCGCGCGTTCATCCCGTACACGTACCAGCCCGAGAACAACCACCTCAAGGGCCGCACCCAGGCGACCGTCTTCGAGTACCTGCGCATGATCGCGATCGCGCGGCTCTTCCTCGACAACATCGCCCACATCCAGGGCTCCTGGCTCACCGTCGGCAAGGAGGCGGGCCAGCTCTCGCTGCACTACGGCGCCGACGACCTCGGTTCGATCATGCTGGAGGAGAACGTGGTCTCCTCGGCCGGTGCCAAGCACCGCTCGAACCGCCAGGAGATTATCGACCTGATCCGCAAGGCCGGCCGCGTCCCCGCGCAGCGCGCGACCACGTACGAGCACCTCCTGGTGCACGAGGACCCGGCGAACGACCCCGTCGACGACCGCGTGGTCTCGCACATCTCCTCGACCGCCATCGAGGGGGGCACCGCGCACCCCGAGCTGAAGCTCATCTCCACGAACTGACGCCCGATGCTGACGCTGCACACCGCCGACCTCCTCGTCACCGGACCGGGGGCCGCACCGCTGGAGGGCGGCGCGGTCCTGGTCGAGGGCGACCGGATCGTGCGCACGGGCCCCTACGAGGAGCTCGCCGCGGCCGCGCCGCACGCCCGGGTCCGCCGCTGGCCCGGGCTGCTGACCCCGGGGCTGCTCGCGCGCGGGGCCGACGAGCTGCTGGAGCGCACGTACTACCCGGACGACCCGTACGAGGTCACCGAGCTCGGTGCCGGCCCGATCACCGGGGCCGAGGCGCTGGACGCGCTGAAGATGACCGAGTCCCGCTGGGGCAACAGCGCCCGGCGGGGCACGCAGAAGCTGCTCGCGCGCGGGGTGGTGGCGGTCGCGGGCCGCTTCACGATCGCCTCCGTCCGCACGGCGGTGACCCGCTCGGGCCTGGCCGTGGTGCCGCCCGCCCCGTACGAGGGCGCGCCCGCCCTGGACCCGCTCGCGGGGCGGGAGTCGGCCGGGGAGGCCTTCCACGGGGTGCTGGAGGCGGGCGCGGCGGCCCGGTTCGCGGTCTTCGCGGTGGCGGACGAGGCCGACCTGCTGGAGCGCGGCGCGACGACGTGCGTGGCCACGGTCATCGCGGGCCGGCTGCTGCACCGGCGCCGCTAGGGGGTGTCCGCAAAGTGGCGCCGTCCGCCCGGAGGGCGGGCCCCGCGGCGTCCGGTGCGTGCTCTCGGCGTGCCGGGCGGAAGACCTCGTACTGGACGTACTCGGTCTTTCGCCCGGTGCGGCGAGAGCGCGTGCCGGGCGTCGCGGGGCAGGCGAGACTTTGCGGACACCCCCTAGGAGCCGGAGACGCTCGCGGCGCCCGTCTCGATGTGGCCCGTGTAGCGCCGCGACCAGGTGCCGTCGGCGTCGGCCAGGACCGTGAAGTCGTACCAGCCCTTGCTGTACGCAACCGCGTTGAAGAAGTCCTCGCGGGAGGAGTTCGCCGGGACGGTGTAGGTCCAGGGGCCGTCCGTGCGGTAGGCGTTGGAGCGGATGGTGAAGGTGACGGGGGAGCCGGAGGCGTTGGTCATCTTGAACCAGACGGCCATCTTGCCGGTGCCGGACTCCACCGCGTAGCGCGCCGCGACCTCCAGGTCCTTGCCCGGCTTCGTGGCGTCGCCGATGAAGCGGCGCAGGAAGCGGTTCGGGCCGTACATCGAGATGTCGTACTTGCCCGAGCCGGAGCCCAGGCCGATGGAGAACCAGTCCGTGGAGGTGGCGCCCGGCTCGACCGTGTACTGCCAGGCGGCCGTGTCCCGGTACTGGTGCGGGTGGATCGAGAAGTGCGCCGCCCGCTTCGCCTGCGGGCCCTGGTTGGTCATCGAGAACCAGGCCAGGATCTTGCCCATCGGCCCGAACTCGAAGCGGTCCAGGTTGCCGTTCACCTGGTACGGGAGGGCCCGCGCCGGGCGCGTGCCGGGCTCCTGTGCCGGCTGGGCGTTGTTCTGAGGCACCGGGTTGGGCAGCGGGCCGCAGGTGGACTGGCCGATGACCTTCGCCGTGGACGGCAGGCCCGCCGGGACCCCGTACACCGGGTGCGCGAAGTCGAAGACGCCCGTCAGGTCGCCGGTCACCTTGCGGCGCCAGGCGCTGATGTTGGGGCAGAGGGCGGGCGTGCCGATCGCGGTCGTCCACGTCTCCATGAAGCGCAGCACCGAGGTGTGGTCGAAGACCTCGGAGCTGACCCAGCCGCCGCGCGTCCACGGGGACATCACCAGCATGGGGACGCGGAAGCCGAGCCCGATCGGGACGCCGTCGATGTACTCGTCCGGGGTGCCGGGCGGGGCCACCGGCGGCGGTACATGGTCGAAGAAGCCGTCGTTCTCGTCGTAGTTGAGGAAGAGGACGGTGGAGTCGAAGACCTCCGGGTTCGCGGCGAGCGCGCGGTAGACCAGGTCGACGAAGTGCGCGCCGTCGCCGGGCGGGGCGTAGGGGTGCTCGGAGAAGGCCTCGTTCGCCACCACCCAGGACACCTGGGGCAGGGTCCCGGCGACCACGTCCGCGCGGATCGCGGCGGCGATGTCGTCGGGGGTGGAGCCGGTGACCTTGGGGACCGAGGCCATGCCCCGGTCCCACAGCGGGTCGCCGGGCCGGGCGTCGGTGAACTTCTTGAAGTAGGCGAGGCCGTTGTCCCCGTAGTTGTCCTGGGCGTTCTGGTAGACCTTCCAGGTCATACCGGCCCGCTGGAGGGCCTCCGCGTACGACTCCCAGGTCAGCCCGGACTCCTCGCCGCCGTCCTTGCTGCCCGCGTCGACCTTGCCGCTCCACAGGAAGGTGCGGTTGGGGCCGGTGGCGCTGAGGGCGGAGCAGAAGTAGGCGTCGCAGACGGTGTAGTTGTCGGCGAGGCCGTAGTGGAAGGGGATGTCGCCCCGCTCCAGGTAGCCGAGGGTGTGGGTCTTGCCGACGCCGGCGACCCAGTTGTCCATGCGCCCGTTGTTCCAGGCGGCGTGCTGCGAGGTCCAGCTGTGCGGGAGGTCTCCGGTGCACTGGGCCAGGGTCTGGCCGTCGGCCCCGCCGGCCGAGGGGGTGGCGGACAGCTTCCACGGGTACTGGCGGCCGCCCCAGTTCGGCTGGTTGAAGGTGCCCCAGCCGCCGGGGATGTTGCCGGCGGCGCGGTCGCCGAAGCCGCGTACGCCCTTCAGCCTGCCGAAGTAGTGGTCGAAGCTGCGGTTCTCCTGCATCAGGACGACCACGTGCTTCACATCGGTGATCGTGCCCATCGCGGCGGCGGCCGCCGCCGTCCCCGGCAGGGCGGTGGGCAGGGCCGCTCCCGCCACGAGCCCGGCGCCGATCCCCACGAAACCCCTGCGGCTGATGGGTGTCACTGGCTTCTCGCCTCCAACTCAAGTGCCCCTCTGGCACATTGACGGCAAGGGTGGCGGCAGCCGCCGCAAAGGTCTACATCCGTGCAGTAAGAAGTCGGTGAACATCCGGATGGCCGGAATCAGCTCCCGGTCCGCACGAGCATCTTGCCCGTGTTCTCGCCGTGGAGCATGCCCAGGAAGGCCTCCACCGTGCGGTCGAATCCCTGGACAACGGTGGTGTCGGTGCCGATCCGGCCGCTGCGCAGGTGGGGGACGAGGAAGTCCTCCAGCTCGTCCTGGAGATTGGTGTGGTTCCGGACCAATACGCCTTCCAGGCGCAGCGACTTGTGGACGACCTCGAAGAGGTTGCGGGGCGCGGCGGGGGCGCGGTCCGCGTTGTACATCGAGATCGCGCCGACCCAGGCGATCCGGCCGTACTCGCGCAGGGAGTCGATCGCGCCCTCCAGGTGGTCCCCGCCCACGTTGTCCACGTACACGTCGATGCCGTCCGGTGCGGCCTGCGCCAGCTGCTCGCCGACGGGCCCGTCGTGGTAGTCGAAGGCGGCGTCGAAGCCGAGGGCCCCGGTGAGGTGGGCGACCTTGGCCGCCGAGCCGGCGCTGCCGATGATCCGGCGGGCGCCGAGCAGCCGGGCGATGTGACCGGTGGCGGTGCCGACCCCGCCGGCGGCGGCGGAGACGAAGACGTCCTCGCCCTCGCGCAGGGCGGCGGTCCGGGTGAGGGCGGCGTAGGCGGTCAGGCCGGTGCCGCCCAGGATGGAGAGGTACGCCTCCAGCGGGACGCCCTCGTGGCCCCGCAGCTTGCGGGTGCCGTCCACGCCCAGGGTGACCAGGGCGTGGGTGCGCCAGCCCGCGCGGTGGAAGACCAGGTCGCCCTCCTTCAGCCCCGGGTCGCGGGAGGAGGTCACCCGGCCCACCGTGCGTCCCTCCAACGGGGCGTTCAGCTCGAAGCCGCCCTCGCCGCCGTCCATCAGCCCGCGGTGGTACGGGTCCACCGACAGCAGCAGGTTCTCCACCAGGGCGGTGCCGGGGGCGGGTTCGGGGACGGGGGAGGAGGTGTACGCGAAGTCGGAGGCGACCGGGAAGCCGGTCGGGCGGGCGATCTGGTGGACGAAGTGGGCCGTGTCGGTGCTCATGGCCATGAACCTAGGAAGGAATCCCGCGGCCGGGCAGGGGGTTGCCCTCATGGAAGCCGCACATCCATGAACGCTGCTCATACACCGAGGTGGGAACCAGTGGCCGAGCTCGCCCCGCAGGAACTCCGGGTCCTGGTCGCCGTCGCCGACACGGGCGGGTTCTCCGCCGCGGCCGCCGTGCTGGGCGTCAGCCAGTCGGCGGTCTCGCACTCGGTGCGCGGCAGCGAGGGCAAGGTCGGCGCGGTGCTCTTCGAGCGCGGCCGCAGCGGGGCCTCGCCCACCCCGGCCGGCGAGCGGGCCGTCGCGCTGGGCCGGCGCATCCTGCGGCTGTACGAGGTGCTGGGCGCGGAGGCGCGCGGCGCGGCCCGGGCCCCCGCCGGGCGGGAGGCGGTGGAGGGGGTGCTGCGCGTGGCGGCCTTCCGCAGTGCGGCCCTGCACCTGCTGCCGCCCGCGCTGGAGCGGCTCGCCGCCCTGCACCCCGGCATCCGGCCCGAGGTCAGGGTGGTGCGCGAGATCGGCGCCGGCACGGCGGGGGAGGTGGCCGCGGGCCGGGCGGACCTGGGCATCGCGACGCTGGGCGCGCGGGAGGACGTACCGCCGGGGCTGCTGACCGGGGTGCTCGCGGAGGAGGCGTACGCCCTGGTGCACCCGGCCGGGCACCCGGACCCCAAGGCGCTGCCGCTGCTGGACTGGGACGAGAACTGCGGCTCCTACACCCGGGCGTGGTGGCGGTCCCAGGACTGGATCCCGCGGGCGACCGTGAAGGCGGAGGACGACGCCATGGTGCTGACGATGGTCGGCCGGGGGCTGGGCATGGCGATCATGCCGGAGCTGTCGCTGCGGGAGGCCCCGGACACCGTCGAGATCACCGCCCTGGGGCCCCGGAGGCCGGTGAGGCAGGTGGGATACGTCACCACGACGGAATTGGCTTCGACTCTCGCCGTCAGGGCTCTGATCAGGGAACTCAGGGCTGAGAAGGCCTGAAAACGGAACCTGCGGAAGGCTCCCTTCGGGGGGTTTCCCATCTCAGATACTAGGAAGTCCGAGTAATTGCGGAGACATACAGCCGGACCTGCCCTAGCTTTGTAGGAGCCGAACGTCTCGCTGATCCGGCGAATGGCGGTCGAGGGCGCGCGCCCACTGGCAGGCAACCCCTGCGGCGTGCAGCCCCCCGCCTCTTCCGGCGCCTTGAAGGAACACCCCTCATCCGTGGCCCCGCCACGCCGTGATCCCAAGGAGTCGATCACCATGACCCCCACCACCGCCGCAGCCCGCCGCGTCCGCCACACCTCCCCGGCCGACGCCGACCGCAAGAACGCCGCCGCCGCCCTCCAGCGCGCCCTGGACCGCCGCGACAACGGCGGCTCGACCGGCCACTGACCGGCCTCCCGGCAGCTCCGCCGCCCAGCCCGCCCGCACCCGGCGCACCGCGTCCGCGACCGACCTCCGTTGGTCCAAATGCTGGACGCGATATGTCTGAGGGCTGGGACACGGAGTACGGTTCCGACATGTCGACCAGCATCAATCTCGCAGTGATCCCCGGTGATGGCATCGGCCAGGAAGTCGTGGCTCAGGGCCTCAAGGTCCTTACCGCGGTCCTGCCCCAGGATGTGAAGCTGGAGACCAAGGAGTACGACCTCGGCGCCCAGCGCTGGCACCGCACCGGTGAGACCCTCCCGGACGCGGAGCTGGAGGCCCTCAAGCACCACGACGCGATCCTGCTGGGCGCCATCGGCGACCCGTCGGTCCCGTCGGGCGTGCTGGAGCGCGGCTTGCTGCTGAAGCTCCGCTTCGCCTTCGACCACTTCATCAACCTGCGCCCCTCGAAGCTGTTCCCGAACACAGCCACCCCGCTCGCCGGCCGTCCGGAGATCGACTTCGTCGTGGTCCGCGAGGGCACCGAGGGCCCGTACACGGGCAACGGCGGCAGCCTGCGCACCGGCACCCCCGCCGAGGTCGCCACCGAGGTCAGCGTCAACACGGCCTACGGTGTGGAGCGCGTCGTGCGCGACGCGTACGAGCGGGCCAACGCCCGCCCCCGCAAGAAGCTGACGCTCGTCCACAAGAACAACGTCCTCGTGTACGCGGGCCACATGTGGAAGAACATCTTCGACAAGGTCGGCCAGGAGTACCCCGAGGTCACCACCGACTACCTGCACGTCGACGCCGCGACGATCTTCTTCGTCACCCAGCCCGAGCGCTTCGACGTCATCGTCACCGACAACCTCTTCGGCGACATCCTCACCGACCTGGCCGCGGCCGTGACCGGCGGTATCGGCCTGGCCGCTTCCGGGAACATCAACCCGACCGGCGCCTTCCCGTCCATGTTCGAGCCCGTGCACGGCTCGGCCCCCGACATCGCGGGCACCGGCAAGGCCGACCCGACCGCGACGATCCTCTCGGTCGCCCTCCTGCTGCGCCACCTCGGCTACGAGGCCCAGGCCGTCCGCATCGAGGACGCCGTCTCGGCCGACCTGGCCGAGCGCGACGGCACCTTCCGCTCCACCGACGCGATCGGCGACGCCCTCGCCGCGCGAGTAGCCGGCTGACCCGGCCGTTCCACCCAGGAAGCCGCCAGGTCACAAAGGGACCTGGCGGCTTCTCCTGCGCGGCCCCCGGTGCCACCATCTCCCCTGGGCCGCTAAAGCCCCGTTTCTCCGAAGCCTGCCCGCGCGCGATAATCGAACGCGAGGCCGCGGAATACGGGGAAGCTCGGACGTCCTAGTACGCATGAGCGCGGTCCGCCATACCCAACCGGTGAAGGACAAGCACTCATGACGACGCCCACGATCGAGCTCAAGCCCTCCTCGAACCCGCTGTCCGACGCGGAGCGCGAGGCGATCCTGGCCAGCCCCGGCTTCGGCCGCCACTTCACCGATCACATGGTGACGATCAAGTGGACCGAGGGCCGCGGCTGGCACGACGCCGAGCTGGTCCCGTACGCCCCGCTGTCGATCGACCCCGCGAACATGACCCTGCACTACGCGCAGACGATCTTCGAGGGCCTCAAGGCCTACCGCCAGCCCGACGGCACCGTCGCCACCTTCCGCCCGCGCGCCAATGCCGAGCGCTTCCAGGCCTCCGCCCGCCGCATGGCGATGCCGGAGCTGCCGGCCGACCTCTTCATCGAGGCCTGCGACGCCCTGATCAAGCAGGACCGCGCCTGGGTGCCGGACTCCGGCGAGGCCTCCCTGTACCTGCGCCCGTTCATGTTCGCGTCCGAGGTCGGCCTGGGCGTCCGCCCGGCCAACGAGTTCCTCTTCATGGTCATCGCCTCGCCCGCCGGCGCGTACTTCCCCGGTGGCGTCAAGCCCGTCTCCGTCTGGCTCTCCGAGGAGTACGTCCGCGCCGTCAAGGGCGGCACCGGCGCCGCCAAGACCGGCGGCAACTACGCGGCCTCCCTCGTCGCCCAGGCCCAGGCCGCCTCGCACGGCTGCGACCAGGTCGTCTGGCTGGACGCCGTCGAGCACCGCTGGATCGAGGAGATGGGCGGCATGAACCTGTACTTCGTGTACGGCGACCGCATCGTCACCCCGGAGCTGACCGGCTCGCTCCTCCCCGGCATCACCCGCGACTCCCTCCTCACCATCGCCCGCGACCTCGGCTATACCGCCGAGGAGGGCCGGATCACCACCGAGGACTGGAAGCGCGACAACGAGAACGGCACCCTCACCGAGGTGTTCGCCTGCGGTACCGCCGCCGTCATCACCCCGGTCGGCTCCGTCAAGTCCGAGCGCGCCAACTGGACCCAGGGCGACGGGCAGCCCGGCGAGGTCACCATGAAGCTCCGCAAGGCGCTCCTGGACCTCCAGACCGGCCACACCGCCGACACCCACGGCTGGATGCACCCGCTCGGCTAGGGGCGTGTCCCCGAGACGCCCGAAGGCCCCCGCGCTGCTGCGCGGGGGCCTTCGGTCTTGCGGTGGGACGGGGGAGGAGCGTGGTCAGCGCTCCTCGTCCTTCTTGTCGTCCTTCTTGCTGCTGCGCTCGAACTGGCCCTCCGAGCCGGTCATGGCCGACAGGCCGTCGCCGATCAGGTAGGCCAGGCCGGCCATCCCCTTGACGATCCTCGTCGCCACGTATGCGAGCTCTTCCACGACGCCTCCCCGTGTCGTACGCGGCGGCCCCTGTCCTAGTCGGCCGCCGCCATCACTGCTTCCGCCGCCGGTGCGGCGGCCGGTGCCGCCTGCGGCCGGACGGTCAGCGCGGCGTACACCGCGCCCCCGACCAGCCCCGACAGGATGAAACTACAGTCCACCCCGCCGGTGAGCGCCAGCAGAGGGCCCTCGTACACCGGGGTCGACACGGCCGCCAGGCCCACGACCGCGCCCGCCGCCCAGGAGGCGGTGGCGCGGAGGTTCCAGCCGCCGCTGTACCAGTAGACGCCACCGCGGGCCCGGCGGTTGAACACCTGGAGGGCGTCCGCGTCGTAGACCCCGCGGCAGCGCACGAAGCCGATCAGGGTGATCACGGCCCACGGGGTGCCGACCGCGGTGAGCAGCAGGACGAAGGAGGTCATCGCGGACTGCACGTCCCACTCGAAGGAGCCGAAGAAGACGAACGCGGTGGCCACGGCGGCGGCGATCACGGTGGCCTTCGTGCGGGTGGCCCTGGGGATGATGGCGTCCAGGTCCAGGCCCATGGAGTAGAGCATCAGCCCGGCGTTGCCGACCGAGCCGGCCGCGGCGGCCACCAGCAGCGGGACGAGGTACCAGAAGGGCGCGGCCGCCACGAGCGGCCCGGCGTAGTCGGCCCCGGCGCGGGCGGCGAGGGCGGTGTAGGTGCCGAACAGCTGCGGCACCAGCAGGCCGAACAGCAGCCCGAGGCAGGTGGCCCAGAAGACCTTGCGGGAGCCGTGGCGGCGCGGGGAGATGTAGCGGGTGTAGTCGCCGAGCAGGGTGATGAACGCGACGGGCCCGCTGAGCCCGGCGGCGACGGCGGCCAGCAGCCAGGTCGGCCAGAAGGAGCCGAGCAGGTACTCCGTGTCCGGCGGGGCGGCGGCGGTGAAGTGGGGGGCGTACGCGACGACGCCGACGGCCAGCAGGACCACCATGGCGATGGACAGCACCTTGCTCATGCGCAGCAGCAGCCGGTAGCCGAAGACGGCTCCGACGACGGTGCACGCGGCGAGCACGCCGTACATCACGGCCCGGGTGAGACCGGTGTCGGGCAGCCCGGTGAGCCGGGACAGGGTCCCGGCCATCACGTCGCCGCCGATCCACAGGGTGAGCGCGGTGTAGCCGAGGGAGAGCAGCAGGCCGACCACGGAGCCGACCAGCCGCCCCCGTACGCCGAACTGGGCGCCGCTGGAGGTGGACAGGTTGGTCGCGGTCCGCAGCGACACCAGGGCGAGCGGCGCGGTGAAGGCTATGCCGACCAGGGTGCCGGTCACGATGGCGGTGACGGAGGGCACCAGCCCGAGCCCGAAGGACGGGGGCAGCCAGCCGAAGACGATCACGCCGAGGCAGAGGTTGGAGCCGAGGAGGATCGAGATCAGGTCACGGGGACCGCTCGTCCTCTCCTCCTCCGGGATGGTGTCGACTCCGCGCTGTTCGATGGGCATGGGGGGACTCCCTTGGCAGGGCGGGGGGTGGTTGCGCATTCGTTTGAGCGTCATTCAATGTGACCTGAGCCCTGGTCCCAGGTCAATGCTTCATTGCGAGGAAATGAAGAGTTAGAGTGATGCTCTAACCCATCGAGTCAAAAGGTGGTGGATCGGCGTGCGGCTGACACCTACGGAGCGCGACCGCCTGCTGCTGCGCAGCGCCGCGGAACTGGCCAGGGCCCGTCGGGCCCGGGGCCTGCGGCTCAACGTCCCCGAAGCCACCGCGCTGATCGCGGACACGGTCTGCGAGGCCGCGCGCGACGGCAAGCGGCTGGCCGAGGCCATCGAGGAAGCCCGGAACGTCCTGGGCCCCCACGACGTACTGCCCGGCGTCGCCGACGTGGTCACCGAGGTGCACGTGGAGGCCGTCTTCGACGACGGGTCCCGCCTCGCGGTGGTCTCCTCGCCCATCCAGGGCGCCGTCTCCCTCGGCGCCGACGCCCCCGGCGCGGTCCTCCCCGGACCCGGCGCGCCGCAGCCCGAACCGCAGCTGCACCTGCGGGTGCGCAACACCGCGCCCGTACCGGTCAGCGTCACCTCCCACTTCCACTTCTTCGAGGCGAACCCCCGGCTCGACTTCGACCGCGCCGCCGCCTACGGCATGCGGCTGTGCGTGCCGGCCGGCTCCTCGGTCCGCTTCGACCCGCACGGCGAGGGCGAGGTGGGGCTGGTCCCGATCGGCGGCGACCGGATCGCCATCGGCTTCGCCGGCCTGGTGGACGGCCCGCTGGACGCCCCCGGGGCCAAGGAGCAGGCCCTGGCCCGCGCCGCCGCATGCGGCTACCTAGGCGCCGCCACCACCGAAGAGGATCCGAAGGGAGACCGGGCGTGAGCCGTCAGACCCCCCACAACGACCACAGCGCGCACTGCGCCCCCGGCAGCAGCCGCCACATCGACCCGCACGAGTACGCCTCCGTCTTCGGCCCCCGCGCCGGGGACCGGGTCCGGCTCGGCGACTCGGGGCTCACCGTGCGCGTGGAGCACGACGCCCAGAAGCCCGGCGACGAGTTCCTGGCCGGCTTCGGCAAGACCGCCCGCGACGGCCTGCACCTGAAGGGCGCCGCGGTCCGCGAGACCTGCGACGTCGTGATCAGCAACGTCCTGGTCATCGATGCCGTCCTCGGCATCAGGAAGGTCTCCATCGGCATCCGCGAGGGCCGCATCCACGCGATCGGCCGGGCCGGCAACCCGGACACCCTCGACGGGGTCGACGTGGTCGTCGGCACCGGCACGAGCATCGTCTCCGGAGAGGGCCTGATCGCCACCGCCGGCGCCGTGGACACCCACGTCCACCTGCTCTCCCCGCGCATCATGGAGGCCTCCCTCGCCGCCGGTGTCACCACCGTCATCGGCCAGGAGTTCGGCCCCGTCTGGGGCGTCGGGGTCAACTCCCCCTGGGCGCTGAAGCACGCCTTCAACGCCTTCGACGCCTGGCCCGTGAACATCGGCTTCCTGGCGCGCGGCTCCTCCTCGGACGCGGCTCCCCTGGTGGAGGCCCTGGCCGAGGGCGGCGCCTGCGGCTTCAAGGTGCACGAGGACATGGGCGCCCACACCCGGGCCCTGGACACCGCGCTGCGCGTGGCCGAGGAGCACGACGTACAGGTCGCCCTGCACTCCGACGGCCTGAACGAGTGCCTCTCGGTCGAGGACACCCTGCGCGTCCTGGAAGGCCGCACCATCCACGCCTTCCACATCGAGGGCTGCGGCGGCGGACACGTCCCCAACGTCCTGAAGATGGCGGGCGTGCCGAACGTCATCGGCTCCTCCACCAACCCCACCCTGCCCTTCGGCCGGGACGCGGTCGCCGAGCACTACGGCATGATCGTCTCCGTCCACGACCTCAAGCCCGACCTCCCCGGCGACGCGGCCATGGCCCGTGACCGGATCCGCGCCGGGACGATGGGGGCCGAGGACGTCCTGCACGACCTGGGCGCCATCGGCATCACCTCCTCCGACGCCCAGGGCATGGGCCGGGCCGGCGAGACCATCCGCCGCACCTTCGCCATGGCCGCCAAGATGAAGGGCGAACTCGGCCCCCTGGAGGGCGACGGCGAGGGTGACGACAACGCCCGCGTGCTGCGGTACATGGCCAAGCTGACCATCAACCCGGCCATCGCCCACGGCCTGGCACACGAGATCGGCTCCATCGAGACCGGCAAGCTCGCCGACATCGTCCTGTGGCGCCCCCAGTTCTTCGGCGCCAAGCCCCAGCTGGTGCTGAAGTCCGGCTTCCCGGCGTACGGAGTCACCGGCGACCCCAACGCCGCCACCGACACCTGCGAACCGCTCGTCCTCGGCCCGCAGTTCGGCGCGTACGGGGCCACCGCCGCCGACATCTCCGTCGCCTTCGTCTCCGCCGCCGCGGCGGCGCTGGGCGGCGACGGGATGCCGACCCGCCGCCGCCGCGTCGCCGTACGCGGCACCCGCGGCATCGGCCCCAAGGACATGCTCCTCAACTCCCGGGTGGGCGCGGTCGATGTGGACGCGCGCAGCGGACTCGTCTCCCTCGACGGGGAACCGCTGCGCTCCGAAGCGGCCGACTCGGTCTCACTCAGCCGCCTGTACTTCCTGTAAGCAGCACAGCCTGCAAGCCCGTTAGGACCCCGCCATGACTGCACAGCCCGACGCCAAGCCCGTGAACGACGGCTTCCGGATGCCCGCCGAGTGGACCCCCCACGAGCGCACCTGGATGGCCTGGCCCAGCCCCAACCCCACCTTCACCAACGAGCAGGAGCTCGCCGAGGCCCGCCAGGCCTGGGGCGCCGTCGCCCGCGCCGTGCGCGCCTACGAGCCGGTGACCCTCGTCGTCTCCCCGGGCGACGCCGAGAGCGCCCGCGCGATCGTCGGCGACGACGTCCAGCTCGTCGAGCAGGAGCTCGACGACGCCTGGATGCGCGACATCGGCCCGACCTTCGTCACCAACGACGCCGGCGAGCTGGCCGCCGTCGACTGGACCTTCAACGGCTGGGGCGCCCAGGAGTGGGCCCGCTGGGACCACGACTCGAAGATCGCCCGGCACGTCTCCGACGTGGTCGGCACCCGCACCTACAGCACCCGCCTGGTGAACGAGGGCGGCGCCATCCACGTCGACGGCGAGGGCACCGTGCTCCTCACCGACACCGTGCAGCTCGGCGAGGGCCGCAACCCCGGCTGGACCCGCCAGCAGGTCGAGGAGGAGATCCACGCCCACCTCGGCACCACCAAGGCCATCTGGCTGCCCTACGGCCTGGCCGGCGACTACGGCACCTACGGCACCCAGGGCCACGTGGACATCGTCGCGGCCTTCGCCCGCCCCGGCGTGGTCATGGTCCACACCCAGCCCGACCCGGCCCACCCGGACCACGAGCGCTGCAAGACCATCGCCGCCATCCTGCGCGCCGCCACCGACGCCAAGGGCCGGCTCCTGGAGGTCGTGGAGGTCCCCGCCCCGACCGTGCTGGAGGAGGACGGCGAGTGGGTCGACTACTCGTACATCAACCACTACCTCTGCAACGGCGGCGTGGTGCTGTGCTCCTTCGACGACCCGCGCGACGAGGAGGCCGCCGAGATCTTCCGCGGACTGTTCCCCGAGCGGACCGTGACGCTCGTTGACGCACGTACGATTTTCGCCGGGGGTGGCGGTATCCACTGCATCACCCAGCAGCAGCCGAAGGTCTGACCCGAGGCGGACCTCGTGAAGGAGTGACCATGGTGGCGGGTGGAGCACCGGTACGGGCGGCGCGCAAGAACGCGCCCCCGCGCGAGGACGTACTCGCCGCCGCCATGGCCACGATCGCCGAGCGCGGGCTGGAGGGCCTGACCATGGCCGGCCTGGGCCGCCAGGTCGGCATGAGCAGCGGCCACCTCCTCTACTACTTCGGCAGCAAGGACGAGCTCCTGCTGCAGACCCTGGAGTGGAGCGAGGCGGCCCTGGGCGGCGAGGGGGGGGGGGCTCTTGGCCCCCTCCGCCCCGCGCCCGCGCGTGCCCGAACGTTACTCGAACCCTCCCCTCCCTGGCGCAACCCGTGACCCCCCCCAAAACCCTT